>JBAUVJ010000422.1:0-20833 GCA_049583165.1 Candidatus Sulfotelmatobacter sp. | reverse complement strand
GGCTTACATTGATCAGAAGCACGGCTCTACCGAGAGCGCTCTCGCACTTTATCAAAAGGCATTGATGATTGACCCGGACTTAGTCGATGCCTCCACCAATCTCGCCGTGATCGAAGCAAAGGCTGGGAAGTTGCAAAATGCAATTGCTCTTTGGCAGAAGGCATTCGAACATGCACCCGCGCGAAGCAGCATCGGGCTTAACTTGGCTCGAGCTTACTGCGATGAAGGAAAAGTCGACGAGGCTCGCTCTGCAGCGCTTCGGGTACTCGAGTTCAACCCCGATCTGGCTACGGCGAGGCAACTGCTGAAAGACCTCAACCAAGTGCCATCGAAATGTGTCCCGTGAGGGACTGCTTAAATTTGCTACGCGAAATGGACAGCGACGAACAGTAGTCCTAGAATTTTGACTGGCGATCGAGTAAGGCATGAGTACAGGTCGATCAGCTTTGCGAATGAGTAGTTTGATGGTCAGCATATTCTTTGCTGGCTTGTTTCCTGCAACCGTAGCCCAAACACAACGGTCCGCGCTCGATCTTAACGGCAATGCAGTGGACCCGGTTGCCGCGACGTCCGGGAAAGTGGTGGTGCTGGTATTCCTCCGGCGGGATTGCCCAATTTCAAGCCGGTACGCACCTGTGATTCAGGAGATCAGCGCGCACTATCGCGATAACACGAGCTTTTTTCTGATCTATCCGGACAAGGACGATACTCCGCAGGCGATCCGCCAATATCTCTCAGATTATGGATACCGGTTGCAGGCTCTGCGCGATCCGTGGCACATACTGGTGAAGCGGGCCCAAGTAGAGATTACTCCGGAGGCGGCAGTGTTCAATCGGGATCACAATCTCGTGTATCACGGGCGCATTGATAATTGGTATGTGGAGTTTGGCCGCTCGCGTCCCGCACCCACGACACATGAATTAAGTGACGCGATCCAGGCGGCAATCGCAAGAAAACCAGCGCCCGAGAGTGCCGTCAAGGGGGTGGGGTGCTACATATCGGATGTGGAGTGAATAATGCACATGAGAGCAGCTGCGATTTTCGCGATGGCTCTGGGCGCTTGCGCAATAGGAACTGCGATTGGTGAAGGGTCTCCGCACCGATCGGTGCAAGCGGGCGCAGGCGACTCGACCGTTACATTCAATCGCGACGTTGCTCCTATCATTTTTGGTTCGTGCACCTCGTGCCATCGTCCCGATCAAGCTGGGCCGTTCTCGCTTTTGACTTACGAAGATGTGAAAAAACATGCCCGACAGATCCGGGAGGTTACGCGCACGCGAAATATGCCGCCTTGGCTGCCTGAGCCCCAGGAGTTGAAGTTTGCTGATGAAATGCCGTTACCGCAAGCTCAGATCGATCTCATTCAGAAGTGGGTGGAACAGGGTGCGGAAGAAGGCAGCCCCGCGGATCGGCCCGCGGAACCAAAGTTTACCGAAGGCTGGAGGCTGGGAACGCCTGATTTAATTCTGAAGGCGGAGAAGCCGCTGATCCTTCTGCCGGAAGGCACCGATACCTACTGGAATTTCATTTTTCGACTGCCCATCACAGAAACCCGTTGGGTAAAGGCAATTGAAATTCGGCCGGGCGACAAACGTTACGTCCACCATGCCAACATTCTGGTCGACCGCGAGGAAGAGTCCCGGCGACGGGAAGCCGCGCCCGGCGCTGGTTTTGGTGGAATGGAAATTCGGCTCGAATCGCAGGTTTTCGACCCAGACAGTCACCTGCTTTTCTGGAAGCCGGGTACGGTTCCCTACACAGAACCGGAAGGTATGGAGCTTCGACTGGACAAGGGCACAGATCTTATTCTCAACACGCATCTGCAGCCCTCGGGTAAGAGCGAGGTGATTCAACCCAGCATAGGCCTATACTTCGCTTCCCAACCCGCGACCAAGTTGCCCATGCTGCTGCAACTTGAAAACGATGCCAAGCTCGATATTCCCGCAGGCCAAAAAGATTTTCTGGTCACTGACGACTTTGCCCTGCCCATCGATGTCGATCTTCTAGCCATCTATCCGCATGCTCACTACCTCGGAAGAGATATTCAGGCTTTCGCCACACTGCCGGATGGCAGGAAGAAGACTCTGATTCATATTCCGAGATGGAACCTGAGTTGGCAGGCAGTGTATCGCTACGCCGAACCGGTGTTGTTGCCGAAGGGCACAACAGTGAGTCTTCGATATGTTTACGACAACTCGGATGAAAACCCTTTAAATCCAAACCATCCGCCGGCGAGGGTGAAAAGCGGCAACAGATCCACCGATGAGATGTGCCATCTTTGGTTGCAGGTTCTTCCAGTACATTTTGCCCGCGCTGAAGGCGATCCCCGGATGGTGCTGCAAGAGGCACTCGCCGAGCACAACGTGGAGAAAAATCCTGCGGACTTCGAAGCGCATTACAATCTTGCAGCCATGCTTCAAGCGCGGAAACAACTAGACCATGCAATGCAGGAATACGAAATTGCGCTGCGCCTTCGTCCCGAGGACGCGGTTGCCAACAATGCAATGGGATCGGTGCTGCTGGCAGAGGGTCATCCCGATCAGGCTGCGAGTTTCCTGGAAGTGGCGCTGAAAACTCGACCCGACTATTTCGATGCGCACTACAACCTGGGCAACGCTCTGGCTTCGCGCAACGATTTCGATGGAGCCTCGAGACAGTTTTTGCTGGCTCTGCAAGCGCGGCCATCTGACGCAAACGCGGAAGCAAACTTGGGGAGCGCTTTGGCAGAGATGGGAAAATTCTCTGAGGCAAAGTTGCACTTTGAGCACGCTTTGCAAATAGACCCGGGTAACGCGCTGGCAAAAGAGAATCTGGCGGAACTTCAGCGTGAAATAAACCAAAGATGAGTCGCGCCACGAATGACTTTGCACTTGGCTGTTGGGTAGAGCTTTGATTATCTGGGATCGAACCATGAACCCGATTGTGAAAATTCGGGCGATAGGACGCTTGGGCTGTCTCGGGATTCTCCTCACGCCCGGATTCGCTCGGCAATCAACATCGAATGCGGCCGTAGCTCAGAATTCCGCGCCGGTCTCCGCCACGGCTGACCGGGCGCCGGCGCGCAAGTTAATGGAGGACGGGAAATTTGACGAGGCGATTGCTAATTTGCAAGCGTTGCAAGCCAACAATCCCGCCGCGAAAGGCATCGATCTGGAACTGGGCACGGCTTACTACAAGAAGAGCGACTTCCCCAAAGCAATCGAGTATTTGAAGAAGGCCATAGCAACGGATCCGGGAAGCGGTGAGGCCGCACAATTGCTGGGGCTGTCCTTTTACCTTGGAGGGCATCCGGGGGACGCGATTCCGCTGCTTGAGAGAGTACAAGGCTGGTATCCACGAGCGAACGTGGATGCCGCGTATATTCTGGGCATTTGCTACATCCAAACCAAAGACTATCCGCGCGCGCGTACAGCGTTTGCTCGAATGTTTGACGTTCCGTCTGACTCTGCCGCCAGCTATATGTTTACGGCGCGCATGTTGTTGCGCCAGGAGTTCGACCCGATCGCTGAAGAATACGCGCAGAAGGCAGCTACTCTCGATCCCAAGCTTCCCCTGGTTCATTTCCTGCTCGGAGAATTGTATCTGTACAAATCTCGTGTCCCCGAGGCAATTGCGGAATTTCAAAAAGAACTGGCGATCAATCCGGGACACGCGCAAACCTATTACAAACTAGCTGATGCGTACTCGCGCATCCAAAAGTTTGACGATGCCGAACGTCTTTTGCAGCGTTCGATCTGGCTCGACGCCACTTCGACGGGGCCGTACATCCTCATGGGGAAGGTGCTGGAAAAGAAAGGCGAGTTTGAACTGGCAGTAAGAGCTCTACAGCGGGCGGCAAATATGGATGCTAAAAATCCTACAACCCATCATTTGTTGGGCCAGGCTTACCGCGATATGGGGAAAAAAGATGAAGCCGACAGCGAATTGAAGCTGGCCGAAAGATTGCAAACGGAGGCCGACCATCAATGAACTCGGCTACTTTGATCTCGGTTCCAAAGGTCGATCCTGTTCGGCCGCTAAGCGGTCGCTCATCTCCTTGGGCAAGGCGCCTAACAATTCAAGAAATGCGGCATTTGTCCAACCGAAACCCACAACGTTCATTTGATACCCCAGTTCCACATGGGCCTCGGATGAACGCGTGACCACATTGTATTTCTCGACAATATAGCGATCGCGGCGGAAATTCTCTGCCACTGTCGAGAGGAATTCATAAGACACTCTGTCCGCATCCGCGTTGTAACCGTAACGGCGCAGGCCCGCAACGGCCAGCATTTCGATGTTTGCCCAGCCGTACGGCAAATCCCACTGCGCACCCGTGTCTTCGGCGCTCATGGCCAACCCGCCGGGCTTCTCGAGGATCGGCAGATTTTTTTCGACCGCCCGCGCTTGTTTCGGCGTGGCCAGGCCGGCCCACAAGGGATAAAATGTCGTCGCGTAGCGATACGAGGATTTTTGGCCCATCGTGAGGTTGTAATCGAAAAAGAATCCCGCCTTGTCATCCCACAGGTAGCGTGTGATGAACTGCTTGCGCTTCCCCGCGCGCTTGCTCCACCTATCGGCGTCAGCTGCGCGTCCCATCCACTGGCTGATCTGCGCCAGATCTTTCTCGGTTTTGTAGAGCAGACTATTAAGGCATACGGGCGCGTAGTGATGAGTAGCGGCGCCGAATGGGCCAAATCGAAAACTTACATCGAACCCGGATTCCCGCATCGAACGGTCGCCCTTGTAATAATCCGAACTCAGCTTGAATTCGCGCCGCTCGTCGCAACCCGCGCGGGGCATCGTTTGCGACACATCACAAACTTGCAGCGTGTATGCGGAGCCCGCCACTGACCGCGCTGCGGCAGGAGGAGTTTCCAGAATATAGCTATCCGCTTCCGCGGGATGAAAGAAGAAATAGCTCGCTACCTTCCGGTAATATCCCGTTTCATCCTGAACAGCCTCCTGCGGCGGGCCTTCGCCAAAATCGTAGTAACGGGACAATGCGATGTCGTCCGCAAGATGCGGGCTGCGATTCCACATTTCATAATCTTTCTCGAGGTCGGCGTATGCCTTAGCGAGCCAAACTGGATCGGCTTGCCCGTTTCTTTGTAGTGTCTCGTACACATCGACAAACATTGAACTCAGAAAAGGCGGCTGCGAACGCGTCAGATAATAAGTCCTGTTCGCATTGAGCATGGCTCCGTAGTTTTCAATTTCAAAAAAGAAATTGTCCACCATGCCTCGGGCTAGCTGTACGCGTCCTGCGCGGAGCAGTCCCCGAATAATGAAATAGCTGTCCCATCCATACATTTCGTTGAAACGTCCCCCGGGAACCACATACTTGTGCTCAAGATAGAGCAATCCGGGAGGCTGTATTTTGGTGGTGTCGATTTCCCCCAGATGGTCAATTTTTACGGGAAGATGCTCTACACGCACGTCGCACTCGCCGGCGAGCTTGCGCAGAGCTTCGGGTTCGCTAAAACCAGCGGGCAAATATATTACGGGAGAGGCTTTGATCTTTGGGTCGACAACACTCTTGCAATCGCTCATGGAGCGGGTGAGACTATCCCAGGCGGAGGAGATGTACTCCAGAATCGGCTTGAGTCCTTCTGTTTGTCTTTGACCAACGGCGGGCTGGTCGCCAATATTTTGCCTGCACTCAGCCAACGGTGTGAGGATCCAACAAATACCAAGGATCAGGCTTATGCGGCGGGAAAAAATCCTGCAAGAGTGGGGTTTCATTCGTCTGGAAAATACGGTTCCCAATCTTAACTCCGGCATTAAGCCCCGCAAAATGAATTCGAGGGAGGAAAAATCTGGGCAGGTTGGGTTCCAATCCAATCGTACGGCCGGCCTTATCTACTTTCATTAGGCGTGAAGTCGAAAGGGCTTTCGACGGTCAAAAGAAAAACGATCGGGAGACCCCGATCGTTTTTCCTAAGCAATTCTCTCCTATTAAAAATCGGAGTCTTCTGGCGTGCAGGTGCAGTCCCCCTGCCCGCTGCCTAGCAGGTTTAAGTAGAGGCACAGGTTCTCCAGCAGCCATTTCTCAGACGTGCCGAGGTTTGAGTCGGCTGCCTGGGTTTCGGCGACGTAGAATGCCCCAGTGGTCGCCGCCGCCCTCTCGATGTGGGTAGACCACACCCGCAATCCGGCCGTCGGCGTGTTCGTGTAGTTGCTCGGACCACCGGCAGCAACCGAAGACGAAATGACCTTGATCATGCCCCGGGTGTTCACTTTGGTGGTCAAGCTGTTGGAAGTGAGGTTCTTGTCCACAGACTCCGAAGTCACGCCATCTGGCGTTACTACGCAGCTGCAACATTCCTGCAACTCCTGGCTGTCATCGAACACGTAAAGCGATGCCCACAGGTTGGCTCCGGTGTCGCCGTCGTTAATGATTCGCAGCGTCTGATCGGGCGCAGCCGTGGTGTTCGCATTCGAATAGTAGGTGGTGAAATAAACGCTGTTATCACCGACTTTTTGCGCCTGCGCAGTCCCCCCCAGCATCAGGGCTATGGCAAACGTCGGGAAAAGCAACAATCCAAGTGCTTTCATCTTGGGACACTCCTAAGTTAGTGTTGGGAGCTCACAGCGGCTGGGGGGAGAATCAGTTATGGCACCCTTCCGTTACTTTCGGCCTCCGGGGGGCTGTTTTCAATTACCCACATGGATTAAGCCGTAAAGAGGAGGATTCGAAGGCGACCGCCAGTAGGTATCAAATCTCGCTCTAGCGAAAGGGTTTATGAGCTTTTGGCAGTTGCAAAGCCCCGGCAGGGCGGCGACAATCGTACCATGCCAAAAGGCTCTCAGCGGGATAATTCTCGTCTTAGCATCGGGACGATTGCGCGCAGTCCATTCCTGCCCGGGGCTATGGTAGTTGTGACGATGGGCAATCCAAGGGATAAATTCTGGGGCACGATTGTCGCCTTGGCATCCGAAGGACTCAGCATCAGCGGGGTTGAACTGGCTTCTTTTGAAGATCTGGTCACGATGGTGAAGGATGGCGAGCCGTTCACTCCGGCGGTCGTTTTCTTTCCCATGCACCGGATCGAACGAGTCGAACTTGACCTCTCCGATGGAGCTTTGCCGTCGCTCTCCGAGCGTTTTTCGACCCAGACTGGACTTAATCCGGCGGCGACGCTAGTCGCTTCTCTTGCTGTCGTAACGCGCGATCGCCCGGCCAGTAAGATGCGCGCCACGTTTGCCGCGAAGAGGGGAAAGGCATGACGCTCTCCCAAGTTTTCACGGCGCCGAACCAACTCACGTTGCTGCGGATGGTTTTCGTTCCTTTTGTCGTGATCGAGTTGGTGGAGGGACGTTATTTCCGGGCTTTGATGCTCTTCGTGATTGCCGGCTTCAGCGATGGCCTGGATGGCCTGCTGGCTCGTAAGTTGCATCAGCAGACTCTGCTCGGCCAGTATCTCGACCCGATCGCGGACAAGTTGCTGTTGAGCACAATGTTTCTGGTGCTCTCCATCCTGCACAAAATTCCGTGGAAGTTTACCGTGCTGGTTTTCAGCCGCGACATTTCCATCCTGGCCGCCAGCGCCGTGCTGTTTGCCATTGCTGGATTGCGTGATTTTCGGCCCAGCATTTTCGGTAAGGCGAACACCTTTTCGCAGATCGCTGCCGTTTTCTTCGTCTTGTTGTCAAGCATTTGGCCCGAGCGCTGGATCTGGATTACGCGCATCGTCTTTTTGCGCGCTACATTTTCCTTCACAATTATTTCTGCGCTGCACTATGTTTTCCTGGTCCAACACCGGCTGCGTGTGCAGACTCCAGCGCTGGCCTCGCATTCTTCAGCCGACATACCGGCTGGTTGACCCTTTTTCGCGCATCCCCCTAGAATTGAGGGTTCGTCTCTGAGCGTCACCAAGGCCTATGGCTCTTCGTCTCTATAACACCATGTCCTCGCAGGTCGAGGACTTCCATTCTCTCCGCCAACATGAAGTCCGCATGTATGCCTGCGGCCCCACAGTCTACGATTACGGCCATATCGGCAACTTCCGTACTTTCGTTGCGGTGGACATGCTGCAACGATTCTTGCGGCAGTCCGGATATGCCGTGCGTTATGTGATGAACATTACGGATGTGGATGACAAGATCATCCACAACGCGGCGCGCGATGGCATCAGCGTTCAGCAATACACCGCTCGGTACGAGAAGGCGTTTCTGGAAGACTGCGCCATGATTGGCATTGAGCAACCGAAACTGGTGCGCGCGACGGAACATATTGCGCAGATGGCAGACTTTGTGGCCAAGCTGGTAGAGCGGGATCTCGCCTACCGTACCGACGATGGCTCCTACTATTTTCGCATCGCGAAATTTCCGCGGTACGGAAAACTCTCGAAGAAAGATTTTTGCGGCATGCTGGATGGCGCTCGGGTGGATGTAGACGAGTACGACAAAGACAGTGCGCGCGACTTTGCACTATGGAAGGCACCCAAGCCGGGCGAGGCGTTCTGGGAATCCGCGATCGGACCCGGGCGGCCCGGCTGGCACCTGGAGTGCTCCGTCATGTCGATGCAGGAGTTGGGCGAAAGTTTTGATCTGCATGCCGGAGGCGAGGATCTTGTCTTCCCGCACCACGAAAACGAAATCGCACAGTCGGAATCCTTCACTGGAAAGACGTTTGCCCGTTTCTGGTTTCACGTCCGTTTTCTGCTGGTCGAGGGCGAGAAGATGTCGAAGAGCCTGGGGAACTTTTACACCCCGCGCGACTTGGTGCTTAAGGGACATAGGCCCTCTTCGATCCGATATTTGCTAGCGTCGGTGCACTATCGGAATCAGTTGAATTTCACCTTCGATGGATTGAAGCAGGCGGCAGTTTCAGTCGAACGACTGCGGACTTTTCGCCAGCGCCTGACGGCGGGAAGTTTTTCCTCCGGCGCGAACTCGGAAATACAATCGCTCGCGGTCGCAACAGTTGAACGAATGAAGGCCGCGCTGGACGATGACCTCAACACCGCCCAGGCACAGGCGGCACTTTTTGAAATGGTGCGACAGGCCAATACCGCTCTCGATGCAAGCGCGATCAGGCAGGATGATGTTCCTCCATTGCTTGCCGCATTGGAAAAGTTTGATGAGATTTTTGCCGTGCTTAAAGATGACGACGGTCTGAGGATGAAGCAGGTTCTCGATTGGGCGCCGAGCGAGAGCCGTGAAAAAGATGTTAGCCAGCAACTGCGCGAGGCGGTGCAGTCCGGGCAGCTCGACGACGCGGATATCGAAAAGAAAGTCGCGGAGATGGAAGCCGCACGCCGTGCACGTAACTTCCAGGCTTCCGACGCTCTGCGCGCGGAACTCACTGCCGCGGGTATTCTTATCGAGAATACAAAAGACGGCGTGCGCTGGAGAAGGAAATAATCTTCCGGTGTTAATCTGAAAGCTGACGGCGGCACGCTGACAGTTTTATGAAATCCCTCGACGAATACCTCATTAATGCCGAGCAAGCCCACGGTCATCTTTGCGCGGGACAGGTGCTGGGTGTGCGGCTAGCCATGCTGGGCCTGGTTAAACTCGGCATCGACGATCCGAGGGGAAAAGACCGCAAGCGGTTGGTCACCTTCGTCGAGATCGATCGCTGCGCTACGGATGCTGTCGCGGTAGTCACGGGCTGCCGCCTGGGCAAGCGGGCGCTGAAATTTCGTGACTGGGGGAAAGTTGCGGCGACGTTCGTGGACGTAAACAGCGGAAGGGCGATCCGCATTGCCGCGAAAGAATCTTCGAAGGCCCTCGCCCGCCAGATGCATCCTGAAATCGCGGACAAGAACCAGCAACAGATGTTGGCCTATCGTGAAATCACGGACGATGACTTATTCACAACCCAGTGGGTGAGGGTCGAATTGCCACCCGAAGAGTTTCCCGGATTCAAAGGGGAACGGGTGGTTTGTGAAGCATGCGGGGAAGGCATCAACTTCCGCCGCGAAGTTCGCACTGCAAGCAGCGTGCTCTGCCGGGCCTGCGCGGGAGAGAGTTACTACGAGCCAGTTTAGGCCGACTGCTCGTACGCGCGCGCAATTCGCAAGATCGTCGATTCGTCGAAATGTTTCCCCAGAATTTGCAAACCGATGGGCAACTTTTCTTTGGTCTCGCCGCACGGGATTGAAATTCCCGGAATCCCTGCGAGGTCAGCTGTCACGGTATAGATATCGGCCAAATACATGGCCAGCGGATCGTTCGACTTCTCACCCAAACGAAATGCCGGCGTCGGGCTTGTCGGCGTGACGATCGCATCCACTTTGCGGAAAGCTTCTTTGAAATCTCGCGTGAGCAGCGTGCGCACCTTCTGCGCCTTCAAGTAGTACGCATCGTAGTAGCCGGCGCTCAGCGCGTAAGTACCGAGCATGATGCGGCGTTTCACCTCGGCTCCAAAGCCTTCATCGCGGCTGCGCCGGTACATTTCTGAAAGTGTCTTCACTCCCGGGGCCCGGTAGCTGTAGCGCACGCCGTCATAGCGAGCCAGGTTTGCGGACGCTTCCGCGGTTGCAACCAGGTAATACGTGGGAATCGCATACGCCGTGTGTGGCAACGAAACTGGAACCACCTCGCAGCCAACGCTTTTCAATTTGTCGATCGCCGATTCAGCCGCCTGGCGCACTTCTGCATCGAGTCCTTCGCCAAAGTATTCTTTCGCCACTCCCAGCCGCAGCCCGCGCACTGATTTTTCCAGGTCGGCTACGTAGTCAGGAACTGGCAGATCGGCCGAGGTGGAATCCATTGGGTCTCGGCCGGCGATGGTGTGCAGCACGATCGCGGCATCTTTCACTGTTTTTGCCAACGGCCCAATATGATCAAGCGAAGAGGCAAACGCGATCAGACCGTAACGCGAGACTCGACCGTACGTCGGCATCAGGCCTACCACGCCGCAGAACGAGGCCGGCTGGCGGATCGAGCCGCCCGTGTCGGAACCCAGAGCCACTACAGCCATATCGGCGGCAACCGCGGCGGCCGAACCACCGGAGGATCCGCCGGGCACACGCGTCAAATCTCGCGGATTGTGCACGGGACGGAATGCTGAGTTTTCATTCGAAGAGCCCATGGCGAACTCATCGCAGTTCAACTTGCCCAGCACCACAGCTCCCGCGGCCTCCATGCGCGCCACCGCCGTGCAATCGTAAGGAGGAATGTAGTGGCCCAGAATCTTCGATCCCGCGGTGGTGCGCACGCCGCGAGTCGACATCACATCTTTAATACCGACGGGCACGCCGCCGAGCGGCGGGAGGGGCTTGCCCTCGGCGGCCATGCGGTCCATGCGATCCGCCTGCTCAAGAGCACGTTCTTTACAAAGGGTGAGGTAGGCGCCGATTTGCTCATCTTCTTTCTCGATGCGTGCGTAGTGCGCCTCGGCTAGCGCGAGCGCGGTTGTCTTGCGCTCCTGCACAGCAGAGCGGGCGACGTCGATGGTGAGTTGAGTTGGCTCCATTCAGTTAACGTACAGTGCAGAAATATTTGCGGATTATGATTGTCGAATCAGCGAACGCACGCGGGTTTTTTATCTTTCAATCACCTTGGGAACCCGGAAGAATGTCCCATCTGCGTCGGGTGCGTTCGCCAGCGCCACATCCTGGGACAAGGACTTGCGCAGTCCTTCCACCACATCCTCGCGATTCGCATAGGCAAATCGATCACTTCCCTGCCGGTATCCGTCGACGCTGTAACGATCCGACACTTGCGCCATGGGTTCGACGTTCGAGGTGTCGAGTTCGTTCAGCCGGTCTACGTAATCGAGGATCGAATTCAAATCACGCACCATAGCCGTTCGCTCGTCCCCGGAAAGCTCCAGGTTGGCGAGATCAGCCACGTAGGCGACGTCTTTTGCCGTGACCTTCATCTTCGCTAACTCATGCCCGTTGATTCATGCCTGTCTTCTCGGAAACACAAAACTCGATTCTCTCCACTTTTTGACCGGCATAGCGATTCAGCATCGCAACATAACGTGGAGCAAGGCTTTGCAATTCGCGCTTCCATCCAGCATCGGGAACCTCGACGCGTAGCACTGCACCGGCAAACTCCACGGCCTGGGTACGCCCGGCAACCACTGATCCACAGACCAGAGGCCACGCGAGCACTGGAGCTTCGCCTTGCGGCACGCGCCGCAGCGCACCGACCATAATCTTTTCCAATC
The DNA here is from genome assembly GCA_049583165.1 of Candidatus Sulfotelmatobacter sp. Lineage (GTDB taxonomy): Bacteria > Acidobacteriota > Terriglobia > Terriglobales > Acidobacteriaceae > Sulfotelmatobacter. The sequence goes on along the minus strand of JBAUVJ010000422.1, from coordinate 8,724 downwards.
CGCCACCTGCTTGTTCCACTGCGACTCCGCCTGTGATATCCCAAGATTTAGATGATAGGAGATTTCGATTTTAGCACTCCGGTTGCTCGCACGTTGGCCTTACAAGGAGACCGCGCCCTCAGAGCGGGAATGCGCTTTTGACGAACTTAAGCGCCGATTCGCGCGATGGCAATCGTCCTTCAAGCTGGCCATCTTCCACAGCCTCCAGTATCTCGCGGAAATGCGGCCCCGGCGTATATCCGGTGGCAATCAAGTCGTCGCCCGTGATCAGCTTGGCCGGACGAATCTCCTCTGGCGGAATCTCAGTGAGTTTCTTCTGGAGCAACTGATACGTACTGAGATTGCGATGACTGGCCAGGCTGTCGGCGCGGTGCAGAGCCAAATGTTCGTCGAAGCCGGGCAGGCGCAGAAATTTTTTCAGAGTCGACTCTTTCATCCGCGTGACCTGACCGAAGCGCATGTGATTGTCGATCAGGGCGAGCACATGGGCCGCATCGTGATTAGAAAACCGCAAGCGCTCGCAGACTTCTTTCGCGATCTTGACGCCGACATCCACATGGTCATCGAAACGGATGCGATCGGGCGCGACTCGGAAGGTTGCAGGCTTGCCCACATCGTGCAGCAACGCGCCCCAGGCCAATGCGGGCGAACAAGGCTGAGGCAGATTTTCCAGCAGAAGTAGCGTGTGGACGAACACGTCCCCTTCTGGGTGGAACTCAGGCGGTTGTTGAACTCCCTTCATCGCAGAAATTTCAGGCAATACTTCTTTGAGCAAGCCGTTTTGATCCATCAAGAGAGAAGCGCGCCTACCATGGCCTTCGGTGAGCATTCGAGTGAGCTCGTCGCGAACGCGTTCGCGGGAGACTACCTGGATTTCGCCTGCAAGGCATTGAATCGCGGCTAGCGTCTGCTCGTCTATGGCGTATTCAAATCGCGCGGCAAAACGCACAGCTCGCAGCATGCGTAATTTGTCTTCTGCGAAGCGCTGCTCCGGATCGCCGATCGCACGGATGATCCCGGCGTCCAGATCCTTTTGGCCGCCCACGAAATCGAAGACTTCATTTCTAACAGGATCGAGCATCATCCCGTTGATGGTGAAATCCCGGCGCGCCACGTCTTCCCGTGGATCCTGGCTGAATCGGACTTCATCAGGACGGCGCCCGTCGGAATAGCTGAGATCGCTTCGAAAAGTCGCCACTTCCACGGCGCCGGCCTTCGCCGTGACGTTCTCGCTGCCTTCTCCGCGTTGTTTTTCTGGTAGAGGAACCAGCACGACGCCAAACTGCGCTCCGACGGCGTAGGTCTCGGGAAAAATCTCCATCACTTGCGCTGGCGTTGCGCTGGTCGCCACATCGAAGTCAGCAGGCTCACGCTTCAACAGCAGATCGCGCACGCAGCCACCTACGAGGTAGGCCTGGAAGCCGTGCTGGCGCAGGGTTTGGATGATCGAGATGGCAAAGTGCTGGGACATGAAGGCATGCGGAGCGCAAGACCCACAGACTTCCATCATACCGCCACACTTTTACTCGATGTTATGCTCGAGGACTGGAAACAAGGCTAACCTGAAAGAGAAAGCATTCACCGGAAATTTCACACCACCCCCCGTTCGATCCCGGCTTCTTCTTTCTGCACCGTCTTACTCGCCCACGCCATGCGAGGCGTATTGTGAGCAATACCGATCTGTCCCTGGGTGTTAAGGACAATGATGCCGCCGTGTCCATTCAAACGCTGTTGCAGAGAATTCATGGCTTCCTGCGCCGCCCACTCCGGAAGATTGCCCGCCAACACCCGGTCGGCGGTCCATTTAGCCAACACCAACTTCATGATCGGTTCGCCCCAACCCGTGGTCGAGACAGCTGCGCTCAGGTTATCGGCATAGCAACCACAACCGATCAGCGACGAATCGCCAAGCCTTCCGGGAGCCTTGTTCAGCGTTCCGCCGGTCGAAGTGGCAGCGGCGATATTTCCCTCGCGATCCAGGGCCACCGCTCCCACGGTATCATGTGAAATTGCAGGAGCGAACAAGTCGTTTTGGCCACCCGCTGTCCCGCGCTGAAACTCGCGTAGGCGTTCTACTTCTCGCGGAATTACTAATTCTTCGTTCTCGCAGAGTGCAACACCGTGCTCCACAGCGAATTGCTCAGCACCCTCTGCAACGAAATAGACGTGCGGACTTTCGCTCAAAATCTTGCGCGCCACCCGTATGGGATTTCTCAACCGCTCCACACATCCCACGCCTCCGGCCCGGAGCGTGGCGCCATCCATGATCAGCGCGTCGAGTTGTACTTTGCCGTCGCGGTTCAGAAAACTCCCCCGCCCCGCATCGAAGGTCTCGTCGTACTCCATCACGACGATGGCTTCCTCGATCGCATCCAGCGCCGGGCCGCCACGCTCGAGAACCTGCCAGCCCGCGGCAAGCGCGTTGCGTACGCCATGCAGGTGCGCTTCCACCATGTCATCGGGCATGGCCCATGCGCCGCCGTGAACCACTAAAACAGGATTAGTAGGCAAGGAATGTTCTCAGAAGAATTGAAGCGACCGAATAGTCTAGCATCGTGCAAGCAGGCATCAGGACCTGCCTATGCTGCCTGGCCAGCTTTAGCGGCAGGCGGTGCATCCTGTGTGCGCGTCCAGGTGTAGCGCATGCGGTGGATCACAGTGAGGGTTGAGAGCACTGCAATGATCCACAGCACAGGCGCCATACGATTGAAGAGGGCGCCAATGATTACCAACACCAGGCGTTCCGGTCGCTCCATAAATCCCACTCGGCAGGATCCGATCAGCGACTCGGCGCGGGCTCGGGTGTAGCTGACCATGATAGCGCTGACCATGACGAAAGCCGTGAGTACGACATAGAAAAATCGGTCGCCGCGCGCATAAAAGACCAGCAGTCCCAAAAATTGCGAAGCGTCGCTGTAGCGGTCGACTACTGAATCGAAAAAGGCTCCAAATCGCGTGACCCGGTTCGTGGCGCGAGCTACCTGCCCATCGACCAGATCGAAGAAGCCCGAGAAGATAATCACCAGGCCGGCAAGGAAGAAAAGGTGCCGCTGTGTGCCGGCGGTGGCAGAGCCGAAGAGGATCGCCGCCCAGGTGTTCACAACCAGACCCATGAACGTCAGCACGTTCGGATTGATGCGCGACAATGCCAGCCAGCGGACGATGGTATCGAGCAAAACGCCACAGGCTCGACCGAAAGCGCTGGTCCATGATCGATTCGACGAGGATCGATTCGATGACAAATCTGACATTCTAGGCTTCCGCCTTCTCAGGGTCAGCCTGATCGTGAACCGTTACGAGGCTCAGAATTTCCAACTCACGCTTGCCGTTGGGAGTGACTACGGTGGTTTCATCGCCGACTTTCTTGTTGAGAAGCGCGCGGCCGATGGGTGAGGTAGTCGAGATCTTGCCTGCGCCTACATCGGACTCTTCGCTAGTCACCAGCTTGTACTCTATTTGCTCGTTTTTTGTGCTGTCATATACCTTGACCGTGGAACCCAACCCCACTTTGTCTTTGGGGATATTGTTCATGTTGGTCAAGGAGAGATCGGCCAAGCGCTTGCCGAGTTGCCGAAAGCGAGCCTTCACGAACTCCTGGCGCTGCTTCGCCATGTGGTATTCCGCGTTCTCGCTGAGGTCGCCGAGAGCGGCGGCGCGCTTTATCTCTTTGGGCAGCTCGTGAACCAGTTCGTGCTCGAGCGCGTCGACTTCTTCCTGCAATTTCTTTCTAAGTTGATCAGTCATGCGTACGGTACAACTCCTTTGATTATAAACCTCATGGAAGAATGAAAGTACGGGACAGCCTCCAGCAATGGCTATCTCAGACCTTACAAAGCGGATTGATTCCCCGAACGGATTTCAGGATGGGTCAGAGACTCGGTTCCCGGATTGGTCTTGTTTGAGTCGCTTGGGACTAATTGCACGCCACTCCGTTGCCGGGAAGGACTACCATGTTTCGAGGATTTGATTCGTGCTTTCCGGTCGAACTACACAGACGACCCTTCGCGCCCTGGACTGGCTGGCAGAGCTGATTCTGCCGCCCGACAAATCTCCCCCGCACCAGCGCATCGGCCGTCGAGGCGAGGAGGCGGTTTACTTCCACCTCAGGAAGCTGGGTTATACGATGGTCGCGAGAAACTTCCGCTCGCCGCGGTGCCGCGGGGAGATCGACCTGATCGGTTGGGAGAAAGATATTCTCTGTTTTGTCGAGGTCAAAACCCGGAGTACACATGACGTGAAGCCCGCAGAAGCAGCCGTCGACCGGCACAAACGACGTGAAGTGGCGGCAGTCGTGCACGAGTATTTGCGCCGCTTTCCACCTTCGTGCCAGTGGCGATTCGATATTGTAAGCGTATACTACGAGCATTCGAAGGCTAGCCAGCCGCAGATCGAAGTGTTCCGTAATTCCTCCCTGACGGCTTTAGAATGAAAGATTCGTCTATCCACGTTTAAAGAGGTTTGGTGAGTGCCTGAGCTCAGAAAAGATCCTATTGTTGGTCGCTGGGTTATTATTTCGACCGATCGCGCAAAGCGCCCCACCGATTTCGCCCGCGAGAACGTGAAGTTGAAGGGTGGCTTTTGCCCCTTTTGCTACGGAAATGAGAGTAAGACACCGCCTGAAATTCAGGCCTACCGTCCGGGATCGAACGGTGGACCGGTCTCGCAGCGGGACATGCCAGGATGGACGGTACGCGTGGTTCCCAATAAATTCCCAGCCTTGGGAATTGAAGGCACGCTGAATCGCCAAGCTGAAGGTATGTTTGACAAAATGAATGGCATCGGGGCACACGAAGTCATCATTGAGACCCCTGATCACACTGCCAGCCTGGCAACACTGCCTCCCAAACGGATTGAGGACGTGCTGTGGACGTTTCGCGACCGCATCCTCGATCTGAAGAAGGACCGACGATTCAAATACATTCTGCTGTTCAAGAATCACGGTGAGGCGGCGGGGGCGTCGCTGGAGCACGCGCACTCTCAATTGATTGCGCTGCCGATTCTGCCGATCAACGTGACCCAGGAACTGGAAGGCGCTAAGCAATACTATCTGTACAAAGAGCGGTGCGTGTTTTGCGACCTCATCCGTCAGGAAACGGAAAACGGTAGCCGCGTGGTTTTCGAGAACGAAGACTTTGTGACCATCGCACCGTACGCGCCGCGTTTTCCGTTTGAAACCTGGATCCTGCCCAAACAGCATGAATCGGCGTTCGAGAATTCGTCCTCGCACATGTTCGAGAATCTGGCCAAGGCGCTGAAAACCTTGCTGATCAAGGCTGATCGTGTGCTGGATAATCCTCCGTACAATCTTGTGGTGCACACTTCTCCGGCCCAAGACCCGACCAACGATCACTATCACTGGCACATGGAATTCATGCCGAAGTTGACCAAAACGGCGGGATTCGAATGGGGTACTGGTTTCTACATCAATCCGACGCCGCCGGAAGAAGCGGCGAAATTTCTGCGCGAAGCCAGCGTGGAAGAGGCAGTGCCAGCAACGGTGGGATAAGACCGGGAGTAATCAACTACGAAAAATAGGGCACGGCCAGAGCGCCGTGCCCTTTTCAGTTTTACAGAGAGAGATGCTGGTGGTCGCGGCGGCACTGGGTTGCGGCGCCGCGCTAAACAGCAGTGACTAGAGAATAGTGCCCGCCTATAGCTGGAATTGTCACGAAAATGTAAAAAATGGCGGTCCAGGGCTGTTATTTCGCCGGCTAGCTTTGAGTACGATCCTGGAATTCTTCATGCCACGCCATCTGGATGGCTTCGAGCTTGCCTTCATTGGAGGTCTTCGGGTCTCCTTTAAAATCGGGGAGTTCGGTCACGTAGCGGTGCAGATCAGTAAAGCGGACAGTAAGCGGGTCAAGTTCGGGATGAGACTCGGAGAGAAGGATGCCGATATCTTCGGCATCGTCCCAGGAGAGAGACTTAGGCATGGGGGAAATCTCCAAACTACAGTTTCTTGTTATCCGGTTTCTAGTTTCCAGAAGCTACGCGCCAAGGGTTCTAGGTCAACAGAAATCCGTAAGCTAGAAACAGGAAACCCGAAAGTGTTCCTAGTGATGTTCTTCCGATATGTAATTGCGATTCCAGGCTGGGATCTCGACGACGACCTTACCGGGCTTCGTGATCTGCACCTGGCAACCGAGACGCGAGTTTAACTGCAAATCGGCAGCCATGTCCAGACGGTCGGCTTCATCATCGTCCATGGGTGAAAGATTTTCGGCGCCTTCTTTGACCCAGACGTGACAGGTAGTGCACGCACAGTTGCCGCCGCAGGCATGATCGAGGGTAATTCCGTAGTTGAGGGCGATGTCGAGAATCGACTCTTCTTTGCCGTGATCTTCGTAGGGTAGCTTGCCGTGTTCGAACTGCACGGTTTTGCCCTCGGGCAGGAAAGTTATCTGCACCGTATTTGGACCAGGCGTGTTTTCGCCGGGAGCTTCTTCGGTGGCTGTGCCGGCGCCTTGTGTTTTTTCTTCTGACATCGCTATTGCTCCTCAGATATCTTCGGCCGGCGAGACGCCGGCGCTACTTACTCAAATTCAGCTTTCGCCATGGGGTGCGGCGCCGTGGGGCCCTCGCCCATATCGGCTTCGTCCATGGTTTTACCTTTTAGCGCGGTGGAGACGGCGCCGTCCATCATCAGTTCGGCCAGACGCGTGGTGTCCTGGTTGAGCGCGTCGATGGCTTTGCGGATTGCCTGGTAATCGTCTTCGCCTTTTACTGTGACCAATGCCTTTTCCATCTTGGCGATTTTTTTCTTTTCGGCGGTGGTCAAGTGGCCCCACGCCGGACTCTTCTTACCTTTCTCCAGCGCGTCCAAGATAGTCGCGGCCTCGTTGCGCGCTTCTATAATCTGCCGCTGCCGGAAGTCTTCTTCGGCGCTGTCGAAAGAATCGAGAATCATGCCTTCGACTTGCTCATCCGTGAGGCCATAGCTGGGCTGAACCTGAATCTCAGATTCCTTTCCGCTGCGCTGCTCGCGGGCGGAGACGTTAAGGATTCCGTTCGCATCGATGAGGAATTTCACCTCGATACGTGCCATGCCCGCTGCCATGGGCGGAATGCCTTTGAGATCGAACCGTGCCAGCGAACGGCAATCCTTTGCCAACTCGCGCTCGCCCTGCAGCACATGAATGGCGACATTCGCCTGCCCATCAACCTGCGTGGTGTAGAACTGCGTGGCCGACGCGGGAATGGTTGAATTGCGCAGAATAATTTTGTCGGTCACGCCGCCCGCTACTTCGATCCCGAGCGATAGCGGAGTGACATCGAGCAGCAGCATGTTCTCGGTTGCTTCCGAGCCGCCGCTCAGAATATTGGCTTGCACAGCGGCGCCCAGTGCGACTACTTCATCAGGATTCAAATCCGTGTGCGGCTCGCGTTGAAATAGCTCTTTGACCAGAGCGCGGACCTTGGGAATGCGGGTAGAACCCCCGACAAGAACAACTTCGTCAATTTGTTCAGGCTTGAGGCCGGCATCTTTCAGCGCTTGCTTGCAAGGACCAACGGTGCGGTCAATGACGGGCTGAATAAGTTGCTCGAATTGCTCGCGCGTAATCTCGCGCAGGTAGCGCCTACCACCCGGCAGTTCAATGTCGAGTTTTGCCGACGGCTGCGAGGAGAGCGCGATCTTAGCTTCGATCACCGCTTTGCGAATGGCTTGCACAGCTTCGGCATTACGACGGAGATCGAGCCCGAGGTCGCCGAGCGTGTCGTCGAGCGCGATGGTGATCAGCAGGTTGTCGATGTCGTCGCCGCCGAGGTGCGTGTCGCCGTTGGTCGCGATCACTTCGAAAATTCCATCGTGCAACTTGAGGATTGAAATATCGAAAGTGCCCCCGCCAAGGTCGTAAACAGCGACTATGCCGTTTTGGTTCTTGTCGAGGCCGTAAGCCAGCGACGCGGCGGTGGGTTCGTTCACCAGGCGCAGAACTTCGAGGCCAGCGATACGCCCCGCATCTTTCGTGGCCTGGCGTTGCGCGTCGTTGAAATACGCGGGAACCGTAATGACGGCCTTGGTAACCGATGCTCCGAAGAAGCGCTCAGCGTTGCGTTTGAGCTGGCGCAGGATGAGCGCGGAAACCTCAGGCGGGGTGAAAGTCTTCTCGCCGAGCTTGATGCGGAGCACTTCACCGGGTTGCAAGTCATCCGCAAGACGGAACGGAAAGAATTTAAGTTCTTCCTGAACGTCGTCAACCCCGCGTCCCATGAGGCGTTTGATCGAATAGACGGCGCGTTCCGGACTGGCGATGAGAGAATTGCGTGCCGCATTGCCGATCACGGGCTGATTCTTCTCGTCGAGCGCCACGACCGAAGGAACAAGGTTCAGACCATCGTCGCCGGGGATTACGACAGGGCTCTCCCCTTGCATAAAGGCCACGAGAGAATTCGTGGTGCCCAGGTCGATGCCGACGATGCGATCCGTAGTCATTCGTAATTTTTTAACTTAGTACTTGGGAAATTGAAAAACGATCGAGCTTGGAATTTTCCCAATTACTCAATTCTCAGCTCTCCAGCACCTCATTCACATCCCTAACCAGATTACGGATGTAGTTGCGGCGGTTCAGCAGGTCCACCATTTTTTCGCGCTCCTGCCTACGCTCTTCTTCCGAGACAGGCTGACCGTTCGACTCACGCTGGATCATCCCATCCCACATCTTCCACTGATTCTGTAGCTGTTGCAGGAGCTCCTCGTGCTTCTCTTCGAGTTCGAGCTTCTGG
>JBAUVJ010000421.1:0-1736 GCA_049583165.1 Candidatus Sulfotelmatobacter sp. | reverse complement strand
CGTGATGGTTGTCTTCGGTCTGTGGTGGCTGAATTCCCGGACCACTCCCAAAACTGCTTACTTTGCCGCTCCCCTCCCATTCGAGGCGCAAGACCTAGCCATCGCTCCCAATGGTCACACCGTAGTGGTCGTCGGTCACCCGGATTCGGAACGCACGAATTCACTGTGGCTGTATGAACCGGGAGCGCAGGATGCAACCCGCATCACCGGCAGCGAGGGCGCGAATTTTCCCTTCTGGTCAGCCGATGGACGCTCGCTCGGATTCTTCGCCGATGGAAAGCTCAAACGGCTGGATCTTGCCGGCGGTCCGGTACAGACGCTCTGCGATGCTCCCACCGGACGCGGCGGTACATGGAACCAGAACGGCGACATCATTTTCACTCCCAACGGATTGCTGGGCGTAGGTCTCTATCGCATCCCTGCCGCCGGCGGAACCCCCATGCTGATCGCCTCACCCGATCGCAGCATAAAAGAAGACAGCCTGCGCTGGCCGTTCTTTCTTCCCGATGGCGTCCACTACCTTTATTCAGCCATCAATCTCTCCGGCCGGAAAGACCTCTACGCGATTTACGTCGGCGCTCTGAACTCAACCGAGAGACATTTAGTCCTGCGAACTCAGGGCAACGCCTCCTACGTCGATCCTGGCCATTTGCTTTTCTATAAAGATCGCACGCTCTTTGAGCAGGAATTCGATCTCAAAAATTTCAAGCTGGCTGGCGAGCCCGCTCCACTCTTCACTGATATTGGTTTCGCTCCCCGGATCTCGAAAGCCACGTATTCAGCTTCCAGCAGTGGACTGCTGGTCGCGCAAAAAGCCGGAGAATCTGCCGTTTCTCAACTGGTTTGGTTCGACCGCGCCGGCCACGAGACAGGCGTGGCCACCAAGCCCGGAATTTACGGCAACACTAATCTCTCTCCTGGCGGGAAATGGGTTGCGGCCGATATGACAGACCCCGGCAGTCTGAATACCGACATTTATATCTGCAACGTAGATAGCGGCGAAACCAAGCGGCTCACCTTCGATCCGGCAATCGATTCAATGCCCATCTGGAGTCCGGATGAAAAGCAGTTGGTATTTGCCGACAACCGCGAGCCCCAGTTCGATTTGTACTTGAAAAACAGTGACGGCTCGCAAGAGGAAAAACAAATTCCTCAGGATGGCGCCGACCGTTTCCCCAATGATTGGTCACACGATGGCAAATACATCTTGTACGAACGCGGCCCCGACTTGTGGTATGTGAGTGTCGCAGACCTGAAAGCAACCGAGTTCCTCAAAGCCACTTCCACCCTGCGAATGGGCCGCTTCTCCCCGGATGGGAAATGGGTCGCGTATGCCTCAAATGAAAGCGGGAAATGGGAAATCTACGTCACTTCATTTCCCGATGCCCATGGTAAATGGCAGGTTTCAAACGCCGGCGGAACACAACCCCGCTGGCGCGGCGATGGCAAAGAACTCTTCTATCTCTCAGCCGATGACAAACTAATGTCCGTCCCGGTAAAAACCGGAATAAACTTCGACGCCGGAACGCCGGCAATACTTTTTCAAGCTTCTCCCCGCGAATTCGCCGCCGCAACCTCAGAGCAATTTTTCTACGACGTCACCAAAGACGGACAAAAATTCCTCATCAACACCCAACTGAAATCCGCCAAGACCCCAGTGTCAGTCGTCCTGAACTGGAATGCCAATCTGAAGCGGTAAGCGCGGGGGCGTCTGTGGAAGAGCGGCCCTTCAGGGC
>JBAUVJ010000420.1:0-6515 GCA_049583165.1 Candidatus Sulfotelmatobacter sp. | reverse complement strand
GCGAATGATCTTGCGGAGTCGAGGAACCTGCTGTTTGCCCGTGCCACCACAAACCCGCGCACCACCGCGGAAGAGCGGCGCGTCAGCGCCGCGTCAAGCGCCCCAAAAGAAACCGGCTTCAGCCCCGGAGGGGCGACAGATAATAGCCCCAGCCTGCCCTGAGCGAAGCCGAAGGGTAAGTCCGGGGTAAGCCACAAGAATATGGAACCAAGTCCCGTAGGGACGGCACAAGCTCGGCTAGCCACACCCGGGGAGGATACGACTTCACTCCTGCCGCAAGACTTGGACTTGAAGGGGCGCAGCTTTAGCCGCGCCGTAAGCACCCTAGAAATTCCTGTCATTCCGAGCCGGGAAAGATCATTCGCGAAAGGAATGATCTTGCGAAGTCGAGGAACCTGCCGTTTGCCTGCGCCACCACAATCCCGTGCACCACCGTGGAAGAGCGGCGCTTCAGCGCCGCGTCAGGCGCTCTTAGAGAAGTCGGGCTTTAGCCCCAGTGGCACCTCATCTAACCTAAAATTTCCGATAGCCGACGAATACGGATACCCCGCCGCATCCCGCGCCAACTTCGCGCGCACCGGATTCATCCTCACATACTCGCAATGTCTCAGATAATCCACAGCATCCCGAATTCGATGATTCGTAAAACTTTCCTGCCACACCTGAATCTTCTCTTCCTTCCGAAGACGATACGAATATCCACCCTTGATAAATTGCACCGCCCGCTCCAACGAAATCTCAGAGACTGGCGTGAGCAGCACATGAATATGATCCGGCATGATCACAAACTCGTGCAGCAAATATTTCCCTTGATCACGATAGCCGAGTAGCACGTCAATCAACGAGCGCGCCCGTGCGTCGACACGAAAAATGGGCACGCGTTGCCACGTAATGGTTGTGACGAAGAACGTCCGCTCCGAATCCATTGCCTCGGATCGTAAAGTTCCAGAGAGGAAATGGAGAGTGATGTTCGTCACGAGCCCGGGAATAAATTTCCAAATCGGGAAGGGACGACCACCGGGGCTAATGCCCAAATCAATCGTGCCTTGCAACGCGGCCCTGAAAGGGCCGCTCTTCCACGTCAACGCAAGCATTAAATCAGAAGTCCAATGCTCAGAAGCGACCCATCACGAACGTACGGATACCGTGGAAGAGCGGCGCTTCAGCGCCGCGTCAAGCGCCAAAAGAACCGGGCTTCAGCCCCGGAGCGGCGACAGATAATAGCCCCGGACGTAAGTCCGGGGTGAGCCACAAAAATATGGAACCGAGTCCCGCAGGGACAGGATCGCGGCGACATGAAAGCAACCGTCATAAATCGGAGGCTGCCGCCAGCAACCCCGCGAACTAACGTGGAAGAGCGGCCCTTCAGGGCCGCGTCCAGCGCCCAAAACAAACCGGGCTTTAGCCCCGGAGGGCGGCAGACAATAACCCCGAACCTATATCCTGAGTAAGCCCACAAGAAATGGAACCGAGTCCCGTAGGGACGCCACGAGCTCGCCGACGCACTCGGGAAGCGCACGCGTTCCACTGCACCACCACAAACCCGCGCACTACCGTGGAAGAGCGGCGCTTCAGCGCCGCGTCAAGCCCCCAAAAGAAACCGGGCTTCAGCCCCGGAGCGGCGGCAGACAATAACCCCGAACCTATATCCTGAGTAAGCCACAAGAAATGGAACCGAGTCTCATAGGAACGTACTATCACGAACGCGTAGATACCGTGGAAGAGCGGCGCTTCAGCGCTGCGTCAAGCGCCAGAAAACCGGGCCGCAAGCCCCGGAGGGGCGACAGATAATAGCCCAAGCCTGCCCTGAGCGCAGCCGAAGGGTAAGTCCGGGGTAAGCCGGCAAGAATATGGAACCGAGTCCCGTAGGGACGGCACGAGCTCGCCGACGCACTCGGGAAGAGCACGCGTTCCTCCGCGCCACAAGACTCAGATTTGAAGGGGTGTGCCCTCAGCCGCGCCGTAAGCACCCTAGAAATTTCTATCATTCCGAGCGGAGAAAGATCATTCGCGAAGCGAATGATCTTGCGGAGTCGAGGAACCTGCTGTTTGCCTGTGCCACCACAAACCCGCGCACCACCGTGGAAGAGCGGCGCTTCAGCGCCGCGTCAAGCGCCCCAAACAAACTGGGCTTCAGCCCCGGAGAGGCGACAGATAATAGCCCCGGACGTAAGTCCGGGGTAAGCCACAAGAATATCGAACAGAGTCCCGTAGGGACAGGATCGCGACGACATGAAAGCAACCGTCATAAATCGGAGGCTACCGCCCGCAACCCCGCGAACCAACGTGGAAGAGCGCCCCTTCAGGGCCGCGTTCAGAGTCCCTCACAACAAACCGGGCTTTAGCCCCGGAGGGGCGACAGGTAATAGCCCGGACGTAAGTCCGGGGTAAGCCATAAGAATATGGAACCGAGTTCCGTAGGGACGGCATGCCCGATGCCCACATTACGGACTATCTGAATCGTTGCTCGTGCGCCGCAGTGACCGGCGCCGGATCACGCAGGAAGCTAATAAGGTCTTTTAGGCAGATGACTTCAAATCTCCGTTCACGATCCTGGTAGGCAGCATGTGTAGCCCCATAAACAAGCCTGTTAGCCCCTTCATCGCGAACTAGCAAGCTGACAATTCGGTAGCGCTCACGATATTGCTCGCCTATGTCCCAGCAGACCACGAGATTGACGTCGCCGGGGTACTTCTCCTCTTTCTCAAAATCAGAGATTAGCCCATCCAGGTCATACTTAAACTCCAGAACCATCGGCTTCGATTCTCGATCGGTGATATTTCGCTCGCTGATCCCGAGGTGCCGCTCATTTCGCTTAAACGCTAGGTTGTCATTTCTTAAATAGTGGGTCTTAAAGCAGCAGTCATAACGAGTCATTCCCGAAGTCGCCATGAACCTAAGACCGCGGAACACCCCCAACCCGATTAGCTCATGAAATACGGCGATCACGTCCTGTTCGGATTGCGGAACGGAAACGTAAGCTAGCGCGTTTCCTCCATGTATAAACTCAAAAGGATTCGCCTTCCGATACTCTTCCTGTTTAACTTGCCATTCCCATAGCTCTGTACTCTCGGTTAGAGGCGCAACGCCAGTGTCCTCTCGCATTAGGTAGAGGTATCGCTTGAAAATATTGACGGCCTGACGCGCAACCCTCTCAGATAGGCTCTTAATCTCGGGTTGAAATACCTTGCGCCCCATGTCTGCGTTCCCGTCTCTGAAATGCACCACGACATGCGTGTTGGCCTGATACCCGATTGTTGAGGTTAGAGGAATCACATTCAGATCACCCTGGATCATATAGTCACTAGCTATCTGTAAGCCTCCCTTTATCAGCAGAGGAGATTTTCTCGCCTTAAGAACCTCCTCTTGGTACTGCGTCCACGATTTCGCCGAGGAGAGGAAGCAGCCGTACACCGACACATCATGAAGTCGAAGTAACCTCTGTTCGTCTTCATTGAAAGTCTTACTCCAAAATGCGCTCTCCTCATCCAGCAACTGCTCGGATGACCAAATCTCGTAAAGGGCGCTCAGGTTACGGAGCGTACTCGGCAGGCGAACAACATCTCCATCGATTTCATGTAATGATTTTTGCGCATCTGAGACTGAACAGACCCGCGGGAGCACAGTATCCATTTCATGCGGCCAAAAATATTCGGTTCTTTCGCTTTGTAGTTCAGTTGACGTGCCCGCCGCGTTACGCACGCTAACGAGCACCTGAACTCGCGGCGGCATCTTTCCGGCTAGATAGACGCCCCCGAGCGGAGTGCGCATACGAAGAATTTGGGTCCATTGTTCCGCGCTGGTCGCACCCCACCAGGTCAAATCGGGCTTGCCTCCTAACATGATCTCAATACACGTACCCGACCGCTCGCCCGCTAGCTCAGGCGCTTTGTAGCGTACCGACTGCAGCTTCGGCCTCCTATGGGAGTCAGAAGGATCTTCGACCCAGTCCCTCCCTCCAGACAGCTGTACCGACAGCTCCATCTCGTTCTTCAATGTAGACACCTGTATGTTGGTAAAGCCATATGCGAGAAATGTTGCTCCGACCCCCTTGTGTCCACGAGCTTCCTTGCGCATCTTAAAGCTCACTGAAGGGCGGAAGCAGTAGCGGAGTTCGCGTTCGTCCATGCCAATCCCATTGTCCGCTACGCGAATTCGCCCCTCAGGGATATCGATGTAGACCACGAGCGAGGCTGAAAATGGCCTCCCACCTTTATTCTGGCATCTATAGCATCCAGGGAGTTCTGGAAGATCTCCGAGAATACATCGAAGTAGCCCGTGTAGCTTTTTAGAATGTTAGATACGATCCGTTTGGTGGCCTCTTCGAATAGAGTCTTTTCCTCACTGCCTATTCCTGCCCCTTCAGATAAAGGATCAAATCCGTCCAGCGACGTTGGCTGATTCATGTGCTCCTCCTTATGATGAAAGGGGGACGCGGCGTGCCGTGTCCCCCTTCACAGTACGTTTTCAATTTTTGTTGTAGGGCCCTTGTCATGGTGCAAACTGCTGGCACCACGACCGAAAATCACCGGACAAAAACTTCCTACGAGCACCCGCTGGTGCTGCCGCAACTTCCGCAGCGGTAGCAGCTGCCGTTGCGGGTCATGATGCTGCCGCAGAAGCTGCAGGTGGGAGCGTCGCCCAGGTCGATGATGCCGGCCAGCGCGTCAGCGGCGTGAATGGAGCCGGCTCCGGGTTCGCGGTTTCCGGTCTCCGGACGGCGGGGCGCCGCATCCTCTGTTGGCTGTGAGCTGACCGAGGAGGACAACTTGGGCCGCAGATTTTCGAAGAGCAACTGCTGCTGTCCGGTGAAGCGCAGCTGGAGCCAGCGGAAGATGTAATCCATGATCGACTTGGCGAAGCCGATGTCCGGATTGCTGGTCCAGCCGCTGGGCTCGAAGCGGGTGTGGGCGAATTTTTCGCAGAACAATTTCAGCGGCACGCCGTGTTGCAGCGAGATGGAGACTGCCAGCGCAAAGCTGTCCATCAATCCGCTGACCGTCGATCCTTCTTTCGCCATGGTGATGAACAGTTCGCCGGGCTCGCCGTTGGGATAAAGTCCGACCGTGATGTAGCCCTCGTGCCCGCCAATGTTGAACTTGTGCGTGATCGATGCGCGCTCTTCCTGCAACTTGTGCCGGACGGCGCGCGGCGGCGCATTCATATCCTCCGGCTCGTGTGGCGCGGCCGCCCCCGGCCGCGGGTCGTCCTTGGAAGAATTCGCAGTCTTCGTTCCGGCTGCCGACAACGGTTGCGACTTCTTGCAACCGTCGCGATAAACCGCGACTGCCTTCAGGCCCAGCTTCCACGCCTGGAGATACGCTTCCATGATGTCTTCCACCGACGCGTTCTCGGGAAGATTGACGGTCTTCGATATAGCTCCGGAGATGAACGGTTGCGCCGCCGCCATCATTCGCAGATGTCCCATGTAAGCGATCGACCGGGTCCCTTTCGCCGGCTTGAACGAGCAATCGAAGACGGCAAGATGATCGTCCTTAATATGCGGCGCGCCTTCGATGGTTCCGGTCGCATCGATGTAGCTGACGATCGCGTTGGTTTGATCGTGATCGTACCCCAGCTTGAACAGCGCCGTCGGCACAGTCTGATTGACGATTTTGATCATGCCTCCGCCTACCAGCTTTTTGTACTTAACGAGAGCCAAATCCGGCTCGACGCCAGTTGTGTCGCAGTCCATCATGAAGCCGATAGTTCCTGTTGGGGCGAGCACTGTGACCTGGCTATTTCTGTAGCCGTGTTTTTCGCCGTGGGCTAGGGCTTCGTCCCAGCATTGTTTGCTGGATTCGTAGAGTGGGGTGGGGACGTTTTGTTTGTTGATGTTGTTGACGCTGGCGCGGTGCATGCGGATTACGTCGAGGAAGGGTTCGCGGTTTATGTACCAGCCGGGGCAGGCTCCGCCGGGGAAGGCTGCGGAGCCGCGCTCCTGTCGAGCCGGCGAGACGCCGGCGCTACTGTCGGAGGTGATGCTTGCGCCTAGATTTGTTTCGGCGAGATTCTTTTTTGTGGGCTCGGTTGCTGGTGTTAACGGCTGGCAGAGTTCTGCGATCTTTGAGGATTGCAGATAGGCTTCGCCACACATGATGGCGGTGACGCAGGCGGCGTAGTCACGGCCTCCGTCGGAATCATACGGTAAGCCTGCGGCCATCAAGAGCGCGCCGAGATTTGCGTAGCCGAGTCCGAGTGGGCGGTAGTCATGCGAGTTGCGCATGATCATTTCCGTGGGATAGCCGGCGTTGTCGACGAGAATTTCCTGCGCGGTGATGAGCACATCGACGGCGTGGCGATAGGCTTCGACGTCGAAGGTGCCGTTGGGCGCGAACTTCAGAAGATTCAGGCTGGCGAGGTTGCAGGCGGAGTCGTCGAGGAACATGTACTCGCTGCAGGGATTGCTCGCGTTAATGCGGGCTGTGTTCTTCGAAGTAAGCCAGCGGTTGGTGGTGGTGTCGTACTGCATGACGGGATCGCCGCAGTGCCAGGTGGCTTCGGAAATTTTCTTT
>JBAUVJ010000419.1:0-2899 GCA_049583165.1 Candidatus Sulfotelmatobacter sp. | reverse complement strand
GTGTTTGCGTGTTGATCGGGCTTTTCCCCTCGAAGTGATAATAGTGTTCGGCAACGGTCAACATCCGCTCGCGTGGGACATTTCGTCCCCGGAGCACATTTTCAAGAAAGGGCAGCACTTCATCCCTGGATTCTGGCCCACCGAAGGAAACAACCAAAATGGCGTCATAGGTCATAAATCAAAATCAAAGTCGAGTACTGCTGCATCAAATTACAGAACTCACCGGCAACACTCCGGGCACGCAGGTTGACATTGCACAATCTACAACGTCTCATGAACGGCTCCTCATTGCCAAATGGCGGCTCCGCGAACTCAGCGAGCCGCGTGTTAGGCTTCAAGAGAGCCTACGGGATCGTCTGAGTGATTGCGCGCGTCTTTAAAGCATTTCAATATCGCGATTTTCGCCTGATGTGGATTGGCGCGTGTACATCCAGCATCGGTACCTGGATGCAAATTGTTGCGCAGGGATGGCTTATCTATCGGTTGAGCCATTCCGCATTCCTGCTGGCGCTCGATCAATTTCTCGGCGGCATTCCTATTTTTCTGTTTTCGTTGATCGGCGGCGTGGTCGCCGATCGGGTAGAGCGGCGGAGAATTCTGCTCGGCTCACAGTATGTGCAAATGGCCACTGCCGCCGTGCTCACCGTTCTGGTGGCAACCGGTTTTGTCCACGTTTGGCACATTCTTTGCCTTTCATTTATTTCCGGCTTCGCGCAGGCCTTTGGCGGACCGGCCTACCAGGCTTTGATTCCGACGTTGGTTGAAAAAGACGACATGCCCAATGCCATTGCGCTGAACTCAATTCAGTTCAATGTGGCGGTCATGGTGGGGCCGGCACTCGCTGGGCAAGCATTGGCAAAGTTGGGCGAGAAGTGGTGCTTTGGTTTGAATGCGCTTTCGTTCCTGGCGCCGATTATTTCGCTTTCGATTATCAGCGCACGCTTTCTGCCGGCTAAAACTGCGGAGACGATGTTTGGCAGCCTGAAGCAAGGCATTCGATTCGCCCGCAAGCAGAATTCGATGGAAGCTTTGATCCTCCTGGCTTTTTGCATGACAGCTTTAGGCATGCCCATGCGTACCTACATCCCGGTATTCGTGAAAGATATTTTTCATCGCGGTCCGGAAACCTACGGTAATCTGTTGGCGCTTATGGGCCTGGGATCGATTTTCGGCTCGCTGACGATCGCGAGCGCGGGCAACTTCAAGAGAAAAGGGCTTGTCGCTCTGCTCGCGCTGATGTTACTGGGCGCGAGCATTTCTGTTTTTGCGCTTTCGAAATCGGTGCCGCTGAGCGGCGTCATTCTGGTGCTGGCCGGCGCCTCGATGATGGCAGTTTTCGCCACCGTGAGTTCTCTGGTGCAGTTGATCACGACCAACGAAATGCGCGGTCGGGTGATGAGCGTCTACAACGTAGCCTTCCGCGGCGGCATGCCGATGGGCAATCTGTTATCGGGATGGCTGGTCCCCATTTTTACCGCGCCCGTGGTGTTGGGCGTGAATGGATTCCTGCTCGTTCTTGTGGCTCTTTATTTTCTGTTGGCGCAACGGCGTCTGGCTGCGCTTTGAGGTATGCAACAAGGGCAATGTTTTTAGAAACCACTTCTACTGCTGGATAGTGTGGTGGTGCTCGATACCGTGGTGCGCAGGAGCCGGAAGCGATTGAATATAACCACCACGGACATATTGAACGTAGGTTTCCAGTCCATTTGGTTCGGTAATCGTGCTTTCGTATATGACATTGCGCGCCCGAGCGTAGGTATATTCAAACTTCTTTCCGTTCCCCATGATCTGGTTCTTTATGTATCCGTCGATTGAATATTCATTGGTCAAAATTGGGTTTCCGGATCCATGGCCCGCCGTGATCATCTCGCCCTTCTCATCGTAAGCATAATCGTCTATATGACCCTCGGAGTCTGTGGCCCTCATCATTCGCCCGCCTGCGTCGTAGTCGTACTGCACGCTGCGGCCTAGAGAAGAAGTGATCTTGCGAATTCGATGTTCGGCGTCATTTTCGAAGTGAAGCCATTTCCCGGAGGGACTGCTAATCGATGTCAGAGCGCCGAAGGAATCGCGCTCCATCTCGTATGTTCGTCCCGCCGGATCGGTGAAGCCCGTCAGAACCGTGACATTCTGCATTAGTGCATCAGGCCGGAAGGGGAAAATATATGTCCAACCATCTGTCGTTTTCACCTGCCATAAGTTTCCATAAAAATTGGCTTCGGCTTTCTCAAACCGTCCCTCCCCGCCCCAGCTAGCCAGGTAAACGTCGCTAGGCGGTCCTGGCTTCGCTGGTTGATGGGTGAAGTGAACCCTGCGGCCATCCTCCATGATGAGATCGAAACCAACACCCATCTGCCCGCTGAGGAACATTTCGAATGAATCTGAGCCTCCTATGCCGAAAGCCCGTGAACGATCATCCTGGTTTCGATAAACTCGAGTGAATTGCATGACAGGTTCATCTTCAAAAACAAAGTCAGCTTTTCTTTGGATGATCAGCCCCACCCCCGCGTCGATGCAGAAAACTTGTGTATCCGTGTTCGGCAGGGCAGATTCCGTATACGCCGTTTTCCACAGCAGCTTGTCTCCGGGTCCGTCATAGATCGTTACGGAAGGATCCCCCTCCTCTATGAAGGAATGCCATTCTCCCTCCGCCCCAAGTACCTCTCCGCCCATCTCATCGATTTCGAATCCGGAAAGAACTCCGCCACTGAGCAGGCTCGTGTAGTCGCTACTCATGGGCAAATTGAAATAGAGCATGACGAGATTCTTGGTGAGCAGTTTTTCCAGTCGTGATGTCAGCCATTCCGGATTCAACTTTCCCAGCAAAGAAATGGGATGTAATCGAGCTGACGAGATAATCGCGTACCGTCCCTCTTCACGCACGTTCTCCGCATAGCTC
>JBAUVJ010000418.1:0-3707 GCA_049583165.1 Candidatus Sulfotelmatobacter sp. | reverse complement strand
TTTTCGGCAGATTCGTCAGCGGCTCAACCTGCCGGGTTTTTATCTGTAGTTCGCTCCACAAGCGGTTGAGCTCGGCCCGTCGCGATTGCGTCGACCCCACCAGCGGAGAAAGCAACACGATCACCGTGATCACATCTACGCCGACGAGCACCGCTAGGGCGATTTTGATGTTTTTCCGGGTTTGCCGCAAATCCGGCATCAGGGCATGCTCCTCTCGGAAATCTCCGTCTTCGGGGGTGGTACG
This sequence comes from Candidatus Sulfotelmatobacter sp., assembly GCA_049583165.1. GTDB lineage: Bacteria > Acidobacteriota > Terriglobia > Terriglobales > Acidobacteriaceae > Sulfotelmatobacter. Next base: position 3,463 of record JBAUVJ010000418.1, on the reverse strand, counting down.
AGCACCGTCTCCGGGACGTAAATCGCGTGGATGCTGACTTGAATGGGATCTCCGGTGCTCGAGATTCGCGAAGTCTCGTTCTCGATATAAGTCTGGGCGAAGCGTCGCGAATCTTCCATCCGGCGGGCCAGTTCGATCGCGCGATCGCGAGAATCGCCAGCCACCAGCATCTTCAGCGAGAGCTGGTTGTCCTCATCCAGCTCCGGACTGATCGACACCAGATGCACCCGCGCCGGCATCACCTTCTCCAGATCTTCCAGCACCCGCGTCCAGGAGAACGACTTGCGCTCGATGAGTTGGTTGAGAAAGTGCGACTCGTCCCGCGTACTGCGATTCTCCGGGCGGTTGAGAAAAGCCTCCGCCTGTTGCCGCGTGCGGTCGCGCTGCGCGATCTCAGCGCGGTAGGCGGCCATGGTGGCATGATCGCGACGAGCCGCGTACCAGCCCATGACGGTTATCGCGATCAATACCAGCGTGAGGACGGACACGGCCGCGAGAGCCGTTCCCCAGCGGGTCCAGAACTGCCGCGCATCTTCGTATCGCTGGCTGGCGAGATTGATGTCGAGACGCATTGTTTGAAAATCGAAGTTTGAAAATCGAAGCTTGAAATCGAACCTGCCTGAAACAGTTGCTCCTAAATAATTATAAAATCCCGCTTACGAAATCAGCGCTCCCACCACCCCGGCCATTCTCCACCGCGGCACCGAACCGCCGGCGCTGAATCCCAACTGCGAGGAACTTATCAATTCCGCAACTTCAGCTCCGGTTTGGGCGCGTAGCGCGGGCGCTGCATTTCCCGTGTCGGCCAAACCTGCGACAAAAATCTTTTCGATGTTCAGGTGATAGGTGTCCTGGAAAAATACCACAGAGGGATAGACTTCTTCGGCCAGTTGCTCGCCCGTGATGGTCACTCCCCGTGTATTTTCCAGCGTGCGGAAAAGTTGCAATTGGTCTGCATTGAGGATTGCGATGCTGGTAGTTCGCGCATCCACTTTCACCACTAACGTAGGGCGCTGCCCCTCAGCTGCGCCGAGCGCTGCCAGCATCGAAGGCAACACCACTCCCGGACTGAATCCAGCGTCGCGCAGGGCAGCCTCGTAGTCCTCCACCACACTGGCCAGGGCTACCGCGGCTACCACGCGAATTCCATCTGCCGTTTTCTGCGCATGGTAGGAGACCCTGGCTTTATCCACGTCAAACGGCAAAGACTTCTTCATGCGAAACCGCACCACTCCGGCAGCTTCCTCGGAGTTGGAGGGCAAGGTGTCAAATTCGAGCAACATCACGCGCACCGCAGCGTCCGGGACCACCGCGATTACATCGTGGGAACGTCCGGCTACGCTGCTTAGTGCGGATTGCAGCGCTGCGCTGACCGCGCTTCGCTGGCGCAGATTGCCTTCCACGAGATCGGGGATGACACTGCCCGGAGCCAGTTCGCGTGCAGCGCACGCCTCCAGACTGAAGCCGTCCTGGGCCAAGCGTCCCACCAAAACGCGATCGGCCGCAATTTCACAGGCCAGCCTGGGTTTTGCCGAATTCGCTCCAGAACTCATGTCAGGGAATTACCTTCCAAGTCGCTCTCCTACAATTCAAACGCCCCTCGCGGCAAAATGCAATACCCGCAAGGTCTCACCCGCTCGTGGCCTGCCGAGATCTCTTAAGACCGAGCACATCGAGCCGATGCACATCAAATATGGTTAGGCGATTGTAATTATTACCCCGAGCAGCAGACACTCGCTCCCTTACCGCATGGCCTCGATGAAGGTGACCTTATTGATCTCTTTCAACGTGGTCAGACCGAGCCGAACCTTATCCAGTGCCGATTCGCGCAGAAAGCGCATGCCCTCATCCCGCGCCGCTCTCCGGATTTCCGAGGTCGGCTTGCGGGCCAGAATCATTTCCCGGATGCGGTCGCTCAAGTCCAGCAATTCGTGAATCGCGGTTCGTCCGCGGAAGCCGGTGCCCGCGCACTCGATGCATCCCGGTCCCTCATACAAAGCCACCTTTGACCACTGCGCCGGATCGAGTCCGCTGGCTTCCAGTACGTCGGGAGGATAATGCACCTGCGTCCGGCAGGAATCGCAAATCAATCGCACCAGCCGCTGCGCCAGAATGCAGTTCAGCGCCGAGACAAAGTTGTAAGGCTCCACGCCCATGTTCAGGAATCGTCCGATCACGTCGACCACATTATTGGCGTGAACCGTAGTGAACACCAAGTGGCCGGTCAGAGCGGATTGAATGGCGATCTGCGCCGTTTCCTGATCGCGAATTTCGCCGACCATGATCTTGTCCGGGTCGTGACGCAGAATCGAGCGCAATCCGCGCGCGAAGGTCAGCCCTTTTTTCTCGTTCACCGGAATCTGGGTAATGCCGCGAAGCTGATATTCAACCGGATCTTCAATGGTGATGATCTTGTCTTCGTCGGTCTTGATCTCGTTCACGGCGGCGTAGAGCGTCGTCGTTTTGCCGCTACCGGTCGGCCCCGTCACCAGCACCATACCGTACGGCTCTTTAATATAGCGCCGGAATTTGCGCAGGTCGTCTTCGTCAAAACCGACCACTTCCAAAGTCAACGTGCGGAACTTCTCGCTCATCGACTCTTTGTCGAGCACGCGGAGCACAGCATCTTCGCCGTGAATCGAGGGCATGATCGATACCCGGAAGTCGATGGCTCGCCCGTTGTATTTCACCCGGAAGCGGCCGTCCTGGGGCACGCGCCGCTCGGAAATATCCAGCTCGCTCATCACCTTGATACGTGAAATCACGGTCGAGTGGTGCTCTTTGCCGATGGGTGGCATGGCCTGCGTGAGCACGCCGTCGATGCGGAACTTGATCACCACCGAGTCATCGCGGGTCTCGATGTGAATATCAGAAGCGCGCCGCTGCAAAGCCGTAAAAATGGTGGTATCGACTAAACGGATGATCGGGCTGGTATCGCCCGCCGCCGTTAGCTTGTCGATGGTCAGCGTCTCTTCGGCGCCGGTGTTCTCGTCTTCCCGGATGATCTGGAAGCCTTCGCTGGCTTCTTCCAGAACGCGCTGTGATTGCTCCGTCTTCTTGAGGATGTCCGAGATTTGTTTCAGCGTCGCGACTTTGGTGACGATCCGCTTTTGCAGCAGCAGGCTGATTTCGTCGATCATCATCAGCTGGCTGGGATCGGCAATGGCAATGGCCAGCTTGCCGTCGCTAGTTTCTTCCAGCGGCACGAAGTTGTAGCGGAACATCAACTCCGGGGAGAATTTCTTGAACAGCTCATGATGGAGCTGAAAATCGGTGAGATCCACAAACTCGCACCGATAGCGCCGGGCCACGTCCTGCGCCCGTTCCAGGTCGGTGATCGGATTTCCCGTCGTGATCACCTGCCCGCCGTTCTCGCCATTTACGAAAAGTGATTTCTTCTCCGCCATCGCCATTTCTCACACCATGAACAACATTGAGTCATTGAGTCATTGAGCCATCGAGT
>JBAUVJ010000417.1:0-2077 GCA_049583165.1 Candidatus Sulfotelmatobacter sp. | reverse complement strand
CATCGACGAACGTCTCCTCAAGGTCGTCGACAAGATAACCCGAGCCCGAAAAACCACCCGATCGGCGTTCATTCGCGATGCTCTCGAGGCGGAGATCCGACGACAGCGAGTTCGCGAGGACGAGGTCCGACACGCCGAGGGCTACGCGCACAAGCCAGTTGCGCCCGGTGAGTTCGATATCTGGCTGAGCGAGCAGGACTGGAGTACGTCGTGAATCGGGGTGACGTCTGCTGGTACACCTTCAAGACACCCGACAAGAAACGGCCGGTACTGATCCTCACACGCGATTCCGCGATCGCCGTGCTGCACTCGGTCACCGTTGCACCGATCACCTCGACGATCCGTAGTATCCCCACTGAGGTCGTCCTGACAGAGGCCGACGGTTTACCAACCACCTGCGCGGCGAACTTCGACAATCTCCATACCGTGCCCAAGAGCAATATCGGCGACCGCATTGTCCGATTAACGACGCAGAAAATGAAAGAGGCTCGCGCGGCGACCTCATTCGCGCTCGGCTTCGACGACGAGTGAGCCCGATGGTCAAAACTCTTGCAGCTCTCTGCGTCAGCGCAGCTCTCGTTTCTGGCGCGGGGGCGCAAGAGCAGCACTCTGATCACGGCGAGAGCGAAGCGCTGGGGAGCGTGCATTTTCCGGTCACCTGTCAGGCGAGGAGCCAAGCGGCCTTCACGCGGGCGGTGGCGCTGCTCCACTCCTTTGGCTACGAAGAGGCCCGTAAGTCCTTCGCGAAGGTTGCCGAGCAAGACCCCCGCTGTGGAATGGCATCCTGGGGGATTGCCATGACCTACTACCACCCGATCTGGGCGCCGCCGACGGCGGCCGAGCTCGCAGCCGGAGAGGCCGCAGCTGACAGTGCGGATGCCATAGGTGCCAGGAGCGACCGGGAAAAGCACTACATCACCGCAATCGGCGCCTTCTACCGCGACTTCGGCCGGGTCGATCACCGCACGCGCGCCCTCACTTACAAAGAGGCCATGGAGGATCTGGCGGGCCGCTATCCCGATGATCACGAGGCGTCGGCCTTTTACGCGCTGGCGTTGCTTGGGACGGCACCGCCGGGTGATGCGACCTTCGCTGCTCAAAAGCAGGCGGCGGAAATCTTAAACCGCCTTCTCATGAAGGAACCGCAGCATCCCGGAGCGATCCACTACCTGATCCACGCCTACGACTACCCGTCGCTCGCTGCGATGGCACTGCCGGCGGCGCGGGCGTACGCGAAGATTGCGCCCTCCTCGCCGCATGCTTTGCACATGCCGTCGCACATCTTCACGCGGCTCGGGCTGTGGTCGGAGTCGATCGAGTCAAACCTCGCCTCGGCCGACGCCGCGCGGCATCTGGTTGCCAGGACCTATCCCGGGGCCACTTCCTTCGACACTCTGCACGCCCTCGATTATCTGGAGTATGCGTACTTGCAGACCGGCAACGAGCCAAAGGCGCGCCAGGTGCGCGAGGAGGCGGCGACTGCAAGGAAGTTCGATGATCCAAGCTTCGTTGCCGGCTACGCGCTCGCCGCCATCCCGGCGCGCTTCGCCCTGGAGCGTCGTCGCTGGGATGAAGCTGCGAGGCTCGAAGCGCCTGATGCCAGCCTTGCCTGGGAGAACTTCCCTTACGCACGGGCCATAACCTATTTCGCGCAAGCGCTGGGCTCTGTGCGCGGCGGTGAGCCGAAGCGGGCTTACGCGGCACTCACCAACCTTGAAGAAATCCACACAGTGCTGGTCAAGTCACCGGTTTCCGGACCCTACGACTGGGCGGGACAGGTGGAGTCCATGCGGCTGGCAGCTGCGGCCTGGCTCGCGTATTCCGAGGGCCGCCAGAGCGAGGCCGTCGGTCTCGCGCGCAATGCAGCTGATCTTGAGGACCGCGTCGGGAAGCATCCGGTAACGCCGGGAGCCGTGCTGCCCGCGCGCGAGTTACTTGCCGACTTGTTGCGCGAGATGGGGCGGCCGGGCGAGGCGCTGCAGCAGTACGAGTTGTCTTTGAGCGTGGCGCCCAACCGATTCAACAGCCTCTATGGCGCGGCGCAATCGGCCGAGACCTCCGGCGACTCACGTAAGGC
>JBAUVJ010000416.1:0-5800 GCA_049583165.1 Candidatus Sulfotelmatobacter sp. | reverse complement strand
TTGCAGAACAATCGGGAACGCAGAAAGTGTCTTTTGGAAATCGCTGGGCTCAAACAAGCTTTCATACCAGGAAAAGGCTGGGTTGAAATAATTCACCAGATGGGGCGAAAAGACGTGCGTATATCCGGCGGCAAAAGAGTACAGAGGCTGAGGCGAAACCGCATCGAACAGGGGGTTAATCGGATCTGTCCAGGCGGCTTGCACACCGGTGTCGGCCTGAAAGCGAAACCATGTGGTGTTGTTCTCATTGATGTTGGAATCCAAGCGAACGGTCTGCACCTGTTCGTGGTCATCGCTGGAATGAGAGACGCTTTGCCGGTTGGCGCAGGCCGTGGCGATAGGGCAGCCGAGAATGGCGAGCGGCGTACCGCTAATGTTCCCGTAAAGTGAGAACATCTGTTGATAGAACGATTCGGAGTCCGTTCCAGCCAGGTTCTGCAGCACATATTGTTCGAATGCCGGGGTAGGAACCGTCGTCGGCGTGACAATGGGCAGGGCGATCCGGACCCATTCGCTGTCAAAGAAGAAGAATATTCTGTCGTGGAGAATCGGACCGCCCAAACTCCCTCCAAAATGGTTCACGGTTGCCCCTGGCTTGTGATTCCCCGGAGTGGCATTGGTGAAATAATCCGCCGCGTTCAGGATCGCACCATTCCACAATTCGTAGAGATTTCCGTGAAACTGATTGGTTCCGGACTTCGTGACGTAGTTGACTTGGGACGCGCCGTACCGGCCCTGGTCCACGGAATAGGAAAGCGTGTTGACGGTCACTTCCGAAATCGAATTCAGTCCCAACACAAGATTGGTGGACAGTCCGCTGTTGAGATTGGTAAGCGGATCGTTGGTTTCCAATCCATCGACGATGTAGCCGTTCGAGAGGGCGGGTAAGCCGTTGAATTCCACGTTGCCGTAGCCATTCGTGCCGCCAACGAAATCATTGCTGCTGCCCGCTGTATTGATGAGGGCACCCGGGGCAAATTGCAGAGGGTAGGTTAAGTCCCCTCCTGGATTCGGCAGATTCTCCAGAGCCGGCGCATTCAAGTTCGTCGACGTGTTGGCATTTTCTGAGTTGATCAGCGCGGGTTCCGAACTCACTTCGACGGTTTCGCTCGCTTTTGCGACCTTGAGCCTGAAGTCGATGGTTTGTTTCTGTCCTAAACCAGACACGACGTTGTCGTTCTTCTGGCGCTCGAAGCCTTCCGCATCGACTCTGACTGAGTAGCTGCCGGGTTTTAGCTGTGGAAAGTTGAACCGGCCTGCATCATCGGTCTTGGCCCTACGTAGTGCGCCATTCTCGCGATTGGTGATCGTGACCGTAGCGCCTGGCACAATCGCATTGGTTTCATCGGAGACTTGCCCAACGATGGCGCTGGTCGTCTCGCCTTGTCCTCGCACAGGTGAAGGATCAAGCAATGCGATAACCGCAAAAACGAGCGCCAACCGAACTGCGAATGCCATGTTTCTAGACTCGTTTCATTTTCCCTGTACAGGTAACGGATGTTCCCGAAGGCCCCGATTCATACAATTAACTACGGCTGTGTTTCAACAGTTAACCATAGTTAATCAAAAGACACAAGCGAACTGAATCGCAGCGTGGAAGAATGAGAGCTTTGCATGGCTTGCCGGGGTTCGCGGCCAGTGAATCCTGGGTGCATCGTCGGCGATGTGGAATTAATGGGGTAGCTCTTCGCTCGCGGTCCAGAAACGGGGTTCTGGGGGGTTGCGCCGATGAACCGAAACAGACCGCAAACATGACCGTCGATTATTGCTTCGTGCACGATAACGTCCTTTGCCATGCATAAGCAGTGATTATTTAGAAGCCACCAGCAGGACAGACAGCCGCCGCCCTTAAAAAGTTTCCCTGCGGGGAATCCGATCTGCGACCTTGCCCGTATTCAAAGTGAACGAATCCGAGGGTACCGGCGCGCGACCCGGTAGGGCTTACGGCCGGCGTCCAACTTTCGTTGCGCCCGATTGCAATGATGTGAGGCGAGATATGGCCAGGTTGTTCTTACTTGCTCTAACTCTTTGTAGCGCAGCAGCCTGGTGCCAGGATGCGCGGTCGCAACCTGCTCCTGGGTCTGTGGAACGCCAGGCACAGGCACGCTTAGTTCCCATCTCCGCGACGGACAAACAGATCGAGGCGTTGCAAGATCGCGTCAGAAAAACAGCCGGCGACTACTCGGGATATGACCAGTTAGGGGCAGCCTTTTTTCAAAAGGCCAGAGAAACCGGCGATATCACCTACTACGACCTGGCCGAGCAAACGCTCAAGAAGTCCCTCGCCTTGGTCCCGCAGGATTTTCGGGCCGCAGATCCTCTTGTTCACATGTGTCTGGTGTACATGGGAGAACATCGGTTCTCGGACGTCATCGCCTATTCACAAAAAGCAATCGCCCTGGGCTCGGGAAATTTGGCAGCCTTCGCCGTCGAAGGGGATGCTTACACCGACATAGGAGATTATGACCAGGCATCGGCGGCTTACAACACAGCCCAGACTCTGGGAGGTGTGACCTCGTCGCCTTTGGTGCTCTCGTACATGCTTGACAGTCGGAAAGCTTATCTGAGCTTTTTGCACGGCGATTCTTCGGGAGCGATCCGGCTCATGAATAGCGCCATAACGGCCGGGCTTCAAACCAACGTGCCCCGGGAAAATCTCGCGTGGCTCTATTTCGAATTGGGCGAACGCTATTTCCAGGCAGGCGATTTGACGAATGCAGAGCGGTCTTACGGCGCGGGCGTCGTGGCCGACCCCAATCACTACCGCTCGATCGCCGGTCTGGCCAAGGTTCGGGCCGCGCAGAAAAGATTCGAGGAATCCATCCAGCTGTATCAACGTTCGATCGCAATCCTTCCGTTTCCCCCGTATGTAGCCGAGTTGGGGGACGTTTACAAGAAGATAGGAAAGCTTAACCAGGCCCAGCAGGAATATGACCTGGTCGAGTACATCGCACACCTGAGCAAATTGAACCAAGTCTTGGCCAATCGAGAATTGGCGCTGTTTTATGCCGACCACGAGATTAAGTTGGCGGACGCATTAGAGTTTGCGCGGCACGAACTTGAAGTACGGCACGACCTCTATACCTGGGACGCCCTGGCCTGGGCGCTTTACAAGAATGGCCAGATTCAGGAAGCTGCAGCCGCCATGAATACGGCACTGAGCTTGCATACGAACGATCCTCTCCTGCTGTTTCACGCCGGAATGATCGATCACAGCCTGGGACAGGATTCCGATTCCGAGCAATTTCTGAGCCGGGCCTTAAAGGCGAATCCTCACTTCCATGTCTTCTACGCGGATTGGGCCAGCCGTACACTCGACGATATCGCCCATGCTCGAAACCTTGGTTTGAGAAATCAGGATCTGAGGTCCAGCAATGCGCACGACTAAGCGCGGGATTTGTAAGAACAGAACTCCCTGGATTCTCATTGCGGTCGCCATCTTCTCATTCCTGTGGCTCTCGGGAAGCGCCTTCGCACATCCGATGGGGAATTTCAGCGTGAACCACTACGGGAAGATCAAAGTCGGGCAGACATCGGTAGATATTCTTTATCTGGTTGATATGGCGGAAATCCCCACCTATCAGGAAATGCGGCAATTCGGCCTAACCATTCAGCCGGACGATCCCGACGCTGTGCGCTACCTCGACGGGCAAGAGACGCAATTGAGACAAGGATTGACCCTGGAGATCGACGGTCGGACTGTCGGCTTGGCTACGATTTCCCGACGGGTCGCGTTTGCCGATGGTGCTGGCGGCTTGCCCACCATGAAACTCTTGTTCGTTTTTCGAGGGAAATTTAATGCCTCAGCCGGGGCACACAAACTCTCTTACGCTGACAACAATTTTCCTGGACATGCGGGGTGGAAGGAAATCGTGGTTCTTGGCGTCGGATCCACGATTCTACAAAGCACCGCTCCTGACGTAGATCGCAGCGGGGAATTAACCAACTATTCTACGGATCTGCTGAACAGCCCGCCACAGCAGTTGGTGGCGGACGTGGAATTTAGGACGAGTGCCCCGGATCTCATTGTCGGTGGCTCCGTGCCAGCAGTGACTGCCCGAGCAAAACCGCCAACAACTCCTGCCATCATGATTCAGCGTACAGCAGCAATCCGCGAGACCCCACGCGCGACAAAACGAATACCAGAATCGATCGTGGCGCAATCGAATTCCATTCAGTCCTCAACCGGCGATTTGTCACCTGGTTTGGCAGCATCTTTGCGGTCCGCGCCTCACGCTCAAAATACGCCACGCAGTCGTTTCACGGAGTTAATCTCAACCCGGGGCAATCTGAGTTTCTGGGTTCTGCTATCGGCTGCATTCATCGCAGCAGGCCTGGGTGCGCTTCATGCGCTCGAGCCAGGACACGGCAAGACGATAGTAGCCGCCTACTTAGTCGGTACGCGCGGCACGACCCGACACGCTGTGCTGCTGGGATTCGTCGTCACTGCTGCCCATACTGCCGGCGTCTACCTGCTGGGAATTGTCACGCTCTACGCTTCGCGCTACATCGTTCCGGAGCAGCTTTATCCATGGCTCGGTGCGATTTCCGGCTTGAGTGTCACGGGACTTGGCGTTTTCACCTTTCTAAAGCATTGGACCGGCGTGAGCGGAGAGCACTCCCATGCCCCGGGAGGCCAGCATTCGCACTGGTTTCTTTCCATGTTTAAGCCAAGAGGCTTTCAGCAATCTGCGGATCGCGATCCCGTAGCTCCCGTCCCCAGCCCAAACGAAGGCCGCAGTGTTTCCTTGCGAGAACTATGTCTGCTGGGGGTCACCGGAGGAATCGTCCCGTGCCCGGCGGCCTTGGTCGTGCTGCTGAGTGCTTTTTCCCTGCACCGCATCGGTTTTGGTTTGTTCTTGATCACTGCATTTAGCTTCGGCTTGGCGGCGGTGCTCGTCATTGTTGGCTTGACCATGGTTTATACAAAGCGATTCATGGCATCACGCATCAAGAGTGAAAGAACCGTCCTGCGCTGTCTTCCACTCTTATCCTCCGCTTTCATGGTGGTGCTGGGAGTTGGCATTGCTGTGTCAGCTTTCGCTGCGGCTCCCATGGGACAGAGCCTTCTCTCCAAAGACAAATTGGTGCCATTTGTCACGGTTACTCTTCTGGGCTTGTTTCTCGGAATGCGCCATTCCACCGATCCCGATCACGTAGTCGCCGTATCGACAATCGTGAGCCGCCAGCAGTCGATCAAAAGCTCCGCGACAATCGGATTGCTGTGGGGATTAGGACACACGCTCACAATTTTCCTCGTGGGATCGGCAATCATCATCTTCGGAGTCGTGATACCACCTCGGCTAGGGCTCTCGATGGAATTTTGCGTTGCTCTTATGCTGATCCTGCTCGGGATATTGAATCTCACAGGCGCTCTGCAATGGATCACGGAGCGCTTCACTCCGACGAAGACTACTGAAGGATCGTTGCGACCAGCGGCTTCCCTGAACGCCGCTTCGGAGAATGATGGCAAGTCAGGCGCAATTCTTTCCTGTCACAATAAAACGTTCCTCGGTAAAACGGTGGAGAAGCTGGGGATCTATCAGACCCTGCGTCCTCTGGTTATTGGCCTGGTACACGGACTGGCCGGGTCCGCAGCGGTTGCGCTGCTGGTTCTTTCCACGATCAGGAATCCATTCTGGTCAACCGCCTATTTACTGGTTTTTGGTTTGGGGACAATGGCGGGGATGATGCTTATGACTGCCGCGATTGCGTTCCCTCTGGTTTTTACGGGAAGAAAGTTTTTCGGAATAAACCGACACCTGACTGCGGTTTCTGGCCTGGCGAGCGTGGCATTCGG
>JBAUVJ010000415.1:0-18297 GCA_049583165.1 Candidatus Sulfotelmatobacter sp. | reverse complement strand
GGCTCGCCTTTCGCTGGAAAATCCTGAGTATTACCTCAACCGCGATACCTCCTGGATCGCGTTCAACCAGCGTGTGCTTGAAGAGGCGGAAGATGTGGGAAATCCGCTGCTCGAACGAGTGAAGTTTCTGGCGATTTCTGCCAGCAATCTGGATGAGTTTTTCGAGATCCGAGTCGCGTCCATGGAGCAGCAGATTGAGGACGGCTACAACGAGGCTGGCCCCGACGGGTTGACGCTGACCGAGAAGCGCGATGTTCTGGCGCGCCTGGCCCACGAGTTCGTGGATGGACAGTACGAGTGCTGGAATACATTGCGGCCGGCGCTGACCGAGCAGGGCATTCGAGTGCTGGGCTTGCACGAACTGGACGCGGTTGCGCGGCGCTTCGTGGAGGAGTATTGCGACAGAGAGCTGGATCCATTGCTCACGCCGGTGACGGTGGATCCCACGCATCCTTTTCCGCGGGTGATCAATAAGGCGCTTTGCTTAGGTTTGCTTTTGCGGCGGCGGCGGCGCTCCGCGCTGACTTATACCGGAGTAGTTTCGGTGCCGCGGGCATTGCCCCGGCTGGTGCGGCTGCCTTCAGAAGGGACGACGGATTTTATATTTCTCGCCGACCTGGTGGCGCACCACGCGCAGAAGATGTACCACGGCTACGATATTGTCGCGGCGGCGCCGTTCCGGGTAACCCGCAACAGCAATCTCTATTTGCAGGAAGAAGAGGCGCGGAGTCTTCTGGAATCAGTGCGCACGGAGTTGCATAACCGCCGCAAGGGCGATGCGGTGCGAATGGAAATCGAGGCGGACGCTGACCCGGAGATCATCGAACGGCTGCGCACGGTTTTTGAGTTGGATGCGTGGCAAGTGTTTCCGGTGAATGGGCCGGTGAACCTTTCGCGGTTGTTCAATATTTATGAGCAGACGGCGCGTCCGGAGCTGAAGGATCGTCCCTTTGCGCCGCGCGAGTTGCGGCTGACGGCGAAGTCGCAGAATTTATTTGAGGAGCTGCGGCGGCACGATATTCTGCTGCACCACCCGTACGACTCCTATGACGCGGTGGTGTCGTTCATCGAATCGGCGGCGGAAGACGATCAGGTGCTTTCGATCAAGCAGACGCTCTACCGGACCAATGAACATTCTTTGATCGTGCCGTCGCTGATCGATGCGGCGTCGCGGAAGGAAGTGACGGCGGTGGTCGAGTTGAAGGCGCGGTTCGATGAGGCGCACAACATCCGCTGGGCGCGCGATCTGGAAGATGCAGGAGTGCAGGTTTTTCACGGGCTGGTCGGGCTGAAGACCCACTGCAAACTTTCTCTGCTGGTGCGGCGTGATCCCGATGGAGTGCCGCGCAGCTACGCGCACATTGGAACCGGAAACTACAACGCCACAACCGCGCGAATTTATACCGACCTGAGTTTATTCACAGCGAATCCGGAGATTACGCGCGCGGTGCACGATGTTTTCAGTTTTCTGACGGCGTATGCGGAGAATCCCAGCTACGATCCGCTGCTGGTGGCGCCACTCGATCTGGCGGAAAAAGTGATGGCGTTGATCGACCGCGAAGCCGAACACGCGCGGCAGGGCCAGCCGGGACGGATCATTGCGAAGATGAATGCGTTGCTCGACAAGAATTTGATCCAGGCGTTGTACCGGGCGTCCCAGGCGGGAGTGGAAATTGATCTGATCGTGCGCGGCATCTGCGCGCTGCGTCCGGGAGTGCGCGGGTTGAGCGACAGGATCAGAGTGCGCAGCATTGTGGGGCGGTTTTTGGAGCACAGCCGCATTTACTATTTCGGCAATGCGGGGGATGAAGAAATTTACATTGGCAGCGCCGACTGGATGCCGCGCAATCTCTACGAGCGGGTGGAAGTGCTGGTGCCGTTGCGTGATGAATTCCTGCGCGAGCGGGTGCATCGCGAAATTCTCGACGTTTACCTGGCCGATAACCGCAAGGCGCGGATTCTTTTGCGGGATGCGACGTATATACGAGCGTGGCAGCCCTTGCATGGCAAGCGGAATCGGAGAATGCCGACGGGGGCGGCTGCCTTCAGCGCGCAGGATTATTTGATCAGCGTAGCGGAAGGGAAGCAGGTTGCGGAATTTACTCCCCCGCAGCTCCCAGCGAGAAAGCGCAAGGTACCCGCTGGAAGAGTGCGATAAGCGGACATGATCATTTATTTTTTGCGGCACGCCAGCGCGGGCGAGCACTTCGTCAATCCGAAGAAGGATGAGAAGCGCGCGCTCGATAAAGAAGGGATTGAGCAGTGCGGTTACGTAGGACGCGCACTGGCCGCCGTGGACACGCAGGTGGACGTGATTATTTCCAGCCCGCTGAAACGAGCCACGCAGACGGCTTCTTTGGTGGGGAACGAAATGGGTTACGAAGGCAAACTGCAAATTGAAGCTGGACTGCGGCCGGGCGCGGCCTTTGCGGATTTTCGGCGATTGCTGGAAAAGTATGCCAAGCAGGAATCGATCATGGTGGTGGGGCACAATCCGAATCTGAGCCAGTTTCTCGGTACCGTGATCTGCGAGTCGGGATGTGAAGCTTCGGTGGAATTAAAAAAGGGAGCGGTGGCGCGAGTGGATATGCGGCGCAGCTCCGGCACCCTGCAATGGTGTTTAACGCCGAAAGCGCTGCGTACCCTCTATGCGGCGGCGGTGGAAAGCGCGCGACCAAATACTTCGCGGAAATAAGCGGCGTCCTTTTCGATTGCCCATAGTTCCAAATCCACTCCCATGCGGCGGCGCGGCACCAGAGTCAGGTGAACTTTCATGGGGCGCACACTGACACGAACATTTTGCACGGCGCGGCTTCGGCCGAGGTTCAGGGAGCGGGCGAGGCGGAGAATCATGATGGCCTTCTGAACTCCGGCGCGCTCGGCTGGATCGAGAGCTTTCATGGGAGGGTCGTCGGCGGTGGGGCGCGACTTTCCCAGGTAGCGCGCGATGGCGGCGATCAGACGGCGTTGTTGCGGGGTGTAGCCGAGGATCTCCGAGTTCGAAATGATGTAGTGGGTGTGACGATGATGGCCGTTGCGGTTGATGTGGTCGCCAACTTCATAGAGCATGGCCGCGGCCGAGAGCCATTCCCGGTATTCCGGCGGCAAGCCGTGCACCGAGCGCAGCGCCGAGAACAGTGACATGGCGGATTGGCGGACATCGAGGGCGTGCTTCATATCTACGCCGTAATGGGCCACGGCCCGGGTAATCGATTCCCAGCGCTCGGATTCGATCTGCTTTCCGGAGCGGGTACTGCTGTCATATTCGGCGGCCATTTGCGCCAGCAGGCCGTCGCGTAATCCGAGAGGGGAATAGCGAAATCCCTTGAGATGGCAGCGGTCGAGCAACTCCTGATAGACGACGGCCCCGGCAATCACAATTTCAGCGCGGCGGAGCCCGATGCCTTCCATCTTTCGCCGCTCGCCCACGGGCAGGCGAGCCAGGCGCGTGGCGAGCCTGGTCATCTCGGCGCGGGAGACGATCATGCGCTGGCGGGTTCCGTTTTTGCGGAGATGGCTGGCCGCGATGGCCAGTGCGGCGGCGGTTCCGGAGGTGGCGATCACGTTTTTGACCTTGGCCGCGACCACGCGCGAGGCGATGCGATTGACTTCGCGGGTGACGAAGCCGTGCATGCGCTTCAGTTCGCCCTTGCGCGGCGGGTCGTGGCGCAGGAATTCGTCGGTGAGGCGGACGGCGCCGAGGGGTAGGCTGACGGTTTCGCGGATGTGGCCGCGGATAGAGACGGTGAGCTCACAGCTGCCGCCGCCGAGATCCATCATTAGCGTGGGCGAAGGGTCGGCACGAAGATTGGAGATGAGACCGAGGTGTATGAGGCGGGCTTCCTCCAGTCCGGAAATGATGTCGACGGTCCATCCGGTGGCGGAGCGTACCCACTCGAGGAAAGCCTGGGAGTTGCGGGCGTCGCGGAGGGCGCTGGTGGCGACGACGCGAACGGGATCGGTGACAACTTTTTGGGTGGCGCGGTGAAAGCGGCGCAGGACCTTGACGGTTTCGGCCATCGACTCAGGAGTGAGGAAGCCGGAGCGGAAGACGCCTTCGCCGAGGCGAGTGACTTCACGGTCCTCATGTACGGGGCGAAGGTGGCCGCTGGTGAGGCGCGCGATCTTCAAGCGAACGGAGTTGGAGCCGATATCAACCGCGGCGAAGGTTGGCATGAGGCAAGGGAAACAGTTTACATGCCGGATGGCGGTGCGTCATCAGGACGGTTTATTCCGAAGATGGCGGACTGACTCCGGCGAGCGCTGCGAGAATATTGCAGGCGCAGCGGGTACAGCAGGTTCCTTGCTGCCGTGAGGTTCCGTGCTCCGAGAGAATGTCGAACTCCAGGACCGCTGGATTGACCGAGCACAACTGGCAGTGAGATTGGCTGTTTGACGACCTAAAAGTCATCGAGTCCCGCACGTGTCCTCCCCAGTTGACCACGTGACAGCGAGAGATTTTAGACGCAGTGAGGTGGATTACGGTTGCAATTTGATTTGCGCGTCTTTGGATATGCCAGGAAAAGGGTTGGACGGCGGCGATCAGGCAGCGGACGCTACGGCGGGGGTTGGGACTGGCGGCGAGGCGAGGGGACGCCTGATGGCTTGATCGGGGCCGAGTTCCTGTTTGCCCCGGGCGCGACGTAACACGGAGACGGCGTGCCGGAATTTGGCTCCCGTGACGTTGTGGAGTTCGGCGACCAGGGGCGACTCGCGGACGTCGCCGAGATGGGCGGTCGCGGTTTGGGTCAGGGTGAGCCAGTCGTGCCAGTCGCCCAAGGCATCTTGCAGGGCTTTGATTGTGGCGATGAAGCGTGCCGCTTCGGGTGATGAACTGGCAAACTCTGCCGCATAGCGGGCGCGCTTGCTTAAGATTCGGTATTGATGGAGCACGGCCTCGGTGAGCGGTGTGTCGGCGGCATCGAGCTTTACGAGCATGGTTTTCGCGACGGTTAAGGGATCGCGAGCCGATTTTGGGTTGAAGTGCGCGGCCGCGCGTTTGAGGCGTTTGCGAATCTCGCGAATGGCGGCGGCATCGACTTCCTTGCGCAGCTTTTTTTCCTGGCGGCCGCGAAGTTCGATCAAGGAGTTGATGAGTTGGGTCTTGCGCCGGGGCTGGCGGGGGAATTTGAAACTGCGCAGGGCGGTCAATTGGACGTCCAGATCGCGCACTTTGCCGGCGCGCTTGCGAATCCGGGCGAGGCGCTTCAGAAGTTTCTTCTCATTGCGATCGAGCTTGGGAGAAAGTCCGCCGAGCAGTATCTGGAGGCGGCGGGTGCCGGTGCGGAAGCGGTGAACACTTTCTGCCGGCGACTTTGAAGAAAGCCTGGTCAGGTCGCGCTCAAGCTTTTGAAAAACTGCACGACCGCGCTGTGGAGCCATTGCCATGATTCTCGACATACTTAAAAAGCGAATCGGAAGAAGAAAATTCAGGCTTGTCTGCGAAAGCCATCCTTAAAGCTTTGTCATTTTAACACCGTATTAACAGGATTCTGGTAGTGTGGAGCGGAATGGCTTTTCCCGCCCGACCTCGGCCCGATATGCCTGCTCCGCAACCCGTTGAAGCTACGAAAGTTACCCGAATCCGGAGCGGTGGTCATTTTTTGCCCCAGGCGGGTGAGGCGGGCGACAAGATATTCCAGTTCGCAATGCTGTTGTGCGCCTTGGCCGTGTTGGCAACCCTGGTTTTGATCGTCTACGAACTGGTTTTACGATCCGGACTTTCGTGGCATGCTTTCGGATTTAAGTTCTTCGCCGGACGCGATTGGGATCCGGTCAACGAACAATTCGGCGCCCTGCCGTTTATCTATGGAACCCTAGTCTCGTCGTTGCTTGCTTTGATCATCGCTGTGCCACTGTCCATCGGAGTGGCGGTATTCACCACTGAGATGTGCCCCAAGGCGGCGCGCGGGCCGCTCTCATTTTTCGTGGAGTTGCTGGCGGCGATTCCGAGCGTGGTTTACGGGCTGTGGGCGATTTTTGTTCTGGTGCCGATTCTGAGCAACTATGTTCAACCTTTCTTGTCGAAGACGTTAGGCTGGACCGGTTTCTTTACTGGGCCGCCTTACGGCATCAGCATGCTGGCCGCGGGAATTATTCTGGCGATCATGATCATCCCGATTATTTCCTCGATCACACGGGAAGTGTTGTCGGTAGTACCGCAGCATCAGCGGGAGGCTGCACTGGCGCTGGGCGCAACGCGCTGGGAGATGATTCGAGTCGGGGTGCTGCGCAATGCGCGGGCGGGGATCATGGGCGCCATCATCCTGGGCCTGGGCCGCGCGCTGGGAGAAACCATGGCCGTGACCATGGTGATCGGAAATCGGCCGGAGATTGCGAAATCGCTGTTTGCGCCCGGATATACGATGGCGAGTGTGTTGGCGAATGAATTCAGCGAGGCCACCGGCGACGTATATCTCTCTTCATTGATCGAGATTGGGTTGGCGCTGTTCCTGGTGACGATTGTGGTGAATGCTATGGCTCGCTTTCTGGTGTGGAGTGTGACGCGCGGGCAACCCTCGAGGTCGAATGCCTGAGACGACCATGCCCAAGAGAACAAAGAGCTCCGCGCTGCATACGGTTCCGCCGATTGCTTTGCGGAGACGCATCACCGACCACCTGATGACCGGTGTGGCCGTGTTGACCGTCATTCTGGTGCTGCTGCCGTTGTTCGCGATTTTCGCTTACCTGGTGTATCGCGGTGTGGGATCACTCAATTGGGCTTTTCTGACGCAGACGCCGAAGCCCGTGGGTGAGGCTGGCGGAGGTATGGCGAATGCGATCGTGGGCTCGGTGTTCATTCTTGCGCTGGCCAGCATCCTGGGAGTTCCTCTCGGCGTGGGAGCCGGCATTTACCTGGCGGAGTTTGGCCGCAACCGTTTCGGCGATGTTGTCCGCTTCACCGCGGACGTGCTGAACGGGGTGCCTTCGATCGTGATCGGCATCGTGGCCTATGCCATCGTGGTGCTCTATCAAAAACATTTCTCGGCTTTGGCCGGCGGAGTAGCGCTTGCCATCATGATGGTTCCCACCATCGCGCGGACTACGGAGGAGATGCTGCTGCTGGTGCCGCAGGCGTTGCGGGAAGCTGCTTACGGGCTGGGCATCTCGCGCTGGCGGACGACGCTCTCGGTCACCCTGCGCACCGCGACTTCCGGCGTAATCACCGGAATCATGCTGGCCTTTGCACGAGTCGCCGGGGAAACGGCGCCGCTGCTTTTCACAACTCTGGGTAACCAGTACTGGAATCTGCACGCCAACCAGCCGACGGCTGCGTTGCCCCTTCAGATTTACACCTATGGGCTTTCGCCTTATGACGATTGGCACCGGCAGGCATGGGCGGGAGCTCTGGTTCTTATTGTTCTCATCGTTACTGCGGTTGCGGCGGTGCGGGTCGCGGTGCGACACGGTACGTTTGGGGCGGCATAACTTATGGGCGTTGGCATCCAGGTTGAAAATCTGAACGCGTGGTACGGCAAAACGCAGGCGCTGCACGACATCCAGTTGGCAGTGGCGGCGAACCATGCCACGGCGCTGATTGGACCCTCCGGGTGCGGCAAATCCACCTTCATCCGTTGCTTGAATAGGATGCATGAAACTATTCCTGAGGCGCGAGTTACTGGCAGCGTGCGTATCGGTGAGATTGATGCTTACAACGGCACTTCGGCTACGCAGCTTCGCCGCCGGGTGGGGATGGTTTTTCAGAAAGCCAATCCATTTCCGACCATGTCGATTTACGACAATGTGGCTTCGGGATTGAAGCTGAACGGTTTTGGCGACCGGCGCAAGCTGGATGAGATCGTGGAGCGCTCGCTCGCGGTTTCCGCTCTGTGGGATGAAGTAAAAGATCAGATACACAAGAAATCCGGCGCCAGCCTTTCCGGCGGGCAGCAGCAGAGGCTTTGCATTGCGCGAGCTCTGGCGGTGGAACCCGAAGTTCTGTTGATGGATGAGCCGTGCTCGGCACTGGATCCGATCTCAACGGGTAAAATCGAAGAGTTGATCTTTGAGCTCAAGGAGCGGTATACCATCGTAATTGTGACCCACAACATGCAGCAGGCGGCGCGTGTGGCAGAATTTACCGGCTTCTTTCTGCTGGGCAAGATGATTGAGTTCGACAAGACAGAAAAAATATTTACCAAACCGACGCACAAGCGGACGGAAGACTACATCACGGGCAGATTCGGATAAGGCAGATTCAGTTAAGGAAAGGTTCGGAGAATGCGCACGCGTTTTCAGCAAGGGCTCGACGATCTACGCCAGAAGTTGCTCCGCATGGGCGGACTGGCGGAACAGGCGGTGGACCGCGCCCGGCAGGCTTACATTGATCGCGACCTCACCCGATGCCAGATGGTTCTGGAGGGCGAGACCCTGATCAATACATCGGAACGGGAGATCGACGAGGCGGCGTTCGACTTGCTGGCCATGCAGCAGCCCATGGCCGTGGACCTGCGGTTCATTCTCGCCGTCACCAAGATTAATTCCGATCTGGAGCGGGTTGGCGACCAGGCGGTGAACATCGCTGAACGGGTGATGGATATGGTGGATCTGCCGGTGGTTGATTTGCCGGTGGACATTGCGCGCATGGGTGCGGCGGTGAGCGCCATGGTGCGGCGGGCGCTGGAGTCATTTATTGAAGGAAAGGTTGAACTGGCGCAGGCCGTGCTGGAAATGGACAACGTGGTGGATCGCATGAAGGACGATGCTTTCATCCAACTGGTGAAGACGATGAACTCGCGTCCCGATGTGGTGCGGCAGGCGCTCGATGCGCTGCTGATTGCGCGTAATCTGGAGCGCGTGGCCGACCATGCGACCAATATCGCCGAGGACGTCATCTTCTGGGTGCAGGGTTCCGATGTGCGGCACAATGTGAATGCGCCTGAGGAGCATGCGGAGCCGGGGGCGCGGGCTTCGGGCGTGACGCCGTAAGCTTCATTTTGAAAAGAGTGCCATTTCCTATCGGAAGCGACGAGTAGCTACCATTGCGCCCGTTCGATCCAGAACGGGACTCATACCAAAACAAGGATTTTTCAATTGTGAACGGAATCTATTTATTGCCGATAGATTCCGCATGGGCCCCGCTCTGTACGAGTTACGGTCGGCAGTGATGACTCTGGTCGAGGTGTCGTGGGAAGAGGAAAGTGAAGGGCTGAAAAAAATTCCCGGGCGCATGGAAGACAAGTCGCTGAGCGGGGCTTGTATACGGGTGAAGACGCCGATTGCGGTGGGGACGAGACTGAATGTGCGGTGGCAGTTCGAGCAGTTCTCGGCCATCACCAAATACTGCCGGCGCGATGGACTGGAATTTGTAGTAGGAGTTCAGCGAGATAAGAATTCCACGGTGATTCCGCAAAATCGGAGTGAGGCGACGACGGCAGCGGCGGGTGTAAAGGATAGGGCGTCTTCAGTTGCTGCGGCGAAAAATTCAAGCGTACCGGGGCAGCCGGATCGTAGGTCGGCTGAAATAGCTGAGGCGAAACTAGCAGTAAAGAGTGAGCCGGTGGCGCGTGGGTCGACTCGCCTGGAACGGCTCTCGGCGAGGGGCGCTGGTCGCGAAATTGATAACCGGTACAGGCTTCGCGCGTCGCGGATGCAGGAAGCGAGTGGGGTTCGAAGGACGGAAGTCCGGACGCGGCAGCCGCCCAAGGATAGGGAAGCCGGCAAAGAGAGGGAAGTGATGAAACGTAAATGGTTTGACCTGGCGCCCTGGCGCCATAAGCAGGAGGCTCCCAGCATGAATAGTGAGTCAAAGAGCGAGGTGGGCGGTGGTGGAATGTGGCAGGTCAAGAGTCAGAATGAGAAGGTTGAAAGTCGCGCGGCTTCGCCTGCGGCGAAAATTGTTCCGCAGGCGGCCGAGAGCGCCGCGAACTATCAACTGGAGCTGCTGCCGGTGGAAGATATTTATTGCGCGGCGGGGATTATGAATCCGCGTAAGGGTTACGGCGTTCACAAGGTGGTGGAGATGCTGCATAGCGAGCACATCGGAGGGTTATCCACGGAGATGAAACGGTCGGCGGTATTGATGGCTCTGGATGCGGCGGGCGTGGGAATGGAGCAGATTCGCAAGGATGCCAAAGAGCGGCAGAGCGCGCTGGACGCTTACGAGGCCGAACAGAGGAAGCAAGCGGATGCGGAGTGGGCGCGGAAGGAAGAGGAAAACGTACAAATTCAGGCTGACATGGAGCGGGTGAAAGAACAATTCATGGCGCGCATTAACCGCAACCTGGAGGGCATTGCGCGGGAGAAAGCTACGTTCGACAGTTGGCAGGCGACGAAGAAGCAGGCGAGCGAGAGCATGAGGGAAGCGGTGGACTTGTGTGTGAAACCCTCGGTGGCGGAGCCAGTGGTCGCGGAGCCAGCCACGCCAGCCACTCCCTTGCTGGCGAAGGCCGCTGCGATAGGAGCGGTCGCCAAGCCGGTGTAGTTGCAGCAGCGAATTCCGCGAGCACGAAGGATGTAGCTGTTTTGCCAACCTACAAGAAGCGGAAGTCAACTTGGCCTCGACTCGTCTCCGCTTTACACTAAAGATGTGAAGATTGCGCTTGGACAGATTAATCCTACGGTCGGAGATTTCTCCGGCAACGCCGCCAAGATTGTGGACTTTTCGCGTCGTGCGCGTGCCGGCGGCGCTGAACTGATTTTGTTTCCGGAGCTATCGGTTTGCGGTTATCCGCCGCGAGACCTGGTGGAACGCACGTCTTTTGTAGCGCGCAATCGCGAGAGTGCGGAACAGATTGCGGAAGCGACCCGTGGCATTGCGGTGATCTGCGGCCTGGTCACTCCGGCGGAATCTGAAACCGGAAAATCAGTGATGAATTCCGCCGCGCTGTTGCAGGAAGGCAAGATTGCGTTTCTGCAATCGAAGATGCTTTTGCCCACCTACGACGTGTTCGACGAGATGCGCAACTTCGCTCCGGCAAAAAGCCAGAACCTGTTTTCTCTGCGTGAAAAACGGGTTGCGCTTACGATTTGCGAGGACGCCTGGAACGACAAATTATTCTGGCCCAAGCGGCTGTACACGGTGGATCCCGTGGATGCGCTGGTGCGGGCCGGGGGCGATATTGTGCTGAATATTTCGGCATCGCCGTTTTGGATCGGGAAGCGCGAAGTACGGCGGGATATGTTGGCCTCGATTGCGCGCCAACACAAGGTTCCGGTGGCAATGGTGAATCAGGTGGGCGGGAACGACAGTCTGCTGTTCGATGGATCAAGCATCGTTTTGAATGCGGAGGGGAAAATTATTGCGCAGGCGAAGTCCTTCGAAGAAGATCTGATTTGTTTTGATTCCCGAAGTCTTACCGGCGATATGCACGAACAGATAGAAGGCGAGGAGGCCAGCGTTTACGCGGCATTGGTGCTGGGCACACGCGACTATATCTTCAAGTGCGGGTTTCGAAAGGCCATCATTGGGCTCAGCGGCGGTATCGACTCCGCGCTGACCGCGGTGATTGCGACTGATGCCGTCGGTGCGGAAAATGTGATTGGAGTGGGCATGCCGGGGCCGTACTCTTCGCCGGGGTCGATTGAGGATGCCCGCGCGGTCGCCAGGAATCTTGGCATTCGCTTCGAACTGCTCCCGATCAACAGCGCTGTGGAAGCGTACCGGGAGACATTGAAGGAAGTGTTCGCGGGCTGTAAAGAAGATACGACGGAGGAAAATATTCAGTCCCGAGCGCGGGGCATGATGCTCATGGCGCTCTCGAATAAGTTCGGCGCGATCGTGCTCTCCACGGGCAATAAGAGCGAACTGGGCGTGGGCTACTGTACACTTTATGGGGACATGGTGGGCGGCCTCGCGGTGATTTCGGATGTGCCGAAGACGCTGGTTTACCGGCTGAGTCATTATGTGAATTCGCGCCGGCCGGTCATTCCGCAGGCAACGCTGGAGAAACCGCCTTCGGCTGAATTGCGGCCTGACCAGAAAGACAGCGACTCGCTGCCGCCGTACGAAATTCTGGACGCGGTGCTTGAGGATTATGTGGAGGATGCGCACTCCGCCGAGCAAATTGCCGCGGACCGTGGATTTGATATTGCGGTAGTGCGGCGGGTGGTGGGAATGGTGGACCGCGCGGAATACAAGCGCCAGCAGGCGGCGCCGGGCGTAAAGATCTCTCCCAAGGCTTTCGGCTACGGGCGGAGGTTTCCCATCGCAGCCAAGAGCGAGATTTGAAAGATCCGTCGATTCGTTTCGTGCGGCCTGCTTCAAAAAATAATTTGTTGGCTTTGAATTGGAAAGGAACTCATGCGCCGTTTTCTTCAATCGGTTTTTATGTTGCTTCTGACTTGCGGCCTGGCGGCCGCGCAATCTTCCGGTAAAAAGGCGGACAAGGCGGGGCCGACGACGGAAACCAATCTTCCATCGGAGGCGACCGTAGATTCTTTTCTGCATCAGACGTTTGGCTATGAGCCGCAAATGAGCTGGAAGATTGCCAGCATCAAACCGGCGCCGGTACCGGGGTTGGCTCAGGTGGATGTGGTTATGGCGACCCCGCAGGGGCAGCAGGTGAGCCGGTTTTACGTGAGCGCGGATGGTGAACATGCGGTGGTCGGGGACATTATTCCGTTCGGCGCGCAGCCTTTTGCTCCCGTGAAAAAAATACTGGCTAAGGGGATTACGGGACCGGCGCGCGGACTAAAGGATGCGCCGGTGACGATTGTCGAGTTCGGCGATTTGCAATGTCCGGCGTGTAAAGCGGCGCAGCCGGCGATCGAAGCACTGATTGCGGCGGAGCCAAATGCGCATTTTGTCTTTCAGAACTTTCCACTCGAAATGCACAATTGGGCGGCAAAGGGAGCGGATTACGCGGATTGCGTTGCGCAGGCATCGACCGATGCGTTCTGGAAGTTCATCGCAAAAACGTACGAAACGCAGGCTGACATCACTGCGGAAAATGCAGACGAGAAGCTGACGGCGCTCGCCGATACAGCAGGAGTGAAGGGTGCGGACATTGCAACCTGCGCGAAGGAGCCGGCGACGAAAGCTCGCGTGGATACTTCGATTGCGCTGGGGAAGTCAGTGAATGTGACGGGCACGCCGACTCTGTTTATCAACGGGCGCAGCGTAGGGAATATAAGTCAGGTTCCGGCCGCGACGCTGAAGGCGTTGGTGGATTTTGCCGCGAAGCCAGCGCCGCCTAGTTTGCAGTGATCCAAATCGCGTCCGCAGTGCGCGCGCGGTTGGCCACAACATGCGGCGTGATGACGATGAGCAGTTCGTCATCTTCCTTCATGCGGGTGTTGTCGGTGAGGGCTTGACTGAGGCCGGGAAGGGACTGAAGTCCTGGAATTCCGGCCATGGAATACTCGTCGTTGGTCGTGATCTCGCCTGCGATCACGGCAGGTTCTCCATCGCGAAGGCGAATGCTTCCTTCGTATTCCTCATTGGAAATTACGGGCACGCCGTTAGCGCTGCTGCCGGTGAGCGAGCGCACTTGCAAGGCAAGCTTCAGGCTGACATCATCATCGCCGTGAATCACGGTGGTGGCCTTGAGATTTAATCCCAGATCTTCATAGCTCACCGATGGGAACGGAGGAACATAACTCTGGTTGCCCAGCACGGCGGAAATTTGCGGTGAATTGAAGATGGGCGCGTAGGACGCATTGAGGATGGGGTAGCGCTCGCCGACGTGGAAGGTTGCTTCCTTGCCTTGTCCCGCGCGAAGAGTGGCGTGGCTCAAACTGCGCGACCACGATTCATTGAGCGAAAGATTGGCGCTCAGCTGATCGAGGCTGATCCCGGAAAACGTGAGGCCGCCGCCGAAGGTAGCCACCGGCTGGCTGAATACGGAGTTCGTCCCGCTGCCTTGCAACTGCGCCAGCAAACCAGAAATCGCCGTACTGCCCGCCTGATTGATGCCTCCGGAAGAAATCAACTGATTGACCAGTGACGTGATGCTTTGCCCGCCCAACGCGGCCAGCGCGGCTACAGGGATGTTGTACAAATTAAAAGTGTCGGGGATGTGCAAGCCGATATTGCGGGTGAAATTGTGGTCGATCTCGTAGATTTCAACATCGAGCGCGACCTGTGGCGCCTCGCTGGTGAGTTGTCGCAGAAGCTTGGTGCAGGCAGACAGAGTCGCCTGAGGTGCGCGAACTTCGATGGTTCCAAGCTGGCTGCCGAAGACCTTCTGGAAGTCACAGATACCTTTCAGCGAGTTGACCAGTTCGGTTACATCCTGCGGAGCAGTGGCTCCGGGGACAGTAAACGTGGCGAGAGACATGCGGTCGAGCTGTTTGTGATTTTCGGGGGTATCGGTGGCGAGCAAGAGCTGGTGCGCGTCCAGAGGCGCCCACATGGTTTTGCTGACGCGGCAGGCCAGGTTGAGAGCGGTGAAGAAATCGGCGTCATCCACGTAAAAGCGCACGGGCTTGGCCTGCACTGAATCGTCAAATTGGACGCTGATTCCGTAGGCGGCGACCAGCTCCGTGAAGAGGCCGCGGACATCGCCGCGATAGTGAAATGTAGCCCGCCCCGCGCTGGGTTGGAGATGGAGTTCGCTGGAATCGGCGAGTAACGGAGAGGCTAGAAGCGCGGCGGGAGGGGGCACGTCGCGCAACGCTGCGGTGAGGCGCTGCTGGGTGTAGGTGTTATCGGGATCGAGTTTGAGGGCCGCGCGATACTCCGCCACGGCTACTTCACGCTGCGCGTTGGCGAGGAATGTGTCGCCGCGCTGGGTATGCTCGAAGACCAATTGTGACTTCGCCACTTCGCGTGCGGAAAAGAAATGCGTGTCCAGTGGCGCTAAACGCGAGGCTTCGTCGAATTGGACGAAGGCTTCTTCAAAGAGCTTGCGATCCTCAAGCTTCAGGCCGCGGGCGTAGGCACTGCGGGCGTCCTTGAGGTCTCTTTTGGAAGGCAGGCAGCTGATGCCGCCGGGAATGCCGTTGCCGCAGGAGATCGAGGGCGGGTCGATGACTGCGTCATTGTTATTGGCGTTATCCGCAGCAAAGACGGGAAGGCTCGCGAGCGCTAGTACAACGCAAACCGGCAAGATGGAGGGCGCGCGACGCATTCGCATGATTCTACCCCGCCGGGCGGTTTCTGCGGATGGCTAAATAGTGCTAGAGCCTTTGGTTTGACTGGCCTGGGCGGGAGGGTAAACCGCAAGATTAGAACGAGGGTGGGGGAGTTTCTTGCGTCACGCTTTCAACTCAGCATCAGGCGCTCTATATCCCGCGCCTTGCCGGTCTTTTCGTCGCAGTCGATCACCACAGCGCAGAGGCGAACGTCGCCGCTGGCGGGCTCGAAGCGCACCGGCATGCCGTTGAGAAATTTACCGACCACTAGCTCCTTCTTTACTCCGATGACGCCATCGTAGGGGCCGGTCATGCCGACGTCGGTAACGTAGGCGGTTCCGCCGGGGAGAATGCGTTCGTCCGCGGTGGGGACGTGGGTGTGGGTGCCTACAACCGCGGTCACGCGGCCATCGAGATACCAGCCGAGGGAAATTTTTTCAGAAGTGGCTTCGGCGTGAAAGTCGACAAAGATTATTTTCGCATCAATGGTTTTCAAAAGCTGGTCCGCGATGCGAAATGGGTCGTCGTTCGAAGCCATGAAGACGCGGCCTTGAAGGTTGATCACGGCGTAGGGAATTTTTGCCTTCTGGCCCTGGTACAAGCCCGAGCCTGGCATATCGGAGGGATAGTTTGCCGGGCGCAGAACCCGCCGGGCGGGACCGTGGCCGTTGCCTTCCACCATCTGAAAATAGTCGACGATTTCGCGCTTGTCCCAGACGTGGTTGCCGGTGGTGATGACGTCGATATTCAGTTCAAAGAGTTCCTCGGCGAGTGGGGGCGTGATGCCGAAACCGGCGGCAGAATTCTCGCCATTGGCGATGACGAGGTCGATGCACTGATCCTGGACGATGCCCGGCAGACGGTCCTTGACGATGGTACGTCCCGGCCGCCCGAAGATATCGCCGATGAAGAGAATTCGCATAGAGGAGACGAAGGTCGATGGTAACACGCGGAAATTGCAGCGCGATAAGGAAGCGAGCCAAACGCGCCATTGTTGCGTCGCAAAGAACCCTTCGTTCGCTTCCGCTCTCTCAGGGCAGGCTACGACGCATCACGCGGCTCGCCCAGGTTCCCTCGACAAGCTCGGGACAGGCTCTTCGCGCGCAAGAACCGCGCGCTCAGGATGACAATTCGTTTCTAGTTTGAACTTGCTAATTTGAATCTCGAGTGAGTTCTGCGGTGCGCAGGAAATCGTAGTTGCCGGCAGGATTCAGCTGGAGATTGCGCACGCGTTTGTTGTGGACGAGAACGTTATCCAGATACCAGAGATCGATGTAAGGCAATTCGTCGGCGAGGATGCGCTGGAGTTGGGCGTAGATGGGCTGGCGCAGTTTGGGATCGAGTTCGCGGCGGGCGCGGTCGATGAGCGCGTCGACTTGAGGATTCAGATAGTAGCCACGGTTCGCGCCATTAGGCGGGAATTTCGCCGAGTGAAAGGCGTATTCAAAAATATCCGGATCTTCGTTCCCGCCAATCCAGCGCAGTGAATAAATCTGAAATGCGCCGTGAGTGACATCGGCGAAAAATGTGGCGAACTCGAAGCTGCGAATGTCCAGCACGATTCCCACGTCATGCAATTGCTGCTGCATGACGGCGACCATCAGGCGCGTGTTTTCGTCGGTGGAGGTCTTCATGGCGAGACGGAAGCGCACGCCGTTGGTCGCCGGATAGCCAGCGGCATCGAGCAACTGGCGGGCCTTTCCGGGATCGTGATTGTAGAGGGGCACATTGCCGTTGTAGGCCCAACTTTGTGGAGGAAGAATACTGCGCGCGGGTTGGGCCGCGCCGCCGAAAAGATATTCGATCATGGGGCGGCGGTCGAGCGCATAGGCGATCGCCTGCCGAACGCGCACGTCCTTCAGAATAGGATCGCGCAGATTGAATCCCATATAGGCCAGCACGGTGCCGGGAGCGTGTTCGATGGCGAGTGCGGGATCGCGTCCCAGGGCGGTTACCGTGTCTGGAGTAAGCGCGTTGATGGTGGCGTCAGCGCTGCCCTTGCGAAGTTCGAGCGCGCGCGTGGTTGCATCGGGCACAACCGCGAAACGCACGCGAGCCAGCGACGGCTTTCCGCTCCAATAATCCTCGTTGCGCTCGAGGATCACTTCCTTGTCGGTTTCGGCGCTGACGAATTTGAATGGGCCTGAACCGATGGGATGGCGGGTCATTTCATCTCCACTGCCGTAAGGCACAATGCCGACGGCGCCGTCAGATAGATTCCAGAGCAGGGGAGTGTCCGGTTCCTTCAAGTGGAAGATCACTGTGAAGTCATCCGGCGTGTCGATGTGATCGACGAAGCGATAGACGGCAGCCTTAGTGCTGCGAACTTTGCCTTGCAGCAGGGAATCGAAGGTCCACTTCACGTCGCGTGAGGTGAGAGCGCGTCCGTCATGAAATTTCACACCGCGGTGGAGATGAAAAATGTAGGTGAGGGGGTCGGGAATTTCCCAGCGCTCGGCCAAGCCGGGGGCAACGTCGAGGTTATCGCCGCGGCAAAGGAGATCATCGAAGATCAGATTGTCGATGCGCTCCGATTGGCCGTCGAGGCCGATTCGCGGGTCAAGATTCGTGGGACTCGATTCGATCAGCATGACGAGCGTGTTGGGATCGGGTTTGTTCGAGCAGGAGAGTTGCGGGAACGCCAGCGTGAGTGCGGCGAGGATGGGGATGAATTGAGAGGCGCGCATCAGCGGCAGTTGCGCTAGTCGCAGCCGCATTTAATCCCACTCCGTGCACATCTGGTGAAGCGTGTTGACGGTTCGCCAATTGCGGGTGGTGGTGACCACGGCCAATATCCGGTCGACCGGATTTTTCATCAGAACGCTTCCGGAAACTCCGTTGGGGAGATAAAAATAAAGTTCCTGGCCAAGGCAGTGAGATTGATCGGGCGCGAGCATAAGAGCTTCGAGTTTTTTTAATGCTGCGGCTGCGGGAGCTCCGGAGAGGAATGTGACGTGGAGTTTTTCTGGAGGGATGCCCGGGGTTTTGAGGAAGGGATTCGATTTGATGATATTTTCCATTTCGCCGGAGGTTCGGGTGATGACGGAAACTGGAAATCCGAAGACGCTGGCGATTTTGGTTTCGATTTTCTTCGATAGCGCGGCGGGGGATGTCTTGGTGGTTTTGAAGACTACATTTCCACTCTGGATGTAGGTCGTTACGTTCGTTAGTCCCAGGGCTCCGAGGCATTTTCGAAGCTGGTCCATCTTGATGCGCTTGTGGCCGCCGACGTTGATGCCGCGAAGCATGGAGATGTAGATCGGCATAAGTTCGATTCTAAGG
>JBAUVJ010000414.1:0-5893 GCA_049583165.1 Candidatus Sulfotelmatobacter sp. | reverse complement strand
CCCGCTCTCGAGACGCGCAAGAAAGTTTCAGCAGCATGGCTGGTCGAGCGTTCCGGTTTCGCAAAAGGGTATGGCATGGGCCATGCCGGCATCTCCAGCAAACACGCGCTGGCCATTGTTAATCGCGGCGGAGCCACTGCCGCCGAGGTCCTCGCCCTGAAAGACCAGATTCAGCATCGCGTGGAGGAAATTTGGGGCGTACACCTGGAGCCTGAACCCGTAATGGTTGGCTTCTAAGCTCACCAAGTCGATCCCTCAGCCGTCTATATTGCGTGTCAGATCAATAAGCGGTTTCTACCCGAGGCTTATGCGTCTTCAATTTCCCCCAAAGCTCCGCTCTGCCGCTTTGACATGCGTGATTTGCTCCGCCTCTCTGCTCGCACAGCAACTGTGGGTCACAAGGCTGGGCGGCAGCAAAATCTCACCTGCGCAGATCGATGCAACTGCCGCTCGATTGATGGACGCGGCCCACGTGACCGGTCTGGGAATCGCAATTTTCAACGAGGGAAGAGTTGTCTACCTCAAAGCGTACGGCTACAGAGATAAGGAGAAGAATCTACCTCTGACTCCAGCTTCACTGATGACTGCCGCATCCTTGACCAAAGCTGCCTTCGCCACTATGGTCATGCAATTAGTTCATGAGCGCATCATCGATCTGGATAAGCCGGTGTATCAATATCTCCCGAAACCTCTACCGGAGTATCCCGCCTACACTGACCTGGCCAATGATCCGCGATACAAGCAAATCACCATGCGAATGCTCCTCGACCACACCAGTGGATTTCCCAACTGGCGCTGGCTTATGGACGACAAGAAGCTCAGAATTTACTTCACGCCGGGCGCAAGATTTGCCTATTCCGGCGAGGGAATCGATCTGGCGCAAACGGTCGTGGAGACCGTCACGAAGAAGTCCATCTACGAGCTAATGGACCAACGTATCTTTCAACCTCTCGGCATGACGCGCACCAGTATGGTCTCGGAAAAGCGATTTGAAGATGACCATGCCAGTCGATACGACGAACAAGAAAAATCTCTGGGCCAGGAATTTCGGCAAAGAGCAGATGCGGCCGGCTCCATGCAGACCACGTTGCGGGATTATGCACGCTTCGCACAAGCCGTGTTGAGCGGTACGATTCTCGACGAGAAAGAACGAAAACTAATGCTTAGCCCCCAGATTCAGATTGTGTCCAAGCACGAGTTCCCGTCGCTCGCGACAGAAACAACAACAGAAAATCAAGCAATCCGTCTCAGCTACGGACTTGGCTGGGGACTCTATTGGACACCTTATGGCAAAGCCTTCTTCAAGGAAGGACACGACGCGGGCTGGCGTCATTACGTTGTTTGTTTCGACAAACTGAAGATCGGCATGCTGATCATGACTAACAGTTCCAACGGAGAGGATATCTACAGCAGTCTGCTGGAGCGGTTACTTCAAGATATATTTACGCCGCTAGAATGGGAGGGATTCAAAGCGTCTACGGATATTACGCCGAAACATCAATAACAAAGAACTCCGCCCTCAATCGGCAGCCGCCCCGGTTCGTGACCCGAGTTTTATAGACTATGACCCCGTTTTCGGGGTAGGTGCAGCGATCCGGCCCCGACGGCTGCCTCGAACTAACCATCGGCAAGTTTTGCCGCCTCTTTAAATATTTCCGTAAACATGTCCCGCGTTAGTTTGCCGGTCTGGGTATTCTGATTCGACGGATGATAAGAAGCCAGTAATACCTTGCCGTCTGGTAAACGGTAACTGGCGCCGTGCTTAAAAAGATAGCGCTGCCGGTTAGACAGCAAGTTCCGGCGTTTCAAGTGGTTCAGATAAGCGTCGAAGCCAATCCGTCCGAGTGCGACGATTACCCTCACCTTTTCGAGTCCCGCAATTTCCCGGTCAAGAAACCGTGAACACTCGGCTAGTTCTTGCGGCGTGGGCTTGTTCGCCGGCGGTGCGCAACGGACCGCGGCGGTAATGTACAAATCTTTTAGCTTAAGCCCGTCATTGCGATCCGTCGCATTCGGCTGGCTCGCGAAGCCAGTTTCATACAACACTGGAAACATGAATTTGCCGGAAGCATCGCCCGTGAATGGCCGGCCCGTGCGGTTCGAGCCGTGAGCGCCCGGAGCCAGGCCTAGAATTAGAACTCGCGCTTCGGGATCACCGAAACCGGGCACAGGTTTTCCCCAGTATTCGCAATCCCGGTAAGCTCGCCGCTTCTCCCGCGCCACTTGCTCGCGATAAGCAACCAGCCGCGGACAAAGAGTGCAGGCGGTAACTTCGCGGTTAAGAATAGTAAGCCAGCGGGGCATCGGTAATAAGTTCATCGTGGGATAAGTCGCTAACTAAGTTAACTAAGTTGATTTCTGCTGTTAGCTCTTTTCGAGATCGTCCGAAACCCAGGCGAACGGAGTCTGAAAGTTACTAACGACCTACACCAATGGTCAGAATCTTACGGTATTCACTGTATGTTCTGACCTGCGCTTGCGGACTAGGGTCATATTACCCTTCCTCAGAAGCCGTCGAGCCTTATCATAGCCCGGCAGCAGCTTGCCGAGGGCAACCCATCGCATGACGTATAAATTTCTGATTGTTGACGATAGTTCTTCGATACGATCTTCCCTCCGCTCCTGGATCGAAGGAAACCCCTATTGGGAAGTATGCGGCGAAGCTGAGAACGGTAAGATCGCTGTTGAGATGGTCGAAGAGTTGCACCCCGATGTAGTCCTCCTGGATCTCCAGATGCCGGTGATGGATGGGCTGGAAGCCGCGCGCCAAATAAGCCGTCGTTCCCCGCAGACCGCCATGCTGATGCTCACCTTGCATCGATCGCACGAATTGGTGAAGGCCGCCCTGGCGGCGGGTGTCAGAGACGTTGTTTCGAAAGCGGACCCAGTCGACGACCATCTCTCCATCGCGTTGCAACATATTTGCGCCTGACGCTCCGTCCACCTCGCCATCGGAGTGGGAATTTTACTGGGAATTTTAGCGGGAATTTTCCTGGAGCATCCCGGAAGGGGCCTATTCGCGTTTGACGGTCGTCTCCCTCTGTCTTTACACTCAAGTTAACGCCGCATGGCATTTGGTTCGGTTGTCCTGGCTCCGCGAACCTTCCCGATGCAGCGGCTGGCGAAAGGCAAAACGTGAGCCCCACAGAAACTACGGACGCGGCAAAGCTCGACCCAGCAAAGACCGAGACCAACCAGCTCGATTCAAACCGGAAAGATATCAAACGGGAAATTTCCGTCGAGATTCCCGCCACCGAGGTCACCCGCGAAACCGAGTTGCAAATCCAGCGCTATCAGAAGAGTGCGCGGATTCCGGGTTTTCGCACCGGCCACGTGCCTCCTTCCATAATCCGCCAGCGTTTCGGCGACGGCCTCAAGAACGACGTGATCGAGGCCCTGGTGCCTAAGTACTTCCGGCGTGAGGCCGAAAAGCAGGGACTGA
Organism: Candidatus Sulfotelmatobacter sp.; assembly: GCA_049583165.1. Lineage (GTDB taxonomy): Bacteria > Acidobacteriota > Terriglobia > Terriglobales > Acidobacteriaceae > Sulfotelmatobacter. The sequence continues at coordinate 2,451 of JBAUVJ010000414.1, read as the reverse complement.
TTCCGGTTTCGCAGCCTCGCGTCACCGATCTGCACATGCACGATGGCGAGCCGCTGCGATTCAAAGCCAGCTTCGAAGTGCTTCCCGAAGTTCAGGTCGAGGGCTATAAGGAACTGCGCGCCGATAAGCCGGAGATCACCATTGCCGACGAAGAAGTCGAGCAGGCGCTCACCAACGTGCGCGAGCAGCACGCCGCTTATACTACCGTCGAAGGCCGCCCCCTCGCGGAAGGTGACTTCGCTCAAGCCTCAATGGACGGCAAGCCCAAGGATGGCAAAGATGTGGAAGCGTCCGGCGCCAATCCCGTGCACATGGACGACGTTCTAATCGAGATCGGTGGGAAAAATACGGTAGCGGAGTTTTCGCAGAATCTCACCGGCACCTCCGCTGGCGAAGAACGAATTTTTGATGTGAGCTATCCGGAAGACATTTCCGACAAGCGGCTCGCCGGCAAGACTTTTGTTTATACGGTGAAAGTGAATGGAATCAAGCAGAAAAATCTGCCGGAGTTGAATGATGATTTCGCCAAGGAGTTGGGCGAGTTCACCAGCTTGGATCAAGTCCGCAAGCAGATCCGCGAGAACATGGAAGCCGAAAAGCGCCACACTGCGGAGCATGCGGCCAAAGATAAACTCGTCGCCGAACTGGTAAAGCGCAATGACTTCGAGGTGCCCGAGTCCCTGGTGGACCGGCAGATTGATCTGCGCCTGGAGCGCGGTCTGCGAGCTCTCGCCGCGCAAGGCATGAAGATGGAGGATTTGAAGAAAATGGATCTTCCCCGGCTCCGGACAGGCCAGCGGGAGCAGGCAGTAAACGATGTGAAGTCCTCGCTGCTTCTGGAACGCATCGCCGACCTGGAAAAAATTGAAGTTGGCGACGAGGAGATGAATCGGGAGATCGATGCTCTGGCAAAACAGTCGAAACAATCGTCAGAAGCGGTGCGAGCTCGTTTGACAGAGGATGGGGGCCTCGATAGAATCCGGATGAGAATCCGCAGCGAAAAGACCCTCAACTTTCTTTATCATCAGTCCGCGTAGTCGATAAAACGATGCGGGCTCTTTCGACCCTCCCCGATCGGCCAACCGTTTCTTCGGGGGGAGTGTGGCAGGTCGCTAGATAGGTCAGGGAAACCATGAAACCCAATGATCCGCAAATGATGTTGGTACCGATGGTCATTGAGCAAACCGGGCGGGGCGAACGCGCCTACGATATTTACTCCCGTCTGCTCCGCGACAACATTATTTTCATAGGCACGCCAATTGACGACAATATTGCCAACCTGGTGATCGCCCAAATGTTGTTTCTAGCCCAGGAAGATCCCGAAAAGGATATCCAGCTGTACGTCAATTCACCCGGTGGTTCCATCACCGCCGGCATGGCCATCTATGACACCATGCAATACGTGAAGAACGATGTGATGACGCTGTGCGTAGGGCAGGCGGCGTCGATGGCGGCATTGCTGTTGGCTGCCGGTGAGCCCAAGAAGAGACTGGCATTGCCCAATTCCCGAATTTTAATTCACCAACCTTCCATGGGAGGGTTATCGGGGCAAGCCACCGATATCGACATTCATGCCCGCGAGATCTTGCGTATGCGCGAGATTACAAACCAGTTACTCTCTAAACACACCGGCCAAAAGCTGGACAAAGTGGAAAAGGACGTGGAGCGCGACTTCATTATGAACGCCCAGCAGGCTAAGGAATATGGAATCATAGACGATATCATCTATAAGACCGTAAAAGCGGTATGATCGCCCTTCGCACTGCATAGTACCGGGTATCCAGCACCGAGCAAATCACTCGGTACTCGCAACTCGGTACTCGAAACTGAGTGAATAAGGAGTAGCACCGAGTGAAAAACAAGTCAGGCACCGACGAGATTTTGCGCTGTTCGTTCTGCCATAAATCTCAGGATGCGGTAGCCAAACTGATCTCATCGCCCAGCGATTATCCCCGCGCTTATATCTGCGATGAATGCGTGGCGGTCTGCAATTCCATTCTTGAGGACGATCGCACCGCTACTCCGCAGACCACTACGCCCAATCAACTGCCGAAGCCCCAGGAGGTCAAGGTTTTCTTGGATGAATACGTCATTGGGCAGGAGCAAACCAAAAAGAAGCTGGCGGTCGCGGTTTACAACCACTACAAACGCATCTTCATGAACCGCCAGAAGACGGCGGGTGACGGAATCGAACTGAGTAAGTCAAACATCCTGCTGATCGGTCCGACCGGAACCGGAAAGACGCTGCTGGCCCAAACTCTGGCTCGCATGCTCGATGTGCCCTTCGCCATCGTCGATGCCACCACCTTAACCGAGGCAGGCTATGTGGGCGAGGATGTAGAGAACATCATCCTGAAGCTGCTGCAAGCCGCCGAGGGAGATGTAAGCCGCGCCCAGACCGGCATCATTTATATCGACGAAATCGACAAGATCGGACGCAAGGACGAGAAT
>JBAUVJ010000413.1:0-28113 GCA_049583165.1 Candidatus Sulfotelmatobacter sp. | reverse complement strand
ACTCTGCCCTCGTTATTGAACAGCGGACCGCCAGAGCCCCCATGTGTGGTCTGAGCATCATAGACAATCTTGTCGGGCAGTACGTCACCGATGTGCCCCTGGGTGGTGGTAGGGCGGATCAAGTTGCGGCGGGCGAGCTCTTCGACCACCTGCTTCGGATCACCTTTGGATGCTGTTGCGATGGACTGAAGCGTCTCCGAGCCGGCGCGAGCCAGGATTCGCATCGAGAGCCGTAGGATATCCAAGGAGCACGACGGGGCCTCCGCTAACGGCGGCATGGGGGCCATCGGCAAGGGCGATCTGTTTGATTCGCAGCTCGGAGACATTTCCTCTCAGGACGGCAACGTCGGCAGCGGAAGAGATTTTTTCCGTGTTGATAGCAACGCCGTGCGGAACGCCGGGAAAATATGCAGTCATCTCGGCAATCACGGGATCGAGACCTTGTTCAAGCAGTTCCTTCAAATCATCGTTCTGCCACCAGGGCTCGGCCACGTGATGATTGGTGAGGATTTGTCCGCTGGCCGAGGCGAGAAATCCGGTGCCAAATGCATCCATGTGTACTTCCGGGCCAAGGCCGGTCAGGCTGAGCAGCGGGTTGTTATGTTCATCGGTGGTGGGCTCGCCGGTGGCCGTTAGGTTGGCGTAGTGCAATTTCAATCCGGTGTTGTGGTCGCGGAAGGCGATCACCACATGGATAAGGCAGACGCTGGGCTCATAGGACTGGATAATCGTCTGCGCCACCTTGCCCTCGGTCTCGAGCTTTTGCAGGCGGCCTTCCACAGCGGTTAATTGACCCTGCAAAACGGAAGCGTCTTCTGCTTTGCTGTTCGCAATTTGCGATCTGAGCTCTTCGCTCTTCTTCTGCAATTGAGCTTTTTGAAGATCGCTCGCCGGGGATGAACCGCGTGCCGTGTCTTCAACGGCCCGACGGGACTGTTCTATCAACGCTTGTTGCGTCAGCATGCCGGTCTGAAGTCGAGTGATTGCAGCATAGACCCGGGTATTCTGCTGCTGAGTGTGCCGGTAGAGGGAGAAAAAGATTAGGCCAGCAATGATCAGCACGGCAATCGACGCCAGCGCTCCAAGCCGAAGCGTCCGGCGTTCCTGGTTGACCGCAGTCACTACTTCCTGGGTAGCGGTTCGATTCTCCACGGCGAGGTGCAGCCGCTCTCGAAAGTCGTCTGCGACATGTTTGTTGCGCAGTTGCGATCGGAGCCGAGACAGCAATTCGTGCGGGTCAAAGGGAAGGGACAGCACATCGTCGGCCCCGAGATCGAGCCCTCGGGTGCGTTCGGCCGATCCTCCCGGAGACAGCATCACGACGCGAATATTTCGCGTGTCCTCGGCATTCTTGATTTCGGAAAGAAGGTCACAGCAATCGAGTTGGGGCGGGTTGGCACCCAGGACTACTGCGTCGGGATTGAAGGCCAGGACCGACTTCATCCCTTCCCGACAGTCGGTGGAAACTTCGTATCCCGCCTCGCTCAGCGCGCCAACGAGGCGTTCCCTGATAGCCTCATCAGACTCCACCACCAATAATTTCTCTGCCTTGTGGTTCATGACCATTGCTTCTTAGGATGGTCCCAGACCGTCACAGGATTCACTTCAAGTTCGGTGCGCGAGATCGCGGAGATGAATGGAGTGGTATCCTTCCGCCACGCCGCTTTCCGGGACCGCAGGATGAATTACTTCCCGTCCCCGACGAACGCAGGGCGACGTGACTCAGATGCGCATGTTCGCTTTCAAATTTCTGCTTTTGGCTGTGCCGATGGCCAGCTCGCTAGCGCAGACGCCGGCGCTGCAAATGAATGTTGTTTATGTTTGCACGGATGGACAAAGCTTCAAAGTCTTTTCGTGCAACAGCACCACCGGCGCTTGCGATTATCAGAACTACAAGAAGGGGCAGGCCTACCAGAGAGGCGAAGCGCTCCGCGTACAACTGGCGGCTTTGCTCCCGGCAAAATGCCACGCGCAAACGCCTGCCGAAGCGCAGGCCGACCCTCACCGTGGCGAGATTCCGCCAACGCCTTCTCCGTTTACCGCGCGCGCGAATGCTGGCAGCAGCCGTTCGGGATCCGCAGCTGCGATGAATTCGCAGACCGGGCCCGGAGCCGGCGGGTTCAAGGTCGGCGACACCGTGCGCGTTTTGAGCGACGGTTGGCAGGAAGGCAGGATCACCGAGGTGCACGGTCGTTCTTATGTGGTCCATCTTTCGAACGGGGTTGAAGTTTCGAAACTCTGGCCGATCGAAGTGCGTCGCCTTGGAAAACTCACGGCCGAGGATCACGCGGTGGGGCAATACGATCTCCACGATCGCGTGCAAGTGCTGGTCAACGGCAGGTGGATGGAGGGTGAGGTCAAAGGGCAGAACCTCAATATGTACGACATCAAGGTCCCGGGGGTCGATACGGGTTTCGGCTCCGACATTGTGAACACGACCCCCGAGAACATTCGCATGTCTAACACGCCCGCGCCTCCGCCTCCCGCCCAACGGGCGGCTGGACAAACTCCCAAGCCTGGACTCACGAGTTGCGCCGGCAAGTATGAAGGCCGGTGGGAGCACGTCTCGGGTATGGGCGGGATGAAAGTCGTTTTCCGCTCCGGCAAGGCGACGATCACCGAAGGATTGGGCGGCGAGATGTTGTTCGATTGCTTCACCGGCGACGGCAAGGTCGTTTTTTACAAGGCCGGATCATTCACGCCCTTTTCTTACGACTTCGACATCAACAACGACGGAACGCTGCAGACGCCCCTCGGTGGAATTAAGAAGATGGGCAATGAAAACTTGCTACGCGCAATGAGCGTTCAGCCTAAGTCGGGAACTCAGCGGCCTGACCAAGGCGATGAGGCGCCTTCGGAATCATAAGCCACGCGACAACCGCACTTGCCAGAGACAGACCAGCGCAAATGAACATTACAATTCGGTACCCAAATACAAATGCTCCCCAAATCGATTCCTTGATAGCGGCGCTCTCAGCGGGATCGAGGCCAGTGGGGGGCTGAAGGCCGGCGAGCCTGATCTCGTCTGCCTGAAGGGCTTTTAGAACCCCAGGCGGCAGCGAATGGCGAGCAAGTTCATGATTCAGGCGAATAGAAAACGCATTCACCATCACAATCCCAAGGACTGCAATGGCAAGCACGCCCGCTACCCGCGCCACCGCGTTGTTGACTCCGGAAGCGGTGCCGACCCGGTCTTGATTTACCGAATTCATAACCGCCGTGGTTAGAGGAGCCACGGTGACCGCCATACCGAAACCTAAAACAACGACCGCCGGCAAGAACGTCTTCCAGTAGCTACCTCCAACCGAGGGCACTGCGAAGAGAACGAACCCGAAGGCGACCACGAGAGGACCAAAGATCAGTGGGCCTCTTGGGCCGTAGCGCGCCACAAGTCCTCCAGACCAACGGGAAAGAAGAAACACTAGGAGAATGAACGGAAGGATGGCAGCGCCGGCTGCGGTTGCGGAATATCCCTGGACCTGGATCAGATCCAATGGAAATAAGAAAAAGAAAATTCCAATCGCGGCATATAGGAACAGTGTTAGCAAGTTCGCGCCGCTAAAGCTATGGGATTTGAACAGTGAGAGCGGCAGCATCGGCGAAGCGACGTTAGCCTCGACAAACGCGAAAGCAATAAGACAGCCGCAGCCAACAATCAACCCTCCAAATACCAGGGGATTTCTCCATCCCAGGTCGACGGATTCAATGAACCCGTTGACCAGACCGCCTAGTCCGACGGTGGCGAGGAACGCGCCTAACCAATCTACGCGGCCTGCGGCCACGCTGCGGCTCTCGGGAATCTGCCACGTCGAAATCGCGATCACCGCCGCCGCAAGCGGGAGATTAATGAAGAACACCCACCGCCAGGAAGCATGCTCAACCAGCCAGCCACCGAGAACCGGACCAATCGCGGTGGTGATCGCCGTAAACCCCGACCAAGTGCCGATTGCCTGGCCGCGACCCTTCTCGTCGAAAGATGAACTTATAATCGCAAGGCTGCCGGGCACGAGGAGCGCTGCGCCTACACCTTGAATGCTCCTCGCGACGATGAACTGATGAATGTTCGAGGCAATGCCGCAACCAGCCGAAGCGACGGCAAAAATCAGTACACCGGTGATAAACATAAGACGGCGGCCAAGCAGGTCACCGAGCGAGCCGCCGACTAGAATCAACGCAGCCAGAAACAATCCATAAGACTCAACCACCCATTGCACATCGACTACCGTTGCGCGAAACGTGGCTTGGACTGCGGGCAGAGCGACATTGACGACCGTGCTGTCGATGAAAGCCATGCTGGAACCGAGTATGGTCGCGACCAGGATCCATATTCCGGCGCCCGGCGCACACGGAGTTCCCACAACCGCTGACCTTATTGAAGCTTCATCGCAGGGTGTTCTCATGAAAGCTTATGGATGCCTTTTGGGATGCATTAGGCTCCGGAGTGGCCAGGCAGAACCGCCTCTTCCGGTATGGCGGACTGTCCTACCACGGCGGATTCGTCAACTCGCAGACCCCCAGCGCAGCTCCGATCCCCGTGGGTCCGACGGTATGGAAACGGATGCAGAAGGACCGTATTCGCATGAATCCAATACAATTATATAAAAATCAAGAGATGTTTGTGATCAGAATCCGGCAGGACTTGTGGTAAACTAAGTCAACCAGACCTAGTTTAATTCTGGGAAATGACATGAAAACTGTGAACATTCACGAAGCGAAGACCCACCTCTCCAAACTTGTAGAAGAGGCCTCCAAGGGTGAGTCGTTCATCATTGCCAAGGCCGGGAAACCCGTCGTTAAGGTAACGGCTGTCGGCAGTCCGACGGGCTCACAAATGCGCCGGCTCGGATTCTTGGATGGCCAGATATCCGTGCCTGACGATTTCGACCAAATGGGGCGGGAAGAAATTGAAGGGCTGTTCGGCGGCGGTGTATGAAACTGTTGTTGGATACCCATCTTTTGCTCTGGACCGCCGGGCAGCCCAGCCGCCTGTCCGGGGAGGCTCGCAAATTCATTGAGGACCCAGGCAACGAGCTTCTGTTCAGTGCGGCGAGCTTATGGGAGGTCGTCATAAAACGTGGCTTGGGTCGGGATGACTTCAAAGTGGATGCTCGGGTCCTGCGGCGCGGATTACTGGACAACGGTTATAGCGAATTGCCAGTGGTCAGCGATCATGTGGTTGCGGTTGACCGCTTGCCGCCAATTCACAAAGATCCGTTCGATCGCGTTCTAGTTGCACAGGCAACAGTGGAGGGTTTTACACTTCTGACTACTGACTCTATGGTCTCGAAGTATCCCGGCCCAATTCGGATGGTGTGAGCGCAACATGGGGAACTCAACAACGCGTCGATATCACGGATGGAACTGAGAATCAAAGATAAAGACCCGCAGCAACTCGACACGTTTCGCTGTTGCTCGTGAGTGAACTAGAGAGAGTTCTTTCCGGCGAGGCTTCTTGGCTTTCCCGATTCCTTCAGAGTCTTTCGCTGGCATCGACAACAGCATCGCGCAGGATAGCGCGCTTTGTAATAAACCCTGTGACATGCCCTGCGGAGAGCCAACGAAGGATGCTTCCTGGCCAGTACTCATGGAGGCGCTCGATCTCCGAGCGAAGCACATAGCCGTCTCGAGCGCACCCCACGATGACAGCGGCATCTGAACGCATTGGCGGAGCATGGCGGGTCAAATCCGCGGCCTCGATCAGAAGCCGCAGTCGTTGGCTGGCGGCGGATTGGAGATGTGATTCGCCAGCCAAAGCATTGAGATCGATACTCCATGACAACAGGCCTTGCGTGTAGATGGGTGCGGCCGACGCACCCGTAGCGAGCGCTGCACAGGCTAACGGAAATGGGCACACCGCTGCCGTAATTGCTGCCATGTGTCCACCCATGCTGTAACCGGCTACGGTTAGCTTCTGATAATACCCACGGAGATATTCGAGGAGCGCGCGCGCTTCCCAAATCGTGCCCAGATTCATCAGGACGTGGTCGCTGAACGTCTTTAGTGAAGCTGAGGCCGTTGTGGTGCGACGACGCCCGTAGAATGGATTCTCCAGTAGATATATGTCCACTCCCCGACTCGTGACATTGCCGAAAGCGCGCTCTCGCATGGCGTATCCTTCATCCCGGGAGCCGGCAAGGATTACGCACGCGGCGGCATTCCCTGTCTCTGAACATGCGCGAACGTGCACCGTCATAGCTTTTGCTGGGAGCGACCTTAAGGGAGACAAGAATGTTCCGTCGCGCTGGACTTTGCCACCCCAACGCTCTGTGACATGCCAGTCGACACAAATGGCAGGTGGTGGGTTGCCGAAAGCCGCATGCTGCGAAAGGTCGGCGAGGAGCGACTCATCCCCCCATCCTTGTGTGAACAACTTGGACCCGCAGGTCAACCAAGCTACGAGAACATCGATCGGATGAGTTCCAGGGATGATCGGACGAGCCGAGAATCGCTGTAGCAATCCCATCCTAGTCACCCCGCTGGCTTGATCAATGCCCCATCGTTGGGCAAGATAGCCGACAACTGAAGATAAACGAGAGTATGCTTCCGCTGACTATCAACGGGTTTTCCTCGACGCGTAGTATACTTGACGCCCTCAGCCGTGCCTTTGACTTGCAATACCGGCTACGGTCTCCCGCCCGCTGATACAGGCGTGAGGCTGCTGAATTGGATCGCCGACGCAGCGACATTTTTTGTGCACGTGGAGCGCCGAGTCGATCCATTCTTTCGACCTGCTTTCGATTCCACATTCCGGCAATTACTTACTAACCTGGCGACGGGTCTGATTAATCTGCAACGCAAGAATAATGGTTTGAAACTCGCCGAGGAGAAACTTCAGCCGGAAGAAGAGGCGCACCTCGATGACATCATCGCAACCATGGGCAATCAGATGCGCCGGCTCTGGCAACCAGGAGACTTCCAGCGCGGCGGAAATACCAAAACCCACGGCATCGTACGTGGTGAATTCATTGTTCGCGAAGATATTCCCAAACACATGCGGCGCGGTATTTTCGCGCAGCCAACTACATATAGGGCATGGGTGCGTTTCTCCGGACCAGGTCCGTATATAACGCCTGACATCGACGACGTGGGCTTCATGAGCATCAGCATCAAACTGATGGGCGTGCCCGGTCCTAAGTTGCTGGAGGATGAGAAATTCACTCAGGATATGTTCGGCGTTTCAACTCCAACGTTCGTGACGCCCGACACCAAGGCAAACGCGCACTTACAGCACTGGAGTTACAGAAATGCCCAACTGTTTCACTTCCTGAATTTTACCCAGCCGCATGTTCTGGACCTGATCATGCAGTCTCTCTGGATAAAAACGCAGAGTAGCCCGTTCGAAAGCGCTTATTTCAGTTGTGTCCCATACCTGCTTGGCGAGGGCCAGGCCATGCAATATTCCGTGCAGTCGCGTTTGAAGACGAGGACGCGCGTACCACGCCTGCCCCTCCGGCCGCCTGATAACTATCTTCGCGATGCGATGGTCGCGACTCTGGCGAAGGAGGACGTCGAGTTCGATATTCTGCTTCAGGTGCAGACCGATCCCTATCTGATGCCCATCGAAAACAATGCCGTCTTCTGGCCACCACGGCTTTCGCCGCGTGTTTCGGCGGCCATATTGCGGATACCACAACAAAAGTTTGATTCGCCGGAGCAGCTTGCCTTCGCGCGGGTGCTCTCTTACAACCCCTGGCACTGCATTGCGGAGCATCGTCCATTGGGGAATCAAAGTCGCGCGCGCTTGCGCCTCTACAAGGAACTTTCCACCTTACGGCAGACGATGAATCATGTGGCGCACTACGAACCGACCGGCGAGGAGACGTTTCCTCGATAATCGCAGTCTTTCGCGATCCCACTACAGATGGCTTCGGACTCTTCAACTCGGTCCATCAGTTGCGAGTACGTAGTTGTCGGCTCGGGTGCTGGCGGAGGCACAGTGGCTGCCCGCCTGGCAGAGGCCGGGCACTCAGTGGTGGTGCTAGAAGCTGGTGGTGATCCCCGAAAATTAACCGGGGGAGACTCGATTCAGCCTGACCTAAACCGCTTGCCCGACGACTACGACGTGCCGGCTTTTAACGCTTTTGCTTCCGAGAACGAAGCGATGAAGTGGGATTTCTTCGTCCGCCATTATGCCGACGACCTTCAGCAGCAGCTCGATCCAAAATATATCGAGAAGTTCCAAGGGAGGCCTGTGGACGGAGTGCTGTATCCGCGGGCCGGAACGTTGGGCGGATGCACTGCTCACAATGCCATGATTCTGGTCTGTCCGAGTGACTCGGATTGGAATTATATTGCTGACCAAATGGGCGATGCCAGTTGGCGCGCTGAGAATATGAGGAAATATTTCGAGCGCCTGGAGAACTGCCGCTACCGGCCACTCCACCGCTGGTTAGCGAAGATCGGTATCAATCCGACCCGGCATGGCTGGAAAGGATGGTTGCACACTGAGAGGGCGGAGCCTATGGCGGCGCTGTGCAATCGCGCATTGCGCGATGTCGTCTTTGAGTCCATCTTAACGTCGTTCTTCGAGTCCAAGGATGAGGCCAAACGGCTGGAATGGATGTTCGAGGGTTTGATGGACCCGAACGACTGGCGTCTGGTGAGAGAAGACGCGGTGGGCACCAGGTTTACGCCACTTACAACGAAGAACCACACACGGTTCGGCACTCGCGAACGCCTTCTGGAGACGCGGCGCGAACATCCGAATCTGAGGGTGGAACTGAATGCCCTAGCCACAAGAGTGCTCTTGGACCAGAACAATCGCGCGGTCGGAGTTGAATATCTTCATGGGGAGCGGCTTTATCGCGCACATAGCCAGCCGAGTCCTGAAAAGGGCGAACTCAGGAATATCTATGCTTCGAAGGAAGTAATCTTATCCGGTGGCGCCTTTAATTCTCCCCAGTTACTGATGCTCTCTGGGATCGGATCCCACGACGTACTGGACCGAGTCGGCATTGCAGTGCGGGTCGATTTGCCAGGAGTGGGTAGGAACCTGCAAGACCGCTACGAAATAGGCGTGGTAAACCGGATGAACTTCCCCGAGTGGAACGTTTTCAAAGATGCAACGTTTTCCACTGATGACCCGCAATATCGGCAATGGCTCTGTTGCCGTACCGGAGTGTACGCGACCAATGGCAGCGCGCTCAGCATCTTCAGAAAGTCGCCGGGTGCCGAGGCGCCTCCCGATCTTTTCTGCATGGCCTTGCTCACAAAATTTCAGGGCTACTATCCGGGCTACTCCCGCGAAATTGCGAAAGAGTTGAACTACCTCACATGGGTCGTATTGAAGGGCTACACGCAAAACCGTGCCGGCATAGTGACGCTGCGCTCCGCCGATCCGCGAGACGCGCCGTATGTCAATTTTAACTACTTCTCGGAGGGAGCGGATAAAGACCTGGACGCGGTTATCGATGGCATCCAATTCGTCCGCAGCTTGACTGCGGAACTAAAGCGCCAGAACTTAATAGAGAAAGAAGAGTTGCCAGGCGAAGCCCGGCAATCGAGCGATGATTTGCGCACTTTTGTTCGCAACAATGCCTGGGGCCACCATGCCTCCTGCACCTGTGCCATTGGCGCTCGCGAGAATAAGGGCGTGTTGAGCGCCGACTTTCGGGTGCATGGCACGGCAGGTTTGCGAGTAGTTGACGCTTCTATATTTCCGCGTATCCCAGGACTATTTATCGTTAGTGCCATATACATGGTTGCCGAAAAAGCCGCCGACGTCATACTTGCCAGCGCTAAGAGTTGATAACTCACTTACCAGCCCGAGGAACGAAAGGCTTGTTCGCGAGATTGATCGCTATTCAGTCAACAGCTCGCCGGCAGTAGAAATCAGTTGACAATTGCACCTAATGCCGCCATAGTGTGCCTAATTTTCTTCCCTCACTAGAAACCGCATCTGGGTTGCATCCGGGATCCCGTGAAGTTTAATTCACCTCGAGGAGGGCAACATGGCCTCTTATGACATCCCGCAGTTGCTGGCGATGACAAGCGACCAACTGGATAACCTTTTCTCTAGTAGTCCTTCGGGGGATATACCTGACGGGCCTGCCAAAGGTACTGCCATCATCGCTGCGGGCACCAAGTACAGCCCCGAAATCGCGGAGTTCGTCAATTTGTTTGTCTGGCAGGGAAAGACCTTCGATGCCAAACATGGTGTGCTTAGAAACAGAATTCTTGCGTTCGGCCTCAATGCTATCGTTGCCGAGGTATACAAAGACAAAAGTTTGCTTGACCAGAAGGAGTGCATCGTCCTCGACTATTCGAAAACATCGCTGGTGGCGCATTGGATCCGCGACGAGATTCGCTTAATCGCTCCCAACTTTTACCTGGGCCGTGTTTACTGGGACCAGAAGCCATTGATTCATTTCGCGCTGCAATTTCAGCAGGAGCCGACTCCGTGATCTTGCTGCAAGCTACCTAGGCCGTTCTCCCTCGTTCGATGATGCCGCAATCCAACCTCTTCGTAGCGGCTCCGCTGAAGATGGATCGTGAAGCGGAGTTACGCAGTTTGCTCGCCTCCATGAATGTGGCTCCGGGGGTGGTCAATGCCCACAATAAGATCGTCCCTTTTGCGGATTTTGAGGGTCTGCACTTTGCGAGATTCGTCATCCTCCGAGACGAAACCCTGGAGGATATTCACACAGCGTACGGTTTGCCCCGCCGGGACTACCCCATCATGCTCGCATTCATCGCCGATTTCGATGGTGACGCCGACGAGTTTCGCGCGGAGCTGTCGCATCGAGGCGCGGAGGGCTTATGCCGCATTTTTTCCTGCTGCGAAGACTTTGTGCCGGGCTCTGACCTGGCTTGTTGGATGAAAGCCCACGAACAGGCGCCCGCCGCGGCTTATGTCAATCGGGTGGGAAGGACGCTTAAGCTCATTCGCGAAGACGATGCGCTACGCCTGACCATAGAAACCTATTTACAGAATAACGAACTAGTATTTGCGGGAAAAACTCCGGAGCAGATAAGAACCTTGGTCAAGAAGTTTGTCGACTCCGAGATAGCGGCCGGCCGAATCAAACTCACACGACAAGAACCCACTCCCTTTATATGGCAACTGCGTAGGGTTTTAAATCTGATCGGCGTGCCTTTAATGCTGATTGTCCTTACTCCGCTCTTGTTGCTATATCTACCTCTATTTATCTATCAGCTCCGCACTCGCGAAGAGCGCGATATGGAAATCGCTCCCCGGCCGAGCCCCGCTCACGAAGAACAACTGGCTCGGTTGGAAGACAATGTGATGACCAATCAGTTCAGCGCCATGGGCAGCATAAAGCCGGGTTTGTTCCGGCGCTGGACCTTGACGTTTCTTCTCTATCTCGTGAACTACTCTGCGCGGCATATCTACGTGCGCAGCCACTTGGCACGCGTACCGACAATCCATTTTGCACGTTGGGTCTTTCTTGACGGAAAGAAGCGAATGCTCTTCGCCAGTAATTACGATGGCAGTCTCGATAGTTACATGGACGATTTCATCAACAAAGTGGGATGGGGGCTGAACCTGGTGTTTAGCAACGGGATTGGGTATCCCACCACTAACTGGCTTGCATTTGAAGGGTCGAAGGATGAGCAGAAATTCAAGTACTTCCTCCGGCGTCATCAGCTGCCTACTGAAGTATGGTACGACGCACATCCTGGGCTTGCTGCATTTGATCTCAAGCGAAATGCATTGATTCGGGATGGTATCGAGCGCGATGACATGACAGCCAGGGAACTCGATCAGTGGGTAGCGCTCTTTTGAGGGAGACCATGTGACTTCTTCTGTCAATCACGGCGATATTCAAGGGCTGGTGCGATTTGCTTATGCGCACATGACGGAAGCCTGCTATCTCCTGGTAAGAATCAGGAGCGTTTCCGCAGCCCGCGCCTGGCTGAAGAATGCTCCCGTCACGTCGGCTATAAAGTTGGAACCACGACCCAGAACCGCGCTACAGCTTGCGTTCACTCAACAGGGACTGGAATCTTTGAACGTCCCTCGAAGTGTGATCGCAGGATTTTCCACGGAGTTTCTCTCCGGCATGGCGGGGAACGAAGATCGGTCCCGGCGTTTGGGCGATATCGAGGCCAATTCTCCGTCGAGCTGGAGATGGGGCAACGCTGGCGACTTTCCCCATGCGGTTGTGATGCTATTTGCTGAGGCAGGCCTGCTCGACTCATGGAAGCAGTCGATCAAGGGTTCATCGTGGAGCGATGCGTTTGAAGAGATCCACTGTCTTCCGACTTCGAATATGGGAGGGCGCGAGCCATTTGGCTTCATCGACGGAATCAGCCAAGCCCTGATCGATTGGGATCAGACGCGGAGGGTTCCAATCAATGGCTACGAGCGTGACTACAGCAATGTAGTTTGTCTGGGAGAATTCCTGCTCGGATACAGGAATGAGTACGGACAGTACACCGACCGTCCGCTGCTCGATCCGGGAGATCGCGGCAGTTCGGAGTTGCCCTTTGCCGAAAACCAACCGGGCAAAAAGGACCTAGGACGCAACGGGACCTACGTGGTGATGCGCCAGTTGGCGCAAGATGTGCGCGGATTCTGGCAATTCCTTGATCGGTCGGCGAATTCAAATCCAGGTGACAGGCAGAAGCTTGGCAGCTACATGGTTGGCCGGGTGCTGGCGGACGGCTCGCCTCTGGTGCCACTGAGCCGAGAAGCAATCCCGGGCATTGGCAAGACGCCTGACGAAACCGCGAAAAACCAGTTTACTTATGACTCCGACGTAAATGGTACGCGTTGCCCTTATGGCGCGCACATCCGCCGCGCGAATCCGCGCAATGCCGATATTCCGGGCGCTCCCAAGGGATTGATTTCCACTCTCATACACACTCTTGGTTTTGGCGACAAGAACCTCAGGGATGATCTGATTTCCTCGACGCGGTTCCATCGTATGCTCCGGCGCGGACGCGAATACGGGCCCAAGTTGACTCCCGAGGAGGCGTTGCAGACTGCTCCCCCGAACGCTGCAGAGAGCGGTCTGCAGTTTCTCGCAATCAACGCCAATATTCAGCGGCAGTTCGAATTTGTGCAGAATGCATGGCTGATGCGCACCAAGTTCGACGGGCTCACGGAAGAGAGCGATCCCTTGCTGGGAAACCGGGCGGCGATCACGGGATGCCCATTCACCAATGCTTTTTCCATTCCGCAAAGCGGCACAATTCGGCGAAGGATTATGGAAGTGCCACAGTTCGTTACCGTGCGCGGAGGAGCTTATTTTTTTCTGCCTGGCATCAGCGCTCTGCGGTATTTGGGCCGGTTGGGAGAGTGAGATTTGGATTGATCCGGGTGAAACGGACTTTTGACTCGGGACACTATAAACGATATGGACGTGTCTGTAGCCGAGCCAATATCCGAGCCATTCGGCGCCGGTAGATGAGGAGGGAAAACCGTGTCTAATAGATTGGAACATGGGCGCGCAAGAGTCTTGCTGGTTTTGTTCGTCGTAATTGTGTTCGCTGTGGTGGTGTACAGCATTCACTGGTATCGCGAACCCCGCCCCGGACATGTAAAGGATGAAGCTCTGCAGGCCGGCCGCGAGGCCTCCAGTTTCCCAGCGGCGGACGAGGATTACTTCCATGATATGGACGGCGGCATCGACCTTATCAAAGATGCGCCCGAAAGCGACAAGTCGGCGCTCATCAAGGGACGAAATACCTGGATCGTATGGACCGCCGGCGATGACCACCTTTGGGACACCCTGATTTACCGCAGCGCCGGAGCCCTGGATTTCCTGAAGGTTCTCTCCTCCCATCCCGAATTGCTGAAGATCGACCCTAGATTCAGCCGTGATCAACGCTGGCAGTACCTCGGCCTGGTCAATGATCCGTGCTTTGAGAAGGCGACAGGCCCCGATCCAGAGAGGTGGGGCCTCTGGCTGGATAAGCGCCGCGCCGACTGCAAACCCGATCCATTTGAGAATGAGCAGAAATATCCCGGCGTAAGGATCGGTTCGCGGGGCACGACCATCAACGGCAAGAACTTTCCAGTTGGTTCCTACTATGGCTATGAAACCGGCATTGTGGGTATGCGGCTTTTCCCCAATCCGGACTTTGACGAAAAAGCGGCTAGGAATTGGGACGCCGAAAGGTACTACAAGGATCCGTGTTACTACAACGATAAGAATTTGGTCCGCCCGTATCGAGTAGGAATGTCTTGCGGGTTCTGCCATGTTGGTCCCAATCCGCTCAAGCCTCCTGACAATCCGAACCAACCGAAGTGGGAGAACCTAAGCTCTAATGTAGGCGCGCAATACTTCTGGATCGACAGAATTTTTTATTGGGAGGGTGAGAAAGATAATTTCGTCTGGCAACTCTTCCATACCTCGAGACCGGGCTCGCTCGATACTTCGTTTGTCTCCACGGACAACATCAATAATCCGCGAACGATGAATGCGGTCTATTTGCTGCCGGAGCGCCTGGAAAATGCGCGGCGCTGGGGCAAGGAAACCCTGGCCGGCGGACAAAAGAACAACAAGCAGTTCAACGAATTTATTTCGAGCGGGCCGTTGACCAATTATTACCTGGCCCCGAGCACGGTCTGGACGCCTCGCGTACTGAAGGACGGATCGGATTCAGTGGGCGCGCTTGGGGCGCTAAATCGTGTTTACCTGAACATTGGCACTTTCAGTGAAGAATGGCTGCTGCACTTCAACGCTCTTGTCGGCGGCAAGCCAATCTCGCCGATCGAAATTTCTGTCGCGCGCAAGAATTCTGCCTATTTTGCCGCCACAGAAGCGCAGACTCCGGACATGGCGCTCTTTTTCCTGAAGAGTACAGGCGCGCATCACCTGGAAGATCTGCGGAAGACCAATCCCGATGCCAGGAAGGCTCTTGAAGCCGACGATGCTTTGGTTCCGAAGGGCAAGGAAGTTTTCGCGGAGCGCTGTGCCCGCTGCCACTCCAGCAAACTGCCCACGCCTCCGTCGAATGTTGCGGCCATCGCGATCGATGATGGACAAGGATGTGCAGGGAAGAATTATCTCGATTGCTGGAACAAATATTGGGCCTGGACACAGACAGACGATTTCAAAGACCAAATGAAAAAAATCGTCGACCAGCCCGACTTCCTGGATCACAATTTTCTCTCCAGCGAGCTGCGCATTCCCGTCACGCTCCTGCAAACTAACGCATGCAGCCCACTGGCAACCAATGCTCTGGCTGACAACATCTGGGACAATTTTTCTTCGCAGTCTTACAAAGACCTGCCCTCGGTGGGAACAATCACGTGGTATCAGCCCTACACGGGCGAGCCGAAAACTTACGACATGCCCGCTGGAGGCCGTGGCTACACGCGTCCACCATCTCTGGTCAGCCTGTGGTCGACTGCACCGTTCTTGTTGAACAACAGCGTCGGAAAGTTTACCGGTGATCCGTCGGTGAAAGGAAGGCTGGACTCCTTCCAAGATTCAATCGAGAAGATGCTCTGGCCGGAGAAACGCGAGCAAGACGAGTTACTCGGAGACAAAATTCCCGGCAAGATCGACCGCACCACCGAGACAAGCTATCTCAAGATTTCTTACGGTTATCTTCCCGATGCGCTGCAGGAGCTGCGTGGTCTCGCTCGCTTTTTTCCCTGGCTGATCGATGACAAAGACAAGATGATCAAGATTGGGCCTATCCCCAAAGGCACGCCTGTAGGGCTCCTCACCAACCTGAACCCACTTTCAGAGAGCAAGGATCCAGCTGAACGCTTAGCGCATGACGAAGCGCTGTTAAAGGTCGTCGTGAAGATCACTAAGGATCTTAAGCAACTGCCACCGGGAGCGAGCGACGAGGATGCAAAAAAAGTCTTCGCCAACGTCGTCGATCAGTTGCTTGCGCTGAGCAAATGTCCAGATTTGATTGTGAATCGCGGTCATTACTTTGGAACCGACAAATTCACGGGCGGGGAACCGGGCCTGAGCGATGCCGACAAGCACGCCTTGATCGCATTTTTGAAACGGCTTTAGGCAAGCCATCAAAGTTTCTGGCGCATACGCTCGGGAAAAGCGCGTAACGAGAAACCCACGAAGATTGAGAGGCGTGGAACATGGCGGACTACGTAAGAGAGCTAGCGGAAGAAACGTTTCGTAAGCTGGGCTCCGGAAAAGGGCCACTGCTGGAAAAAGTCCTTGACTCTTCGTTTGAAGCCAGGCCGCCAGACCCGGGTTCTCTTGCGGGAGAGCTTGAATCGCGGGCCGACGTGCAGGCTCGCCTCGCTTCGCTAACCGGGTACACGCCCAGCAAGTGGCTTCTGGAGCGGGAACTAGATCAGGTTGAAATGCGTCGTGCAAAAGTCAACATGAAGCCGCCGGATCCCCCGCTGGATCCGGGCGCAGATACTTACCAGCGTGCTACTGAGCTGGGACTCATGGGACTCTGTTTTTCTGGCGGCGGCATACGCAGCGCGACCTTCAATCTTGGCATTTTGCAGGGACTCGCCGAACTCAAACTGCTGCGATGTTTTGATTATCTCTCGACGGTTTCGGGCGGAGGCTACATCCATCAGTGGTTCGCCGCCTGGAGCAAGCGATGGGGATTTGAGGAAGTTGAAAAACGGCTTATTCCTCTTCCAGAGCCGCACAATCCCGGCGACCATCCTGAGCCGATCCGCTGGCTGCGGCGGTACAGCAACTACCTCACGCCTGAGAATGGCCTGCTCAGCGGGGACACTTGGGTTGCAATCGCAACCTGGCTGCGCAATACGCTCCTCAACCAGATCATTCTGTTTTCAGGGCTTCTCTTGGTGGCGCTCGTGCTGCGTTGGTTGGCATCGCCCCGCATTGCTCCGCACAGTCCTCCAGCGGTGGCCGCGTTCGTAGGCGCTATCTTTTATCTGACCCTACAGGCAGCTTATCTGATCGGTGAAAACCTCGTCTCCTTCAGCCGGGAGAGCGCCGGAGAGCCTCGGGCTTACGGACAGCAAGGAGTAATCCGATGGATCGTGTTGCCGCTGACAGTGTCGGCTATGTTGCTCACGCTCTTGCTGCCGTTCGCCATGGCCGACATGTTTGGCATCAATCTCGCGCTGATTTGTCTAGCCAGCGCGTTTCTTCTTCTGGCGTTATCTCTTACGGTTGCGTTGGCGGGCGGCGCGCCGCTTTGTTATCTACAGACCCATCACCGGACTTCTCAATACAAAAAAGTCAGCGATTTCTGGAACCAGCCAAAGTGCTTCGCACACCTGAAGTTTGTTTTCGTCATGCTGGGCTTGTTCTCTGTCTGTGCTATCTCCGCTGTCGCGGGCGCCGCATCGATTGGTGGGAGCATCGTTCTGCTGGGCAAGCTCTACCACATCTCGCCTCATTATTGGTGGCGATTGGTGTTAGTCGCCGGCCCACCCCTCACGCTGGCGGGGCCACTGGTCGCAATCCTCCTGGTAATAGGCCTTCTGGGACGCATGTTTGACGATGGGCGCCGCGAGTGGCTGACGAGACTGGCCGGCTGCATTGGGCTAATCATCCTGCTGTGGATTTTATCTTTTGGCTCTTCTCTGTTCGGGCATTCCGCAGTTGTATGGCTTTGGGTTAAGTGGCAGAGAGGAGTGCCGGCGCTGACGGTCTGGGCTGCGGCTACTATTCGCGGTTTGCTGGCCGGGAAAAGTTCGAAGTCCAATGGGGCAGAGAGCGACGAACCATCCGGTCTCAGCGAGGTTGAAATTGCCGCCGTGGTGGGTCCTTATGTATTCATCGCCGGACTTCTGCTTTTGATTTCGGCGGCGGCCGACACAGTCTTTCACAGAGCCTCAATGGCAGGACCTTGGTATTTGTTTTGCACTTATCTCGCTGCAGTATTGATCTGTGTGATCTTTGCCTGGAGAGTAGACATCAACGAATTTTCTCTGCATGCTTTTTATCGAAACCGTCTGGCACGTTGTTATCTGGGAGCATCAAACATTCCGCGGCACCCCAATCGTTTTACCGGATTCGATGAAACCGACACAAACATACCGCTCAGCGAGCTGCTGAGCGATGCGCGGCCGGGCAAAGGCTACAACGGCCCGTTTCCCATTTTCTGCACAACATTGAATTTGACCTTTGGCGAGGATCTGGCGTGGCAGGACCGCAAAGGTGCGTCCTTCGCTTTTACTCCACTCTATTCCGGCTATGATCTCCCATGGACGGAAGCGCGAGGCCCCGAGGCTTTACGCTTCAACGGCTTTGTCGAGACTGCGAAGTACGCGTATACCCATCCTGGTGTTCACATCGACACTGTCGCGGCCATTTCGGGTGCAGCCATGAGCCCGAACATGGGCTACCACAGCAATCCGGCCACAGCGTTCCTGATGACTGTTTTCGATGTTCGCCTGGGCTGGTGGCTGTGTAATCCCCGCAGGCTCAATGAAGACGGGACGAAGCTGGGCACTGAGGATTGCTATCCCTGGCCGTCACCGCACCTTTCTTTGCTGTACCTGGTGTATGAATTGCTTGGTCGAACCAACGACACCAGCAACTATGTTTACCTGAGCGATGGCGGCCACTTCGACAACATGGGTTTATATGAACTGGTTCGCCGCCGCTGCCGCTACATCGTGATCTGCGACAGCGAAGCGGATGGTGATCTCAAGTTCGAAGGGATTGGCATGGCGATCCGCAAGTGCCGTATTGATTTCGGAGCCGAGGTTGCGCTCGGCCTGCGCCCGCTGCAACATATGAAAGACTCTCAAGACAGCTCCGCACATTGTGTCGTAGGGACCATCACATACCCCGAAGATCCCGGAACGACGGGCGTAGTGGTTTATATAAAGTCGTCCCTCACCGGAGACGAACCTGCTGATGTTCTCAATTACAAAAAGCAGGATCCGGTGTTTCCGCACGACAGCACGACGGATCAGTGGTTCACGGAGTCGCAGTTTGAAAGCTATCGCCGGCTAGGGCACCACGTGGCCCTTTCGGTCTTCGAGCCGGCCAGTTCCAATGCGGCGGATTTTGCTTGTGCCACGATTTCAGGCCGACAGCAATACTTTGAGAACCTCCGCTCAATTTGGTGGGCTTCCACACCAGAAATGGACCGTTTTTCCGCCGCGCACACGGAACGGTATAATATCCTGCTCGAAAAAGCCCGCACCGACGAGAACCTTCCCGGTTTCTTCGACATGATGTTCGGTGCGGGGAGCGATTGGAAAAAGGGACGCACTCCCGAGCGGATTGACTACGCAGTGCAGTTTTCCTCTGGTCTGATCGAGTTTGTCTTTGTGGTTTTCAACCAGCTGGATCTTAGGCTGCCTGAGAAGCGCGCCCATCCCTATGTTCGAGGGTGGTCTCCGATTTTTACTAAATGGACGAAAATTGACGTGGTCCAGGACGCCTGGAAAAGATACCGGGACTCTTACTCGTCAAGTTTTCGTCGTTTCGCTGAAAGCGATATCGTCGGGCTGCCAGAGGTTACAGATTAGAGAACAATTCCAGCGAGACCGAACCACTTCAAGAATAAACGGGCCACCAGTGTTTGACTGGCGGCCCGAAATGCAGTTGCAGCAGGGTCTAGAAGGTGAGATGCAAACCAAACTCCAGCACTCGCGGTGCACCCAGACCGAATACGCCGGTTCCATTCCCGACACGGAAGGATTGAGCGCTGCTGCTTCCAGCAGCAATACTGTTGATCGAACCACTACCTTGGGTAAGCCAGCCGGTCATCACGCCCGGAGGCTGGTTAAAGTTGGAGAAGTTAGCCACATTGTAGAAGCCAATACTCGGTTCGATCGTGAAGCGCTCATCGAACCGATGATCCCAGCTAGCTTTGAAATCCAGGGCTCTAGTCCATGGGTAAGTCAACTGGTTTGGTGGGGCCTGTGCCACTATCGGAGCCACAGCGCCAATCTGTTGCAGTTGCGCGACGGTAAACAAGCCAGCGGTGACCAGCTTCTGGCCGGCCGGGGTGGGCTCATTTCCGTAGATCGCGTTGTAGCCGTTGATTGCGTTGTTCATTCCAGTCACGCCAAACTGGCGCATGAACGCTCCGTTGCTGGTGCCGGGCATGGGTTGGTTCTCAAGGCCACCTCCGGTGAAGTCGGTCTGGTAGATTTGTCCGGGAGTAAAATTTTGACCGACTATCACCGGGCTGGACAGCGGGCTATAGAAGTGCGAGATGACTCCGAAACGGAAGCCACGGGCTACATCGAAGCTTCCGCCGAAGGAGAGCTGGTCTGTACGGTCGAGCAGTGACGGCCCCATCCATCGCAGCGGCTGATCGTTATCCGCCGCAGTCAGAACAAAATCCTGATCATTCTGAGCCGCCGGGTTCCCCGGGGGTGGGGGGCCTTGAAAGGCCAGGGGATTTACGAATTTCGAGAGCGAGTAGGCGACTTGGAAGTTTACCGCTTTCAGCCCGGGAGCCGGGTTCACAACGTTCTGCGTCAACTTCATCTGCAGGGCGTTGTAGACCGATCGGCTGACGGGCTCCAGCATGTAAAACTGACCAAGGGCTGGATTGGTTCCCGTGAAGGCGCAAGCGCAAGCTCCGCCCGTATCGAGAGGGCTTCCCATGCCATTGCCTACGAAATCGCCGATCATAGCTCCCGCATTGATGGTCGACTGGAGGTTCCCAGGGTGCCCGAAAGCTGTCTCAGTCGCCGAGATCGCGGCTGCGGCATTGGCAGGGTTAAAGTTGGAGATGTCCCCAGCGCGGTTGAGATCGATCCCGAGCAGGGCATGGGTCTCAACGTTCCTCAGTAAATCCGCGCTTAACACCATTCCGTGACGGATTTCGTGCTGGATACCGAGGTTCATCTGCACTGAGCGTGGGCTGACATAGTTGGAATCGAACAATCCTTGGCTATTGTCATACACGTTTACGTTTGCGCCAAACAGTGGGTTGCCTGGCGTCAAGTAGTTGCCGATATAAGCGCCATTGGGGTTGGTCAGGCTAAACGGTGTGTTGGCTTTGAACGTGTTCTCGAATGCCACTACGGTAGAGGCTGCATTGCCGATGGTATCTGAGCAGGCAGTTGCCGTAGTTTCACCCAAAGCAAGTTGCGCTGGATCAGGCCCTATCACTCCTGTGCCATTTGAGCAAGGTTCTACAATCTGAAGGAATGCACCATTTTGTAAACGTGCGGGCCGGTCAAAGAGAACGTTGTTGAAGATGACGTTCTCATAGTAAAGCCCGATGCCGCCGCGAACCACCGTCTTCCTGTCACCCTTCGGATCCCAGGCGATGCCCAATTGCGGAGCGAAGTTGAGATTGGGATTTCTCACCGCGTTTCCATGTCCTGGAAAAAACTGGTTAATGGCAGCAATGGCGGGAAGGTCGCTGTCGGTCCGGCCTGTATCGCGTTCCCAACGCAAGCCGAGGGCAACGGTCAGATTCGGCCGCACCTTCCAGCTATCACCGATATAAAGAGATAAACGATTGTCTGGTCCCAGGCCACCTGCCGGGAACCCCAAGGCAGGTTCAGTGGTGGAGAAGCCTTGACCATTCGATGCGAGTACCTGACTTATGTGGTCGTCTAGCGGGTTGCCGTCGGGAGGAGGAGTGGTACCGCTGATCTGCGGAGCGGTACCAAAAAAGCTGGCAAAGCCTCCGCCTTGAATGTGGTTAAACCCGAAGCCGTAGCGAAGAATGTGTTTGCCGATAATCCTGCTGCCGTCATACTTGACCTGGTGGTCGCTTTGCGGAGTGCTTTGCGGTGCGAGTTCGTTCGGACCTGTACTGAAGCTCCCGATGAAAATATTGACTCCGAGGTTGGCCAATGGGAGGTTCGAGCCTGTCACGGCGTCGACGATCTGGTTCTGGAACTTGAGATACGAAAACCGGATGGTATGGGTGAAGCTGCCGGTGGTGAAATCCAGTCCCGCGACTATATTCCGCGTGTAGTCTTTGTTCTTGTAGACAGAGAAGCTACTTGAGAAAAAGGTGGCGTCGGCTGAATTCTGAAAATAGTTGAAACGGCTAAAGAGACGCGCGGTCTTGGTCAGGGAGTAGTCCAGGCGGCCGGTTAGCTCATCTTCTTTGAAGGGGGATTGAAAGGTTCCCGAAAAATCTTGGAACGGAGCCGCTTGGAGAACCGGTGCGGCCTCGTGTTGCAGGGTGCGCTCGCCGTCCATGAAGAAGAACAGCTTGTCCTTCATGATCGGTCCGCCGATGTCGGCCCCTTCCTGATTGCGCTGCCAGGGAGTTGGGATTCTCTGGCCAGTCACTGGGTCGATCGGTGAAGGCAGGTTAGCGGCACCGACAGTGCTGTCGCGGAAGTAGCCGAAAGCCTCGCCGTGGAAGGTGTCGGTGCCCGACTTGGTGGTCACATTCACCGCGCCAGACGAAGTCAGATCGTTCGAGAGATCCAGGCTGGACTGCGCTAGCGAGAATTCCTGAATCGAGCTCGCCGGAATGTCTTCGGTCGTGGTGCCGACGGTCTCATCACTGACGTCGACGCCGTCGACGCTGATGCGGGCTGTACGCCCAAAACGGCCGCCGAACGAGATCGAAGAATAGCCAACCTTGGTCGGATCGAAATTCTCGCCGTCCTGGATCTGGACGCCGGGTTCGAGCTGGGCCAGATCAAGGAAGTTCCGGCCGTTGACCGGCAGGTTTGAAATTTGCGATGCAGTGAGGACGCCTTGCACTTCGGCCTGCTCGGTGTTCACGCCAACTTCACTGGCCTGCACTTCGACTACGGTGCTCTCCTGGCCGATTTCAAGCTTAATGCTGCCGTTAGCGGTGTTGTTCACTTGAACGTCCACCGACAGTTGCGTCGTCTTGAAGCCTTTGGCTTCCGCGCGCACGGAATAGGTGCCCGGAACCAGCGCCCCAGAAGCATACGTTCCGGCGCCGCTGGTGGTGGCATGGACGGTTTGCCCAGTGGGGCCCGTAATGGTGACTTTGGCGTCGGGCACTACTGCGCCGGTGGTGTCAGTCACCGTGCCCGAAATGCTGCCGTTTGATACTGAGGTCTGGGCGAATGCCACAGAACAGAACAGCAGCGCGGGTAAAGCAACCAGCGCCAGCAGCGTAATTCGTGCGCCGAGGCGACGGGGGCTGAGGTTCAACATGTTATGCCTTCCTTTCGGAATTTATTGAAATTCTCTGGATCAGTGCTTCGAAAATCGAGGACTCTCTGCCCAGCACATACAACATCTGCAATGGCATTCGAATGACCACGTGCTTCGGAGGTTTGGGCGCCGACCCGCGGGTGTGGTGAAATCGGGAATGAACCTACAACCACAGTCAACGGGCAGACGTGATTAGCGAATTGCTGCAAAGCGTTGGAGTGGCTGCTTCGACGCGGGAATCTACCAAAACAGAGAGTTCTGCGATTAATGCCTACAAAAAACGGGATGATAATGTTTCTCTTGACGTTGTGAACGCCACCATACATACTGGTTGGTATGTTGATAGTACGCAAGAGTGCAAAACGAAGAGTACCGAGGCTGCGCAATCCTGAGCGTACGCGGGAACGCCTGCTACAAGCCGCTTTTCGGGAGGTTTACAGATACGGCTTCCAGAGTGCCGGGGTCGATACAATTCTGGCCGCCACCAACGTCACCAAGGGAGCGCTCTATTACCATTTCGAAAACAAGCAAGCGCTGGGATACGCCATTATTGAAGAGGTCATCGGAGAAATTACCCGCGACCGGTGGATGCTACCTCTGCAACGGAGCAAGGACCAGAACCCTGTCGATGCTTTGGTCGGCATTGTCCAGGCGATACCGTCTCGGCCAAGAGACGTAAAGGGAGGTTGTCCCTTGGTCAATTTGGCGCAGGAGATGTCTCAGCTCGACGAACAATTCCGCAAGCGATTGGCGAGGATCTTCCAGGCCTGGCAAGAAGAAATTGCCATGGCTTTGCGGAGGGGGCAGTCTCAGGGAACAGTCCGCCGCGACTTGGTCCCGGAAGAGACTGCCAGTTTTCTGATAGCGATGGTCGAAGGCTACGAAGTGTTGGCAAAGAACGCTCAAGATGCGAAGGTGTGGAATATGGGAACCAGAAATATCGTAGGCTGGCTGGGTTCTCTTCGCGCGCCGGGCAACCGCAAGCGGGTCTGATCGCATCTGGTCGAAGGCGTAGCAATATGTACATACCAACTGGTTTGTATGATATAACACGCAAGAGACCGCCGCCAAGGAGGAAAACGATCAGAGCTGCGCTTTTGAATCACAACTGCGGCGACATTCGGCCTCTGGAGCGCTTTTGCAGACCAGCGCCGGTACGATCTGAAATTAACCGTTCGACCAGCATGCCTTCCCCCAAATCAATCGGGCGAAGCGTTCCAACTACTTCATGAAAAGGAGAACGAACGATGACAAGGACTACCATGTCGCGCAGGAACCTGCTCACAACGGGAAGCTGCGCGCTGCTTCTTGCCGTGAGCATGCCGGGGCCGGCAAGTGCCAGCGCATTGGGAGGGCAGAACTTAACGAACGAGGAGATTATCCGTAACTGGTACGGAGCCTGGGAAAAGAAGGATCTGGGCACGTTCGATATCCTGCTCGCCGACAACTTCACCTTCTCGAGCGCGGCCGGCGACGACCACATCAGCAAGAGCACTTTCAAAACGCAATGCTGGGACACACAGGTTGATTTCATTCAACATTTTGACCTCGAACGGGTCACCACTGGCGCGGACGATGCCTTTGTGAAGTATCTTTGCCACACCAAGAACGGTAAATCGTTCCGGAATGTGGAGTATCTCAGAATCAGGAACGGAAAGTTGGATTCCATTGAGTGTTATTTCGGCGCGCAATCCAGCTTTCCGTCAGCCGTAAGCACTGGGCAGAAGTAACCTAGGGACCGCCCGATCCGGCCCCGGCCAATCGGATGTCCCTGGTGTTTCCGGCATGGCTGTTGAGACGAACAGTTCCGTGTGTTAAGGACGATGGCGGGCGCTTTGGGAAAGCGATTCAACTGGACTTCGTCAGACGGAACGGCTGGGCAGGTAAATTAGGACACCGCGATGAATACTCTGAAGATGGGCGAAGCCGGACATGCAGCCTCAAGTCCAGAAGGCGCTGGCGATTCTCTGATTGATGGCGTGGCGCAGCATTCGTGTGAGGCGTTGGCGATAGCAGGCGATGCGGGGGAACAAACCACGAGATCAATGGAGACTTTCCAGGGGTTGCAGGCGCGTGCGAAGCCACAGTCTCTGCGAGTGGCCATCAAGGTCAAGGGAAAGATACTCTTTGTCAATCTGGGCGACGTTGTTTCCGTTCAAGCCAAGGGTAAATGCGTGTGTCTCCAACCGAACGCGAGTCCCTATTTACTACGTGAGTCTATTTCGGTGGTGGCAGAAAAGCTCGAAACCCATGGATTCATCCGCATCCACCGATCTGTGCTCGTGAACACTTCGTTTGTAGAAGAAATAAGGCCGCTATCGACGGGAGAATATTGCCTGCGAGTCGAGGGCGGCAAGGAATATACCGTCACCCGCACTTATAAGAGGAATCTCAAATCCCTTGCTCAATTCTGGATCGGCACAGGAGCATTCTTCCCTGGTTAATCCGGTCTTCGGTGCGTGCAGGGAAGTCAAGGTATTGCACGCGTCAGGAGGAAAGCGACAAGTGCGACTCGCCGCCATCGACGGAGACCAGTGCAATACCATTCGCAGTTCACTCGGTTCTCGCGGAGAACAGCCATTGCTCGAGCCTGTCGGCGTAGGTGCGGCTGGAACGGTGTTCCGAACCGTCGGCGAGCTTGACCGAGTACTCGCGATTATCGATGGCGTGCAACTCCACGATGCAGGCGGCCCGCACGATTCGAGAACGATGAATGCGAAGAAACTTCGCCGGGTCAAGCTTTTGTTCGAGTGAATTCATGGTCTCGCGCAAGAGATGAGAGCGGCCGCCCGCGTGTAATTCCGCGTAGTCTCCCGCCGCCCCGATCCAGTCGGTATCTTCGGCGAGCACGATCTGAATGCGAGAACCAGTGCGCACGGTGAAGCGCGACGTATATTTTTCCGAACCCCGCCCGAGCATCTGCAGGATGTGTTCAGCCATTCGGCTCTTGGAAGTTAAGTCGGAAAGTGTTCGTGCTCGATTTACGGCTGCGGCAAAGCGCTCGTCATCTATCGGCTTCAGCAGATAATCCAGGGCGTGAACTTCGAAAGCCCGCAACGCGTGTTGTTCGTGGGCCGTGAGGAAGATGACGCCGGGTAGATCCTTTTTAGGTAGGGTACGCAGGACCTCGAAGCCGTCCATACCTGGCATTTGCACATCAAGGAAGACAACGTCGGGCGAAAGATCGAGAATTTTCTCCACCGCGGATAGGCCATCCCCGCATTCGCCGACGATCTCGATATCTCCGAACTTCCGGAGCCGCAGCAGAACGCCGCGGCGGGCCAGGGGCTCATCGTCGACAATCAGCGCGCGCACGCCAGCGCCCCTTGCTGCTCGACGATTTTTCGCAAAGGCAGTTCCACAGTGACCTCGCAGCCGCCTGCTTCTGGCCATTTCAACAAAAACTTGTGATCGGTAGCGTAGAGCGTTTTCAGACGCTCGGCGGTATTGCTGAGCCCGATGCCATTAGCAGGCTGATTCTTCTGCGCCAGCCCAGCGCGGGGATCCCCCGAATTCTGGACGCTGATCTGCAATTGAGCGCCGTGAAGCTTGCTCTGGACTCGAATCGTTCCGCCCTCAACGAGCGGGGCCACACCGTGCCGCACGGCATTTTCCACCAGAGGTTGCAACAACATGCTGGGGACGAGCGCGTCCAAAGTTTCTGGAGAGATGGTGATCTCCACACGTAACCGGCCTCCGAGTCTGGTCTGCTCAATCGCCAAGTATCGCTCGGTGAACGCAATTTCCTGAGATAGCGGAGTCTCCGGGCCGCCGTCGCTATCGAGCGTAGTTCTGAGCAGTTCGCCGATCTGCGCCAGCATGCGGGTAGCCGCGGGCGCATTGCCATCCAGGACAAGCGTGGACACGGCATTCAGAGAATTAAACAGGAAATGCGGATTGAGTTGGTAACGCAAGGCGCTGAGCCGAGCATCGCGCACTTCAGCTTCGGCTCGCAGCAGCCGTTCTCTTTCGCGTGCCGCCTGCTGCCATTGTTTAACGCTGAAGTAGAGTGTGCACCAAAGAAAAAGGACTACTGTGGATTGCAGCCAATTCTCCAGAAAGTCGGACCAAATCCTCCCAATGGAATGTACGAGCGCGAGTTCCGAGATAAAAGTGGCGACCACCCCCAGCGCCGCGGACCAAGCAAACGCGCGCACTTCCAAGGTAAGCCAGGGAAGCGAGCGCCGGAAAAGAGATCGGCACACGGGGCGCAGCAAGCAACTTCCAAGAAACCACAAAGCGCAACAGACGGTCTCATCCCAGAACTCTCCCGGTTTGCGGTAGGGGAGCACTACCAGCAGCAGCAGCAAATAAAAGCCGCTCCACCCCATCAGCTGCAACTGCCGGAAAGACGGGAAACCTAGTTCGTCGCGCTTGAACACGATCCGTATTCTAGTCCACAACACCGGGCGTCCTGCTTCATTTCGGCGCGCGGAACCCTCGGCTCACCGCAAAAGCCGCTCTCGCCGCAGATTAGGCGAACCAGAAGACCCTGGCTCGGGTTAGTTTCGTGGAGAGAAACGAGGCCGAAAGCAATAGTTATGAAGATATTCAAGTTATTCACGATGAGCATTCCCGGGGTTCATCGGGTGAACAGCAAACGCCTTGGTAGAAAACTTGCGCGAGCCACCGTCTGTACAACATTGATCTATAGTGCACTGCTCTACGCTCAGAGCCAGTCGACCTTGCCCGCCCAGAATTCTTTTCCGGACACAGACACGTTAATGGCCCGAGTGGTCCGGCATCAGAAGGAAGTCGAATCCCTGCTGAACCAATACACCTTCACAGACACGACCACGCTTTACACATTGGATAAGAGCGGGCAAGTCCGGAATCGACACACGGATATCTACTACATCACGCCCACGGCATACGAATTTTTTACGCTCCATATCGGCCACGATGGGAAGCTGGTATCCGAAAACGACCTGCACAAACAAGAAAAGCAAGTCGAGCACAAGATGCGCCTGGATGAGCGAAGAGCGCAGAAGCCGGGTGTCGTCCATCCCAAGGACAATATTCTGTTGGCCGATATCGTCCTAAAATCTCGGTTCACGCCCCTGCGCTGGGACGATACGATGGGGAAAAGCATGATCGTCTATACCTTTGAGCCAAAGTCGCCCGTGCAACGCAAGGGAGACCTTGGCGC
>JBAUVJ010000412.1:0-6488 GCA_049583165.1 Candidatus Sulfotelmatobacter sp. | reverse complement strand
GTATTCCTTGAGAATGTCATTTTGTATCGTGCCGGAGATTCTTTTCCAATCCGCGCCTTGTTTCTCGGCGACGACCAGATACATTGCCCATAACACCGAGGCTGGCGAATTGATCGTCATGGAGACTGTGGTCTTTTCAAGGTCGATGCCGCCGAATAGAATTTCCATGTCTTCGAGCGAGTCGATGGCCACACCGCACTTGCCCACTTCGCCCTCGCTCTCCGGATGGTCAGAGTCATAGCCCATCAGAGTGGGGAGGTCGAATGCAACCGAAAGCCCGCCGCCGCCATGCTCGAGCAAATATTTGTAGCGCTGATTGGTTTCCTCGGGCGAAGCAAATCCAGAAAACTGCCGCATGGTGAAGAGTTTGCCGCGATATCCCGTGGCATGAATACCGCGCGTATAGGGAGGCTGGCCGGGAAAGCCAAGATATTTTTCCTCGTTCCAGTTTGCGGGAAGATCCGCTTCAGTATAAAGCCGACGGATCGGAACTCCTGAGATCGTCGTGAACCGAGCGTGCCCATGCTCGTCAACATTGATCCCGGTGGGCGATCCGATGGGATGCTCTGGGCCTTTCTCGATCGTAGGCGCAAGTGTTTTCTCGGCCCAGTTTTTCTCAGCGGCTGATGGATGACGATTGTCAAAAACATCAGCGATGGGACTTTCTGCAACTTGAGGCTTAGATGCCTTTTTCTCCATACAAACCCCAGTGTTCTGGTCTGATAATAGGGAAGCTTATGTCTGCGGGCAAGGTGCCTGAGCGCTGATTAAACGACCGGTCGGTCAATCGATTCCATCGCGTAGAACAAAACTCGGGACAACAACTTTGAACTGGCGAGTGGAAGCGAAAGAACGGGCGCTACGCCAATCGGCTTTCCACGTAGCCCGCCCGCTGTTCCACAGCGGCCACCAGTTTCTTCGTTGCCGGCACCTCGATTCCGTGACGGCGAGCGCCACGGAGGATTGGACCTGCGATGGCATCCAGTTCCGGCGGGTTGTGGTGTTCCACATCCTTTTGCATGGAGCTACGCATGTTTGCTGGCATGACCATCACCGCGGCGAGAACCGCGTCAGGATCCACGGCCGCACCCTCGGCCTTGGCAACGGCACAAGCTTCCCGAATACAAGCTTCGCCGAGACCGCGCCAGTACGGATCGGAAATGATCTCGCCGATAGCCTTACCGGCGGCGGTTGTGGCCAGTGCAAACGGGGCCAAAAATACCAATTTGCTCCACATAAGAGTGGGCTCATCGTCGATGAAACGGCACGCAAAACCGATTTGCTGAAGCTGGTCGAGAGTATGGTCGAGCAAACCCCGTCCTGCGGAAGAAACATTGAGGCGCGCGAAAGGGGAACGCTGGACGATGTGTCCAGCACTGACGCGTTGGGTCTCAACAGCTATGGTTGCCGTGATCACGCGGCCAGCACCATACTGCCTGCGGAGCAGAGCCACGTGATCAACGCCATTGAGCAGCGGCACAATGGCTTGCACGGCCTCAGGGTTCTTGAGAGCGGTGAGCGCCGCCTCGAGTTGTGTGGCCTTCACCGTAATCCAGAGCACGTCGACAGCAGGAACTTCGGAAGCGACCGAAACGTCGACGGCAAAATTGCCGAACGGACTATCCAGACGAAGTAGCTTCGGATAGTCGGTAAGGGCCTCCTTCCTGACGATGAGCGTGACGGAATCTCCGGCGTGTGCCAGGCAAGCGCCGATCAAGCCTCCCACGCCGCCTGCCCCAAGAATCGCATGTCGCATCGGCGCTGAAATTGTCTCTGGCATTTTGAATCAATTCTGATTTGTTGTCGCGGTGGGCAGACACTCCACAACTTCGGCGTCGCTCAGTGTATGGTCGCTGGATTTAGCGCGTTGGTAGATGCGTTCGACTAGATCGTCACTCGCCGGAATCCCGCGCCGCTCCAGCCAGAACAGCACATTCGATTTTCCACTCATCGGGCCGATGTCGATAATCTGCTCTAGCCCAAACACATGCGACGGCACGCCCGAGTAAACCGTATTGGCGAGCACTACGTCATTCTTGCGGTAAGCCTTGATGATCGCCGCAGCGTGCACGCCGGTGGCCGTGCGAAAAGCATCGTCGCCGACCACTGGATAGTTTGCCGGAATGGACACACCCGTGGCTCGTGAAACCGCCTCGCAGTATTCCTTTAGCTTTGTTAGATCCTGCTGATCCCAGGGTGAAATGCCCATCAGCTTCAAGTTAACCAGCATCTGATCCATCTGCGTGTTCCCCACGCGCTCGCCCAGACCGATGGCGCATCCGTGGACGCAATTCGCGCCCGCTATGATTGCTGCCATTGAGTTTGCGATGGCGAGGCCGCGATCGCTATGACCGTGCCAGTCAACGCGAATTTTTTCGCCCGAAGGCTTCACCACTTCCTCGATCACAAAGCGCACCAGCGCCAACGTCCCCATGGGCGTAGCGTGCCCAGCCGTGTCGCAGATCACAATGGCCCGGGCGCCGCAGTTAATCGCGGTCGCATACAGCCGCTTCACGGTCTCCGGATCGCAACGGCTCGTGTCCTCGGTGACGTACATCGGCTTGAGGCCGAGTGAAGCCGCATATTTCACGGCCTTCTCCGTAGTCTGCAAAAGAAAATCGTCAGACCAGCCTTCGGTAAATCGTCGTATAGGGCTGGAGCCGATAAATGTCGCGGCCTCGATTGCCAGTCCAGTTTTCTGAACGATCTCGGCAATGGGACGAATGTCGTTCTCGTGCGTGCGCGCGGCGCAATTGGCGCGAATCTTCATCTTATTTGCGACGATCTCTTGGGCGAGAGCGGTGATATGCTCCACCGCACGCGCTCCCGCGCCGGGCAACCCGAGGTTCAGCGAGTTGATCCCGAGGGCTTCCATCAGATGCAGAATTTTGATCTTCTCGGGAATCGAAGGATCGCGCACCGAAGGCGATTGCAAGCCGTCACGCAGGCTTTCATCATTCAGCAGCACCGCTCCCAGCGGCTTCAATCCCGGTGGATAATTCTGGTTCCAGTCGTAGATGAGGTCAGAGGTATTCATGCAGAACTTCGAGTTATGAGTTCCGAGCTGCGAGCGAACTGCGCCGGCGTGTCACGCTCGCAACGCGGGTCTGAGTTTGAGGCCAGAGCAGCAAACCGTATTTCGCTTGCTCAATGCCTAAAGCTTGCCGCTCATTTCTCTTTCGGTGGCAGCGTCAGACCAAACACTGAGATCATTCCCTGCCCGGCAACGTTCACTTTTGCTTCCGCCGGATTCGGCAAATACAGCGTCTGGCAATGCTCGCAACGGTAGACCTCGGCATTCGGTCCCCAGGCTTTTTCCGCATCGCCACAGGCCTGCTCGACTACGTCTGTGGCGTAAAACCAGCGTTTCAAATGGCCACCGCAGAATTTGCCTTTTTCGTTTTTCTCGTTGCAGGCGCGTTGTCCGGCCTTTTTGATTTTCACCTTGTGATGCGGAAGCTGCGCGGGAGTTTGCGGAGTGGAAGTTGTGATTTCGCCAGTCGCCAAAGGACTCACCTTGGTTCACGGGACGCTCGCGCCGCCGGGATTCGGCCCTACGACCGTCATTGTACTTGAAGCCGAAAGGCGAGCCAAAGCCCACGCTGTACGTAGGAGCTATATGCTCTCCTTATCCGAAACTCGCAATTCGTTACTTACAACCCAGTACTCACAACTCGCAACTCACAACTGTTTCCGCTTCAACACTCCCGTCGCTTGCAGCGCACCCCGCAACCGCGCGCCAAAGCTACGGGCAAATTGCATATCCAGAAATCCTTCCATTTGCCGGGCAAAATTCGTGCCGTACCCATACCACCAGACTTTTTTCATTCCGGGCGTTAAGTCCGCATCAACGTATTTAAGGCGCACCATCTCCTCCAGCCCGAAGCGGCCATGAGTGCGGCCAATGCCGCTGGATTTCATGCCGCCGTGCGGTGCCTCGCTGATGCCGAAGCACGAGACCACATCGTTCACCATGACTGTGCCCGCCTGAATCCGCCGTGCTAGCCGCTCGCCCCGAGTGCAGTCGCGCGTCCATAGGGACGCCGCCAGGCCAAACTCCGAATCATTGGCCAGCTTTACGGCCTCGTCGTCATCGTCGAAAGCCGCGACTGGCAGTACCGGACCGAATGTCTCCTCGCGCATGACGCGCATTTCATGCGTCACGTCGGCAAGCACTGTTGGCTTATAAAAATTCGGCCCCAGCTCCGGAAAGCGCGTGCCTCCCGCCAGAACCCGTGCTCCATGCGCCACGGCATCTTCCACTTGCAACTCAACGTTCCGCAATTGCCGCTCATGAATCATTGGTCCGATCTCGGCGTTGTGGTCCAGTCCATGGTTCACAATCAGGTGTTTCGTTTTCTCGGCGCACGCCTTCAGAAACTCTTCATACAGGTTACGATGCACGTAGCACCGCTCCACCGATAAGCAGGCCTGCCCGGCATTCAAGAACGCGCCCCAGACCGCCGCGCTCGAAGCAACGTCCACGTCGGCATCGTCGAGTACGAGCATGGGATCTTTCCCTCCAAGCTCCAACACAACGGGAAGCAGGCGTTCTGCCGCGGATACCGCAATGCGCTTTCCCGTCGCGACGCTTCCGGTGAACACCAGCTTGTCGATTTGCGAATGAATCAGTGCCGCGCCAGTTGCGCCATCTCCGATCAGGACCTGGAAAACGTCTTTGGGCACGCCAGCCGCGTGCAGCAACGAATCCAGCTCCAGAGCCACCAGAGGCGTGAATTCAGAAGGCTTCAGCACCACCACATTCCCCGCAACCAGCGCTGCCAGAGTTTCTGTCGCGGGAATCGAAAACGGATAATTCCACGGCGAAATAATTCCGATCACGCCGTAAGGTTCGCGCACCAGCTTTCCGCTCTTCAACTTGGTGGCGATACTTCCATGAGGCAACGGCTCATCGCGCAGCAGGCGGTAGGCATTCTCGATAAGGAACCGCGCCGCATCGAGTACGACCAGCACTTCGGTGGTGAGCGCTTCGGCTAACGGCTTTCCGGCTTCCCGCGTGATTGCCTCAGCAACTTCTGATTTTCTCTCGTGCAATTTTCGCTGGAACTCGCGCAGAACGGCAATCCGCCCAGAAACCCCGATCTCCGCCCAGGATCTCTGCGCGGCTCGCGCCAGCTTTACGGCGGAAAGAACGTCACTCTCGTTGGCGCACTCAAATTCACCCAGGAGTTCGCCTGTGGCCGGATTCACAGACGATATCTTTCCCACTGTTACTCGGATATCAGAAGGCATACTCAACGCAGTCTCTATCGGGACGTATCTTGTTACTGGTGCCTCAATACTCCACACTCACCAAATACAATCCACTGGCCGGCGCTGTCGCTCCGGCGGCCGAGCGATCACGCGCCAACAGAATCCGCGCCAAATCCTCAGCCTTCAGCGTTGCTTTGCCAACCAGAATAAACGTCCCTACCAGATTACGAACCATATGGTGCAAGAACCCTGATCCCTTCACTGTATAAACAAGCTCATCTCCCTGGCGCTGCCAAGTCGACGAAAAAATCCGCCGCACATTAGAGACAGGCGCATTTTCCCGTCCCCGCTCCGGATCGACCGCGGCGAATGAAGTGAAATCATGTTCGCCTTCCACGCACGCCGCCGCTTGCTCCATACTCCCCTCATCCAATGGATACGGATAGTGCCACACATACCTTGCCAGAAACGGCGGACAAATTGCCCCGCGATAAATCCGATAGCGATAAGTCTTTCCACGCGCTGAATGACGCGCATGAAAATCCGGTGCAGCCTCTTCTACTTGGAGAACTCTCACCGACGCCGGCAAAACATCGTTCAACGCCTTCACAAAATTCGCCGTAGGGACCGCAGACTCCGTGACAAATGTCACGACCTGTGCCAGGGCGTGCACCCCGGCATCCGTCCTACCCGAGCCTTGCGGCAATACCTTTTCACCCGTGACTCGTCCAATGGCTGAGGCAAGCGTGCCCTGCACCGTAACTGTGTCAGGCTGCACTTGCCAGCCGGCAAAGTCGGTTCCGTCATAGGAAAGAATCAGTTTGAGATTGCGCAAGCGATCTTTCGAGTCCAAGAGGGCCGTCGCTTCATCCAAAGCTTTTCATGAGCTAGTTTTTTCGACCATCGGATGACTTTCGGTTCTCTGAGGACACCCGGCGGATGCCGAGCACTTTATCAGTTTCAGTTGCCTTGGAAACCGCCAAAAGAGGGTGTGCCGCATCGAATATACTGTTGCCTTTTATCAACTTTCGTCTCGAGAAAATATATTCTCGCAATTGGGCAAGCTTCCCAGCGGAGCCAGGGCGGCAACAATCGCGAGGCCGCTTCCGCACGCACTTTTCACGAACCTCGTTTTTCAGGAACCGCGGTGCCTCCCGTTGCGTACCAACGTCTGAGTAGAGCTTTGATTTTTTCGTAATACGGGCACCTTGGATGCAGGCAAGTCTTTTCGTTGCAGAGCCATAATGAACGGAGATGAGTAGATGCCATTCGCA
>JBAUVJ010000411.1:0-7729 GCA_049583165.1 Candidatus Sulfotelmatobacter sp. | reverse complement strand
ATGTTTTGCCGTCACCCGACAACGTCAGGGTGTCGTATTGGTTCGTATCGCGGGTAATCGGCTGGAGCGGTCCTCCGGCAGCGGGAATAAACCCGATCTGCGCCCTGTCAAAATTTGGCCCTGCTTGCCGGTACATCGACAAAAATCCCTCCGGCAGCCATTTCAATTCGTAGGTTATCTTGTCGTTGAAAGTATCGAAGCGATGCGCCTTCGTGCTGCTGAGATCGAAGAAATCAATTCCACCAAAGGCATCACCCGGCGCCTGCAGCGCTAAAGCAAGCTGCTGCCCATCGGGGGACCAGGACAGATGCCGCGGCATCTCGGCTTCCGGCGCAATTTGCAGGATCTTCTCGTCTGCGCCGCTCAGGTCAGCGCTGAGCAGCCGGTATTTCCCAATCTCAGGATCGTTGGCGCGCGCATATGCGATGCGTTTGCCATCCGGAGAAAACGTGATTTCAGTATCAATGTCCCGCACCACGATTTGCGGAGTTCCGCCCAGCACCGGCGCACGATAGAGGTTGTAATCGCTGTTCACCGCGTTCTGCGCTTTGCGGAAGTAGATGTAATTTCCATCCGGCGAAAATGCCAAGCTCCTGTAAGTCGACGCCGAGGGCGGAATGACCTGCGTATCGCTGGCCGTAGGCACGTTGCGCAGCCACAAACTTTGCATTCCGTTGTCGTTCAGCACGCTGAGCACGTACTTACCATCAGGAGAAATGGCGGCAAGCTCCGCCTTCCCGGAATTCGTGACCTGTGTGACGCTGAAGTTCTGGAATGGCGCAACGCCCGCGTGGTGAAACATTGCATAAACGCCATAACCCGCAGCAGCCACCAGCACCAGTACGACTACTCCAATGGTCGCGGTTCCCCATTTATGCTGTTTGGCCACGGCGGCCACAGCGGAGCTGCTCCCGTGTGTAGGCTGAACCGGCGCACTCCCCGGACGTAAAACCGCGCTGGCCTGAATGCCGGATGATATCGGCGTCGAACCCGAACCACTCACCGGAACAACTTCCTGCACAACCCTGCGTCCGGATTCCGTATCGCGCTTGAGCCGCTGCAAATCCGAGCGCAAGTCGGCGGCATGCTGGTACCGCAGGCCCGGATCTTTTTCCAACGACTTGTTGATGATGCGCTCGAGCTCTGTGGGAATCTCCGGATTCAACCGCAGCAGCGGGATGGGCGAGCGATTGAGAATCCCGTCAAACAATTCCGCCGACGATTCTCCGGTAAATGCCTGGCGTCCCGAGGCCATTTCGTACAGAACAACGCCGAAAGAAAAGATGTCGCTGCGCGCGTCCAGTTCCCGCCCACGCGCTTGCTCCGGCGACATGTAGGCGACCGTGCCCAGCGTCGTTCCCGGGCTGGTCAAATTCATTTCGTCTTTCGTTGCAGCTCCCAGCGTCTCCGCGCTTCCTTTCGTAACCACTTTCGCCAGTCCGAAGTCGAGAATCTTGGCTTGGCCGCGTTCGGTCACGAAAATATTCGCCGGCTTAATGTCGCGATGAATAATCCCTTCCGACTGCGCCGCATCCAGCGCATCGGCCACTTCGATTCCGAGGGTGAGAATCGTTTCCAGAGGCAGAGGCACGCCGCCGATGCGATGCTTGAGCGTCACTCCCTTCAGCAGCTCCATCGCGATAAAGGGATGTCCGTCCGCCTCGTCGATGTCGTGGATGGTGCAGATGTTGGGGTGGTTCAGTGCCGACGCCGCTTGCGCCTCGCGCCGGAAGCGCTCCAGCACAGACTCGTCGCGCGCGATTCCATCGGGCAGGAACTTCAGCGCAACAAAGCGGCGCAGCTTGGTGTCTTCGGCCCGGTACACGACGCCCATCCCGCCGCCTCCCAGTTGTTCCAGGACCCGGTAATGCGAGATGGTGCGGCCAATCGGAAACGGTTCTTCTTCCATGTGCTGCGAATCTTAGTGCCCAGTTTCGTTCGAGTCAACCGCGCAACGGCCATGCAATTCTGATCCGGTCGCTATGTTAGGCACCAGCATCATCTTCCCACTCCGCATCGCACCCGTGGCAGCGCCAGTCCGTACGTTGCACAGGCATAGGTATGCGAAGAAATGCGCTCATGTAAGCAATGGGCCGGTCCAGCTCCTGGAAGTTCACATCCAGCGACTGGCACTTGGGGCAGCGCGGCTGCTCATAGAGTCCGATGCCCTGGATGTAGAGGCCCTCAAGAATTGGCTCGTCGAGGAGCTTGCGCGCATTCACTTCGTCCGCGGCACGCACATTCAGTTTGATCCCGCCAATGAAGTTTGAAATGAACCAATCCAGCCGGACCAGATTCTCGTCCGCCAGAAAACATTCAATCCCCGCCGACTCCAGACTCCCCTTGGCCAGCAGCGCCTCCGGCAGATCACGAAACTGCCGGATCGTGACCAGCTCCCGCACTTCCATCTCCTGCCGCGGCTCCGCCGCCGAATCATCGACGCATTCGAGATGCCTGCGGTCCATCTCATCCTCCAGCGCATCCCACGCCAGCTCGGTCAGCGACTCCGCATGGCGCGCCAACCGCTGCAACTCGCCGTCGGTCATGCCCGCGTAGTTGGCCGCCAGCCGCCGCCGCTCGCGCTGTTGATCAAGATATGATTGGTCCGAATACGGCACCCGCCAAGCATACTTCGCCAAGCCGCACTCGGCAAATTCGCGCGCCAAAAAACAGAACGACCCACAAGCTCTTATCGAGCCTGCGGGCCGCCCGGTGGACTGTTTGGGATTGACCAAGAGGTGGTCACTCTACGTGGCCTCTCACGGCAACTCCCGGGTCGGGGACGCGAACTAAAGCTCAAGTCCCAGGGATGTAAGCCTTCGCGCGACCAACGCGATGCCTGCATCCGTTACTCACCGGCTAGTGTGCGGGCTGTAGCTCCCGGCGCGTTCATTGAATCGCCGCCCGGAGCCCCGCTTAGAGCAACCAGCTCTAAGTCTCAGCCACCTCACCTGGTCTTAGACTCCCACACGTGCCACTACAATCAGAACTTGTCATTCGACCACCTCCTTCCCGGTGTAATTGCAGATTAGTACGGAATCCGCAGGCCCGTCAACCGTCACCAAGGTAGGTATTTAAAATGACACTGCCGCGCCCTATTCACCCGCGCCGCTCTCAGGCGCCGCGGAGGGCACAGCTCGATCCCTCGTCGTTCCAGAAATCTCCGTCGCCAATTGGCTTTGGAATTCCCCGCTGATCTTCTTCCATCGGGCCAGCATCTTTCCCGCCTGTTGACCAAACTCGGCCAGCCTCTTCGGGCCAAAAATAACCAGTCCCAGCAAGCCGAGAAAAATCATCTCCGATAGGCTCATACTCCTACGTCCGGCGTTTTCGGCGTAGGCGCTGAGGCCACCGAATCCTCTTTGCCCTGCATTGCGGATTTGAAACCGCGAATGCCATCGCCCAGCCCTTTGCCGAGTTCAGGCAGCTTCTTGGGACCAAAGATCAGCAACGCAATTCCGGCAATCACCATCAGGTGCATCGGTTGAAATATTCCTTCCAACATCGGTGTTCCTCCTTTGACTTGTCATCCTGAACAAGCGTTCTTTGCGCAGTGAAGGATCTGGGCGGGCCGCGCGTTTGGCCCGCTTCCTCATCAAACTGGCCCATCCCAACAAATTAAGTAAGCGGGCGCCGCGCCCCGAATGCTTTAGACACGGCGCCCCTAACTGCCGCAAAATCGCGTGAAGTGCCCTCCCCCGAAGGCTTCCTCGCGATTGCGGCGACTTTAAGCTCCGCGCCGGGCCGCGTCCGCAGCTTCGGCCAGGGCGTTTAGGGTAAGGAAGAATTCTTCCGATTGACCGGTGAAGAGTCCGCTGGAGACGAAGCCCTCGGCCGCAGCCACCGCGCCGGCAACCGGGTCGGTCACCGGACGAATCATCGAGACATGCGGAAGGTTGGGCCTGAATTCAAACGGGACCGGGAAAATCAGACTGGGCTGAATTTTGGCTTTGAGCGGGCTGAAAAAATTGGGGAATGTCAGCCCGGATACGGAGTCGGTAAATGGCGCCACTTGCGGCTGCACTCCGTTGCCCGCGAAATCGACCCATTCCAGAAAGTGGGCGATCTCGTCTCCGCCGATGCCAAGCGTAATCTCAAGCACTTCCGGGCTCGTGACTTTTTGACTCATGGCTGCGTAAAGACTCGTTCCACCCTGCTCAATCGCCCCGAAGTGAAAGGCCGCTATGTTCGCGATCGCCTGGATCTGCGCGTTGCCCGGCACGCCGAAGCTGGGGTCGGGAGTGCCGAAATCAGCATTGGTTCTGGGAATGGCGCTAACCCCGTTGAGAGCGATCGCCTGAGGAAAACTGGCGCCCAGGTCCGGATTGGTGGCGCTGCGGTAGCGAACGAACCAACTGGTGTCGACGTCAAGACTCATCAGGTTGGTGAGGCGCTTCCTGCCGGATGAATCCGTAGCCGTGCTGCCCGGCAACGTTACGAACTCTGTGAAGTCCACGGTCGGCGCTCCTTTGGACTCGAGATAGGCGTTGAGGAATTTGGCGTGGCTCACCTCATCCAGTGTGTTGCTCGTGATGTATTGCGGGCCATCGGGATCGAGATTCGATAAAGCCGTTTGATAGGGGTTCAAGGTTTGGCCGGGGTCAACCTCGATAGGTGGATTCTTGCCGATGCCGCCCAGTTCCGCATACTGCGTCCACAGGTCGGACTCGATCAGTTCGGCCGCCGCCAGAAATCGAAGGATCGCAATGTCTCCCTTGGTAAGGCTTGAACCGCTGGTTTCCTGGGCAAACGCGGGTAGCCCGCTGCCCAGAATGCCAGCACCTACGGTGGCCACCGCTCCGGCGACCATGCTGTTCTTGAGGAACGACCGCCGGTTCGCGCTGCGTTCCAGAACCTTTGTGAGTTGCTTCATAGATGTCCTCTCTTTTTCACCGCGTACACTGCTTGCGTGCGGTCACGGTGTAGAAGGAGAGTAGCGTGCGCTCCGCAGAGCCCATGTCACCGGATAGTCAAAGCTTTGTATCTTTTTCGCGAAGTTGTCTGCAAAAAATCTCGCGGAGTCATCACCGCTCACATCGTTCGTTCGCTGTTTCCAATCCAAGTTGACCCGATCATTCACACCGCGCCCCGGCGCTCGCCAGCGATTCCCACGTTATAATTAAGCACTTAGGACCTTTTGCCTACATTTTCCGTGCCCACTTGCAACCCGTTTGTGCGCATCTGCGTTCTTATCAGGTTTGTGAGCGGCATTCGTGTGAACCCGTCTGTGGAAATCTGCTCAACTTTGTAATGTGAATTTGCATGCGCGGTTGTTGAAAGGGAAAAACGTCGAAATGAATCGCCTGGCTATCGCTATCACAATGATTGCTCTGATCACCCTGATTTCTTCTTGCGCCTATGCACAAAATTCCACGCCCAAGGTCCAGGTCTTTGGCGGATATTCTTTGGTCCACATTGATAACGGGGGGCTGACGGGCGTCGTCTTTAATGAGGATTTGCGCGAGCGCAACGCTCCATTCTCAACCTCATCCAACTACCAGGGCTGGAATGTGGAGGGCCAGTACAACTTCACCCGCTGGTTGGGAGTCGCCGCGGATTTCGGAGGCCGCTACGGAAAGCCCATCACGGAAGCGAGATTCACTACGCTCTCCGGACTTCCCACGCTGACCGGTTATTCATTCCTCTTTGGGCCGGTGATTTCCTTGCACAACAAATCCAAATTCACACCCTTCATCCACGCCCTCTTCGGCTACGACCGCATCAACCTGACCGCGGGTCCGATCTCCGGCGTGAACACGCCGCTCTCCTCGGTGGGAGCAAATTTCACCGATGCCGCTTTGCTGTTAGGCGGCGGAGTCGACTACAAAGTATTTAAGATTTTTTCTCTTCGGCTGGCCCAGGTGGACGACTTTCACACCACTCACGATCTGAATACTTTCTACGGAACCGCTTTCCCCACCGGCGTATTCACCGGCCTCCAAACTCACCAGAGCAACCTGCGAGTCTCCACTGGAATCGTCGTAAGTTTCTGAGTGCCGTTTTTTAGGGCAGTCCAAAGGCATACACCGCGCTGCCCGCGGCAATGGCCACATATTCTTTTCCATCCACTGCGAAAGCGATGGGCGCGGCATAAACCGCACCCCCCATCTGGAAATGCCATAGCGGCTTGCCCGCCGCCGCATCCAGCGCAATAAAGTTTCCTTCCGCCTCGCCCGTAAAGACGAGCCCTCCAGCAGTCGCCAGCACTCCCGACCACGTCGGCGAGGTGTGCTCGAACTTCCACTTGATCTCTCCGGTCTTCGGATCGATCGCCTTCAGGAATCCGCGAAACGGCTCCGCTTCTTCCGACGGAAAATACGCGCTGCCGTAGTAAGCATGGCCGGCTTCGTAAGGCTGCGGTGCGGTGCTGAAAATATCGCACTGATCGCGCGCGGTCACATAGAACAAAGCAGTCTGTTGATCAAACGCCGGCGCCATGAAATTCGTCGTACCCAGCGCGCCCGGGCAGACGGTGTGCCCTTCGAGCGTCGGCGACGCTCCCGCATTCGCGATCGGACGACCCTCCGCATCCTTCGTGTCGCTCCACGTAGTCTTGCCGTACGCGTTCGCGGAGATCAATTTGCCTGTCGTGCGATCGATCACGTAGAAGTATCCGTTACGGTTGGCCTGCGCAATCAGATGCTTGTCCCCCGAATCGCGCTTTTCCACGTCAATCATCACCGGAATTTCCGTCGCATCCCAGTCATGCTCGTCGTGCTTGGTGAACTGGAAATACCAGTTCATCTTTCCCGTGTCCGCATTCAACGCCAGCAGCGTATTACTGTAGAGATTGTCCCCCGCGCGTCCCTCGCCGCGATTGGAAGGCGCCGGATTCCCCGTGGGCCAGAAAATCTGGTTCGTCACCGCGTCATAGGTTCCCGTGTTCCACGCCGGAGCCCCGCCGGTTTTCCACGAATCTCCCTCCCACGTTTCATGTCCCGGTTCGCCCGGCCCCGGCACGGTATAGAAGCGCCACTTGCGTTTGCCAGTCGCGGCTTCATAGCCATCGATGAACCCGCGCACTCCGTACTCGCCACCGGAAACCCCAAGCACCACTAGATCCTTCACCGCCAGCGGCGCGACCGTGAAGCTATATCCCTTCTGATAGTCGGCCGCCACCACATCCCAGACCACATTGCCGGTTTTCGAATCCAGCGCAATCACATGCGCATCTAGCGTCCCCATGAAAACCTTGTCGCCCAAAA
Source organism: Candidatus Sulfotelmatobacter sp. (assembly GCA_049583165.1). GTDB lineage: Bacteria > Acidobacteriota > Terriglobia > Terriglobales > Acidobacteriaceae > Sulfotelmatobacter. Next base: position 524 of record JBAUVJ010000411.1, on the reverse strand, counting down.
TCGCCAGCCCGCGATTCACGTGCCCGCAGCAAGGACGAATGTCCCCCGGCAACTGATGCTGATACATCCAGATCGGCCGCCCCGTGCGCGCATCCAGCGCAAACGCCCGATCATCCTGCGCCGTGGCATAGAGAATTCCATCCACCACCAGCGGCGTAGTCTCAAGCTTTCCCGTCGCTCCCGTCTGGTACACCCACTTCGCCACCAGCGAGTGCGCACTCTTCGTGTTGATCTGGTCCAGCGCACTGAAGCGCCGCCCCGAATAATCTCCGGAATAAGTCATCCAATTCTGCGGCTCTTTCCCGGCATTCACCAGACGTTCAAACGTCACCTGCCCGTGAGTAGGAAGAGCAAAGAAGCTGCAGGTCAGCACGAGGGCCAGTGCACTCATCAATAGCCTGAGGGCGCCGTGGAAGAGCGGCGCTTCAGCGCCGCGTCCCGACATCATCAATGCGGGCTTTAGCCGCCGTGGTGCGCCGGGCCTAAAAGCCGTTTCCAATTCAACATCACACGCGGCCCTGGAA
>JBAUVJ010000410.1:0-2429 GCA_049583165.1 Candidatus Sulfotelmatobacter sp. | reverse complement strand
CCGCGAATGCAAAAGGTAATCCTAAGATCCCAGCCAGTTGCGCGCTGAACCCGCTCGACCCCAGTAATGTGATCGGTACATTGCTGCCTTGGCCGGGAACAGCTTTCACCGCTTGCCCCGGTTTCTCGGGCCCGAGGTACGTCTGCAGTTCTTCGAGCAGCGCCGGAAAATCTTCGCCGCTCTGATGCAAATCTCTTCGCAAAGCCCGCATCGTCTGAAAATCGCCGCCTGGGGCACGTCCGAGCCCAAGATCGATTCGTCCCGGATACAGCGCCTCCAGCGTGCCGAACTGTTCCGCCACAACGAGCGGCGCGTGGTTCGGCAGCATCACTCCACCGCTGCCGACTCGAATCGTCTTTGTCGCCGCGGCCACGTGCCCAATCAACACAGGCGTGGCTGAGCAGGCCAGTCCAGAAATGGAATGATGTTCTGCCAGCCAGTAGCGTTTGTATCCCCACTGCTCGACGTGCCGCGCCAGATTCACCGTCCGGGCGATTGCGCTACCCGCGGGTTCCCCGGTTCGCATGCCCACAAGATCCAATACTGAAACGACCAATCCATTCCCCATTGCGGATTAGATGAGCCCGCCCGGAAAGCGATGCCAACCTGCCTCTCGAAGCTTCGTGGTCCTATTTGTCTATCCTGAAACCAAAGGTGTTTCTCTTGAACAGATGCAGCAAAAAACTAGGAATCGTATGAAAGGTTGCTCAAAACCCCTGTTCTAGAGTAGTCGCGGAACCGTGAGGGTTACTTTATTTTAGCGGGCTTGGACACGCGCCACGGCTCGCTTGACCGTTCCTTCCAGAGCCTGCCTGGTTGAGGCATACTCTTCCACGGTGATGGTGCCGAGCGACCGGTCGATCTCAAGCTGACGCAACTCTCCCTTCAGTGCATCTATCATGGACTCGGCGGTGTTCGCGGTCTTTCGTAGAGCCGTGGCTTCTACCGTCTTCGTGGTGGTTCTGGATTGGCGTTGCGCGCGGTAGAACAAGACAACGCAGGCCGCAAGCATCACGATGCCAGCCCCCCATAACCACCATTGCACTCGAGATGAGTGGGTGAGAATTCCAGTGACAGACGCATGCAAACCGTTCGCGGCTTGAGCCGGGGATTGGGATTGGACTGCGGCGGAAGGCTCAGGAAAGCGTTGCGCCGCAATCGGGGGCTTCGACGAAGATTGAGACTGCGCCCGCAGCGGGGGGAACGGGCCAATTCCTGAGATTTCGAACGCGGGTCCTTCCCCTGCTGTCAGGAGATTCGCGGCCTCCACCTGATAGCGGTCGTTGCCTGTGCGAAGAATTTGGAACGCGGCAGACCGCGACGTAAATTTCATCGTCGGCGGAATCATGACTGCGAGTTGTTGCAGCGGATAGATGTTCGTCATATGAAAGGTGGCGCGGCCGGCATAGGGCAGGTCGTAGTTGAACGCGAACTTTGTGGCTCCGGGTTGCAAGGGAAAGTTGACCGCATAATGTCCCGGCTCGCTCGGCACCGGCGTCGCGGAAATCAGCGCGGCGATTTTTCCTGGACCGGCGGCCAGAACGGAATCAATCTTCGCGTGGGCAGGCAGGTAAGTTTCGAACGTACGCTCACCCGCCTGCGTCAGTGGCGGGCTGGAATCGTTTTTGATCTCGATCATGTCGGAGACATGAAGATGATCGCCCTGGGCTCCGATGCGGACGATTTCAATGGTTCCGGTTACGCCGCGCAAGTGTGGGGCGGCATCGAAAACATCGATGGAGACAGCCTCACCGACCGAAGCTCGTTGATCGTAGTTGACACCCTGATGGATCACGCGCACCAGATGGGGCTGGTTCGGATACTTCACACCAAGAGTAAACGAGCCCTGCGGGTCGGTATGGGTGCGTGTTTCCTCCCGCATGCTTGGCTGGAGGCTTTGTGGGTCCAGACTGGGCTGACTCAGTCGAAGTAGAAGGACTTCGGCTCCGGCGGCGGCCTGGCCGCGAGTCTGATTGCGGACTACGCCGGTGATGGAGTCCGCGGCCAGGGCCACAGAACAACCAGCAATGAAGCCAACGCCCAGGATGATCTGGCGGCGCCAGAAGTTCTTAGCGCAAATGATTATCATCGGTCTCCTCCCGCGGGCGGATCACGCCTCAAGTTGCGACGATCGGATTCACCGAATTAGTCGTGAAGGCTCCCGCGTTTACTAAGGGAATCACTGAGTCACAGCGCTTTCCGCCGGGTGTCCGGGTGGTTGGGATACTCGTCCGAACATGATGCCGGTTTCCACTTCCACAGGCTGCCCGTCTCGGAGGTAGCGCTTGAACTTCCATTGGCGGAGGGCATCGGTGATGGCTTTTGCCTGATCGGGAAATGCACTGAGAAAGTGAATGTGTTTTATCTTGCCCTCTTTGTCGATGATGATTCGAACGGGAACGGGATTAGACCTATGCTCAGTAAAGACG
>JBAUVJ010000409.1:0-14682 GCA_049583165.1 Candidatus Sulfotelmatobacter sp. | reverse complement strand
TGTACACATCCGGCCGGTGCAGTTCCATAAATCTTTCTGGCATTTTCAACGGCGTAAATCCAACCTGCGAATAAAGTCCATGCGCGTCGCGCGTCGTCAAAATCCAGCGCCGCAAATTTTGCAGCGCAGGATGCTCCACGATGCACTGCATCAACCACTTCGCCAACCCGCGCCCACGATGCGTTCCCAGCACAAACACATCGCCGATATATGCGATCGTCGCAAAATCCGTGATCACCCTCGCAAACCCAACCTGGACAAGATCCGTGGGCACCCCAAGCCTCGTCTCTTTTGCGAGACTTGGGCTCAGGCTCTCATAAACCCCAAAACACAGAGCGTGCTCAATCGACCGCCGCACAACTTCCCGCGGAATCCCCTTGGCCCAATAGCAATTGGTGAGAAACTCATAAACCACATCCAGGCTCAACCGCTCGGGATCAGTGCTGATCAAAAACTCCCCGCGCCGATACTCAACAATGGCTTCAGAATCCGAAATGCCGCCACTTTCCATGATCCATTCTAAACCGCCCCAGTCTGGATTGTCCGAACGCTGAGTGCTAATTGCCAACCGCTAACTGCTTCCCCACGCCGTTCGCAAAAATGAAGCCATCTGCCATCCATCCATATACTTGAACGGTGTTTCTCCCATGGTGTAATGTCCGCACGGCAAAACCACAACTTTGTGATCGAGCTCGTGCCGTGCAAATTCATCTACCGCGTCGCGCGACAGCTCCGGCAGAAACGTCAAATCGTACTTCGCATAAATAATCAGCGACTTGCGCTGCCATCGCGCAAACTTATCGAAGTAAGACATGGGGCTGACGCCCAGCCACACCTGCCGCAACTCTTCCAAACCGATCTTCTGCTCGATCCCCTGCCGGATATGGCGCGTCGACTGTCCATGCCACACCACATCGGCAACATAAGTCGACGCATGGTTGAAAACCGCAACCCGCACCCGCGGATCGTGCGCCGCCGCGATGAACGCATAACAGGAACCCAGGCTCGTGCCCAGAATGCCAAGCTGTGTGTACCCCTGCTCTTGCAGCCAATCAAAGCAACTTCGAATATCCGCCACACCCTGGCGCAAAGCATCGAGCGTGCGCCCAATGTTTGCGGAGACCGCATAATCGGCCCGCCGCGTTTCCGCAGGCATTCGAATGTCGTGATACGGCATGCTCAATCGCAGCACCGCGATGCCCATCATCGGGAGCACACGGCAAAAACTGTTGTAAGCGACCGCGTCCGCATTCCAGTGCGGTAGTAAAACGATAGCTCGTCTTCCCTGCGCCGGAAACCACCGCGCATTCACCAGATTGTTTTCCGCGTAAGGAGTGCGCACCGGCGAAGTAAAACGCAGGAACTCCGCGAACGTTCCCTTCACCTTCGCTTCAAGCTCCGGGTCCGGAACTTCGCGCGTGGAAAAAACCTGCACCTCGCGCTTCTCCAGCCGGAAATCTTTGGGCCGCGTGTAGGAATAAAATTCGTCGCTCCCGGCAACAATGCGCCGGTTGAAATCGATCATGAATTTCTCGGGATCGTCCACCGCTTGCCCCGGACGCGTGCCGTTGCGGCAAGGCCAATCCCGCGCCCACTCCAGCCCCCACTCCAAAGGGCGCACCACGCGATTGTTGTCCACCGAGGTGAGCCGGTGCTCCCAGTCGTACATCCACTGTGCGTAGCGCGAGGGCATCGTCAATATTTAAGTGTAACAAGCGAGACCGCGCGGCTGATGCAGGAATCAGCGAACAGGCCCAACTGGCAGTTAGCAGCTAGCATTTAGCCCCTGAGCGGCTGAGGTGCGGGAGAGATCGGAGAACCCACAGTGAATTCGAAATCGAATCCTTCAACTCTGATGCGCGAGTCCCATACCCGCCAAAACCCCGCGCATATAAGCGAAGCTTGCGATCACGCCCGGCATGGGATCGTCGGGATGGACCTCATACTCCAGATCGACGAAGCCCTTGTACTTTGTCGCGATCAGCGCTTCGAACATTTGTCGCACCGGCATCATGCCGTCTCCCACTGCGACCTGGCTGTCTTTGCTCTCGAAATTTGTCAGGTCTTTCATGTGCACATTGAATAACCTCGGCCCCGCTTCGCGGATCGCCTGAACCACATCCGTGCCGGCGCGAACCGTATGCCCCACATCGATGCAGCATCCCATGCGAGCATCCATTCCCTTTACCGCCTTCAACACATCCAGCGGCGAAGGCCATACCTTGTCCTCCGGCCCGTGGTTGTGGATCGCGATGCGAATGTCATATTCCTTCACGAATTTTTCGATTCGTGGCAACGTTTCCGGCGCCGGATCACCCGCCACGATCACTCCGATCCCCGCTCTCTTGCAATACTCGAACTTGCTCCGGATATCCGCGTCTTCATCCTTCGCAAAATAAATTGCCCCAGCGGCATGCAACTTGATGCCCGCCGCGGCATAGTCGGCAACCGCCGCCGCTTCTCCCGACGGGTCCATCGGTAAATGGTCCTTCGCATCCTTCGCGTTCAACGCGAGCACATTGAGCTGCTTCATAAATCCGATCAGCTGCGCGCGATCAAAGTTGCGAAACGTATAACTGGCCAGACCCAACCGGATCCGCGCCCCTTCATCAGACGGCATCGGCCCTTGAGCATGAGAAAATGCATCGCCCGGAGCAGCCAGCGCCGCCGCAACTAAAGCACCGGAGCGAACAAACTCTCTCCGCGAGACGCCAGGTCTTGTAATCGACAATCCGCTAGACATGCGGCGCCCATCCCTTCTCATACTCGCGCCCCCACATCTTCATCGCTTCCGCGTCGCCCTGAATTCGCCCATCCTTCGTGTCCAGATGTAGTTCCCGGTTCATCTCCCAAGCCACGTTCGAAAGTTGCAGCATAGTCACCGCGACATTGCCGACAGAAATCGGAGCGTTGAGCTTCTCCCCCTTACGAATTCCAGCGATGAAGTTCGCGAAGTGAGCGTCAGTCATGGAATCGCGTCCGACCAAGTCGGAAGATTCACTCGTGCCACCGGTCTTGAATTCGCCTGTCTTATTTCCCTTCAGATCAAATATCTCGTAGCCCTCGCGATCGATCAGCACAGTGCCCGTAGTTCCCATGATCGTTGATCCACGATCGCGCCCGTAATATTTTATCCCCTGGCAGCTCTTGCCCTCCCACGAAATCATCGCGTCATCGTACTCAAAGCTAGTCACCAGCGTGTCATAAAATTGCCAGTCATCTTTAAACTGGTACCTCCCTCCCGACGCCGTAACTCGCTTCGGAAAGTCCACGCCCAACGCCCAGCGGCACACATCCACCTCATGTGTCCCATTATTCAACGTTTCGCCTGTGCCATAAATTCTGAACCAGTGCCAGTTATAAGGATGCACATTGTCCTTATAAGGACGGCGCGGCACCGGTCCCTGCCACAGATCCCAATCCAATTGCGCCGGCACCGGCGCCTCTTTGCCGGTACCAATCGACTTCCGCGTATTCGCATACCAGGCTTTCGCAAAGTAAGGCCGGCCAATCATTCCGCCATGAATTTTCTCGACGATTTCAATCGTGTGGGGCGAAGACCGTTGCTGCGTTCCCATCTGCACCAGCTTCTGATATTTCTGCTGCGCCCGCACCAGCATCTCTCCCTCCGCCGGATTGTGGCTGCACGGCTTTTCCACATACACATGCTTCCCAGCCTGCAACCCGGCGATCGCCATCGGCGTGTGCCAATGATCGGGCGTTGCGATCGTGATCGCATCCACATCTTTCAGCTCGAGAATTTTGCGGAAATCTTTCTCCGCTACCGGAGCCTCGCCCATCTCCTGCCGCGTGCTGTCGGCAAATTTTTCCAAGATATCGCCGTCCACATCGCACACATGCGAGATGCGCGCCGCGCTCTTGTTCGCCTTCAGCGACGAGAGATGCGCGTACCCGCGTCCGTTGAGCCCGATTACGGCGAAGTTGAGCCGGTCGTTCGAACCCAGGATCTGACCATAACTCCTGGCCGTAGTTCCCACCGCAAGCCCCGCCGCGCCCATTGCAACCGCATCGAGAAACTCTCGTCGAGTGACCATAAATTTCTCCTCAGCACCGAATCCCAGCCTTCACAAGCGTTTTCTTCAGCCCATCCATGCTCACGCGCGTAGAGGCTTCAGCCGACCCCGCTCCGCGCCAGTGCGTCTCCAGGCTTAATGCGAAGTGAAAGCCATCGCGCTGCAAAGCCTGCAACTGTCCAACCCAGTCCACCATCCCCGAGCCCACCGGAGCCCAATCGTATTTATGATCCGCCTTGCTCACCACATCCTTGCAATGGCAATGCCCGATGCGCTCTTTCGGAAGCAAGTCGTATCCGGCCGGATAAGGCGTACTCCCAATCGCAGCCGCATTGCCCGGATCCCAGTTCAACATAAAATTCTTATTCGGAATCGCTTTCAGCACCGCCGCCGATTCCTCCCCCGTCGCCGTGTTGCAAGCCATCTCGTTTTCCAGCAGGAGGATCATCTTATCTCTGTCGCAGCGCTCCGCCGCCTGCCGCAACTTGGCATCGATCGCCGCCCGGTACGGCTTGGGATCGTCCAGCCGCCAAAAATCGAAACAGCGAATCCTGTCCGTCTCAAAAGATTTTCCCAGCGAGATGCATCGCTCCAGCAGCTTCTCCTGCGCGCTGGCATCAAAGTCGGCGTGAAATTGATCGCGCTGTTCACTCTGTGCCGATCGCGGGGCTCCCGGCCAGTCTGTCTTAAACAGCGGGCTCGCAATATCCGTCACTCGTAATTTATGTTGCTCCAGAATCTTTCGCGCATCCTCAACTTCCTTGTCATTGAGTTCGCTCACATTCTTGTTCCACATCGACCGCAACTCAATCCAGCGCAGCCCGAAATCGCCCGCCACAATCTGGCATGCTCTCTCAAAATCCTGCGTGATCTCGTCATTGATCACCGCCAGCCGGAACGGACATTTGCCCGCCTCCGTATCCGCCTCAGAAGTAGAAAGCTCCGCTCGCGAAGATGCCACCGCTTTCTTGATTAGCCCCGGCGTCAGCACTCCGAGCCCTGCCACTCCCAACCCCGCAAGCATCCTGCGTCGTGTATACATGCACCCAACCCTCCGCCGGCCAGACAATTCTGTGCAACTTGCCCATCATCTTAAGCCCGGTCAATTGAATTTTGTGCGAGGAACTTCAACAGTGAACCTTAGACTAAGCAGCTTTCAACAGGCTAGAATTGCTATGGCAATTCTACTTCGGGATGTGACGGGCAAATCCATCCAAAAGGAGATACTGCCATGCGAAGCGAATTTTTCTTCGAACCCAGCAGCAAACGTCGCAGAGGATTTCCCTCCGAAGCGAACGTGAAACGCGGCTTTCCGAGTGGTTCACTCTGACAAAGAGTTACTCGAAAAGTTGGGACGGAACGATCAGTGTCCGTGCGGTTCTGGCCGTAGATTTCAATGAGTGCTGCATGCTAACCGGTCGCTACGACGGAGCAGCACGTAACCATTACCAGCGATAGCGAGCGGGGCACGGGTGAAATATACCGTGCCCCTTTTCTGTAATCGCGGGGTTGCGCCACCATCCGTTATCATGGGTTTTCTCTTACGCGGAAATCGGTGATTCACCTCAACCAAAACGGAGCACAGGGCTTCCTTTTTTTCATCACCTCTTGTCTCACCCTGTACCGCAAAGTCGCACTCCGTGGCGCTTGTGTATTGGCAAGTTCGGGAGTAGATTGGCGGCGGTCCGTTAACGTCCCCAGGGAGGCTTTCTATATGGGTTTCATCGCATGGATTGTGGTTGGACTGATCGCTGGTTGGCTCGCAGGCCAGGTGATGAAAGGCGGGGGCTATGGCGTACTCGTAGACATCATCCTGGGTATTTTGGGAGGTGTTGTGGGCGGCTGGGTCTTCGGCATGTTGGGAATCTGGCCCGGCGGCGGAATGATCGGCTCCATCATCGTGGCATTTGTTGGAGCGGTAATTTTAGTTTGGATCACGCGCCTGTTGAAAAAAGCCTGATCTTAAAATCAGAAGGAAACGATTTTCGCAACCAGAATCAGAAGTACCCGGCCCATACCAGGTAGGCGAAGCCCATCAACGAAAAAAAAATGAGGGCGTAAGGCCACCCCGAAGCGATCCATTTAAAAACGCGCACGCACTAATGCTAGCGCGAGATTCCAAGGTTTTTCACCGCAAGAATCATGCCAGAAGTTACGACGGTTTTGCCCTCCGGCCAGGCGCTACAGTGTTTACTGTAGCGCATATTTTCTCGAATCTAGGCACTCCCGCCTCGCTCGTCTATCGGATTAAGCGCCGCATCTCTCACAAAATACACGATGCTCATCGAATGGCACGCCTCGTGCTAATAATCAGTTCGGAGGCAGCCCGCTCATGCCTGAATCCAAAATCTCTCCGCTCTGTCCTATCTGCGGCGAATCTGTGCGTATCGAGACTGCCAAAGCAGATGAACGCGGGCAAGCGGTTCACGAGCTCTGCTACGTGATCCGGATCGGCTCACAGGTCACTTTGTCGGCTCTTCAGCGGTTATCTGCAAATTCTTTTCCCAATGGAAAACCCGACCCAACTCGTCTGCCAGGTTGGAAACATCGTCAATGACAGCGCACTAAGCGCCACGGACCCCTCGACTCCGCCTTTCGCCAGCCCATCCTAGAGCGGTATATTTCCGTGCTTCTTCGGCGGATTCTTGTCGCGTTTGGTTTCCAACATCGCCAGGGCCTGGATTAACTTCTTGCGCGTTTCGTGGGGTTGGATTATAGCGTCGATGAAGCCGCGATCGGCCGCAACGTAGGGGCTGGCGAAACGGTCGCGGAATTCTTCGATCTTTTTTTGGCGCAGCGTTTCCCGCTCCGCTCTGCTTGCGGCCTCCAACTCACGTTTGTAGACGATATCCACCGCGCCTTCCGGGCCCATGACCGCGATCTCTGCCGTAGGCCATGCGTAGTTCACATCCGTGCGGATGTGCTTGGAGGCCATCACGCAATAGGCGCCGCCGTAGGCTTTGCGCGTGATCACGGTGATCTTGGGGACGGTGGCTTCGGCGAAGGCGAAGAGCAGCTTGGCGCCGTGTTTGATGATGCCGCCGTATTCCTGCGCGGTACCAGGGAGAAATCCAGGCACATCTTCGAAGGTGATGAGCGGAATATTGAAGCAGTCGCAGAAGCGGACGAAGCGCGCGCCTTTGACGGATGCATTGATATCGAGCGTGCCGGCAAGCATCGCTGGTTGGTTGGCGACCATGCCCACGGAGCGGCCGTCCAGGCGCGCGAATCCAACGACAATATTTTTCGCGTAGTTCTCCTGCACTTCGAAAAAGTAAGCGTCGTCAACCACGGCGTGGATCACATCTTTCATGTCATAAGGCAGATTCGATTGCGTGGGTACGATTTTATCGAGCGCGGCGTCAGCCCTGTCGATCGGGTCCGTACAGGGTTTGCGAGGCGCGTCCTCAAGGTTGTTCGAGGGAATAAAGCTTAACAATTCGCGCACCATCGATAGACATTCGGCATCGTCATGGGCCAGGAAATGCGCGACGCCTGAAGTTTCGTTGTGCGTCATCGCGCCGCCGAGCTGCTCTTTGGTGACTTCTTCATGCGTCACCGTCTTGATCACATCCGGGCCGGTGATGAACATGTAGGAAGTTTTATCGACCATGAGAACGAAGTCGGTGATCGCGGGCGAATAGACCGCGCCCCCGGCACACGGTCCCATAATCGCGGAAATTTGTGGCACCACGCCGCTGTACAAAGTGTTGCGCAGAAAAATGTCGGCGTAGCCGGCCAGGGACGCCACGCCTTCTTGAATGCGCGCGCCGCCGGAGTCGTTCAAGCCGATCAGGGGCGCGCCCATCTTGGCGGCCAGGTCCATGATTTTGACGATCTTGGCAGCATTCGTCTCCGAGAGCGATCCACCGAAGACGGTGAAGTCCTGCGCGAAAACATAGACCAGCCGGCCTTCGATGCGGCCATAGCCGGTGATAAAGCCGTCTCCGTAGGGCTTCTGTTCGGCCATGCCGAAATCGTTGCAGCGGTGCGTAACCAGTTTGTCGGTCTCTTCGAAGGTGCCATCGTCGAGCAGGAACTCGATGCGCTCGCGGGCCGACATTTTGCCTTCTTTGTGCTGCCGCTCGCGGCGCTTTTCTCCTCCGCCGGCTTCGGCGAGCTGGTTGCGTTTTTGGAGTTCTGCAAGTTTTTCTTCGGGATTCATGTGCGGAAGGATTATAGCGGGTGGGACGAGACGTGAGGCTACGGGGAGAATCACTTAAGGATCGGAAGCAACCTGACGCTAAGCCCCTGCGGGCTATCGCTCGCTGGACAGCCGAGGGCGGCTGTCCCTACATGTGTCGGGCAGAATTTACTCTAAATCCGCGCCCAGTATCTGGTAGCGATACTTCTTGCCGTCCCAGAAGATGACCGAAGAGGTCGCTTCGCCCTCACCTTGTTCTTCCATGTAGACGCCCAACACGGTTCTCTTTCTCAAGGCCAGCCGTTTTACTGTGAGGGTTTTAAAAGGCAGGTTGATCAGCAGGAACTTCTGCTTTGGTTTGTCGGAACGCCACCCCTCGGGGCCCACGCCATGAACGATCAGCAGAGAAACCCCTTTGCGCTCCGGCGAATCGGAAGCGAACGTCGATGTGACTTTGACGTCGCCAAAGCCCAGAAAGCTGTTGTAGGGATCGGCCACGCGAAAGCCGTATTCCGCTTGGTCAGCCATGGGATTCTTGCAACGGCCGGCCACAACGAGATCTTCCACACCATCGCCATCGAGGTCGCCAATAAACTGCGGCGGACCGCCCAGCAAGGAGCAGTTATCGCCGAACTCCTTGTGGATGTAAGCGTCGGTCACAGCGGGCGTGGGAGCTTTGGCCGGAGCCGGCGGCGGAGGCGGCGGATTCTTTTTGGCGGCGACAGTCACAGATGCGGCAGTGATCGCCAGTGCGAGCGGCAAAATGCGGAGGAGGATAACTCGGGATAACGACATACACCTACTCTAGTACCGTCTCCCGCCACGAGGGTATAGACATAGCTGGTGACCGGTAACTAAGGTAACCGTTACTTGCGGAAGTGTTCCCATCCGCAGGGCTCGAGTTCGTTAGCCGCCCCGGATTGGTTGGTCAGTAGGATTTTTCGGTTGCGCGTGATTTGCCCGATCAGGGTGATCGGCACTCCGGCAATACGGGATGGTATCCGCTTGTTGCGGGCGGCAGTGAACAGCAGTTCGTAGTCTTCCCCACCGTGCAGGGCAAACTCGAGATCGACCTCCAGCAAAGGTTTGCCAACTCTTGCGCGAGGAATAGCGTCCGCTTCTATTTCAGCGCCGACGGCACTCTCTTCACAAATGTGGGCGAGATCGGTGGAGAGACCGTCGCTGGTATCGATCATTGCGGAAGCTAGTCCTTTCTCGCGAAGCACCTGGCTGAGTTCGATTCGTGGTTCGGGAAAAAAATGCCGAGAATATTCCCGGGTACTCAGTTTGCGCTTGGGCTTCTTTCGCATTTGCCAGATTGCCGCCGCCGAACCACCGAGTTCTCCGCTCACATAAATCGAATCGCCGGACCTAGCCCCAGAGCGCAAGACAGCCCTACCCTTGGGCACAGTGCCCAGGAGAACGATATCTGCCAGAATTCCGTTGGGCGACTCCGCCGTGTCTCCACCCGCGAGGGTGACATTGTATTTTTTCGCCGTGCGTATCAAGCCACGGAAAAAGCGATTGACCCAGGCCGACGGCTGGTTGCGCGGTAAAGCCAGGGAAAGAAAAGCCGCGACCGGCTGTCCGCCCATTGCAGCGATATCGCTCAGACCTCGCGCCAGACAGCGGTGGCCGACCGATTCCGGCGAATGCCAGTCGCGACGGAAATGGATTCCTTCCAGAGAAAAATCGGTCGTCACGAGTATGTCGCGGTGCTTGGGCGCGTGTCGAGCAACCCGCAAGACGGCGCAGTCGTCCCCGATTCCGGTCAAAACTGCGGCGCTGGCATTGGTCTTCGCTAGGCGGCGAATCTGCGCGATCAAGGCTTTTTCGGCTATCACCACGACAACCAATATATAAGGAGTTCTAGCGTAGAGGACTTCAACGCGCCGGCGTGACTGCCTCTGCGATGGCCTTAGGGGCAGTCCTGTTGGACTTACGCGTCACCAGGTAACACGGCTTCGGATGACTTCCGATTACGGGCCTTAAGTAACAATTAATACAGGGCGCTCCCGTTGACAGGGGGAATCCAGTTTGTTACCTTTTACCAGTCATTCACAAAGATCTCTGGCCGAGCTAAGTTCTGCAATCCGTACGAATTGCAGACAAACGAGCATTTGAGGCTTTGGACGTCCGGTTCCGGCAGGGCAAAAGGGCACGTTACAAATCTCCATTCCCAAGATGGGAAGAACGTGACCCGGAACGATCAGGTTGTCCGAACAGGCACTCTGCAAACTCAGAACGTTGCCTGGAGTTCCGGCCCTGATCAATACAAAGCGGCAGAAGGAAGGCATTTGCGAAAACGCTTCTACATACTTTTCGTGGCACGGGGAGACGACGGCCAATTGCGCAAGATCTCCATCCCGGTCCATTACCTGTATGTATTTGTGGTCGGCGCGGCCATCGGATTCCTTAGCCTCACCGGCATCGCCAGCTCCTACACCCGGATGCTTTTGAAAGTTTCCCGTTATAACCAGCTGCGAATTGAGAAAGAGCAGCTAAAAGATCGTTACTCCCGGCTGGAAGAAGTCGCCAAAGAACGCGATGTGCAGGTCGCTTCCCTGGGCTCTATCGCCAGTGAGGTGTCGGCTCTTTATGGGTTGAAATCGCAGCCAACTCTGGTTACAGCGTCTGAGCAGCAGATTCACGACGCGGATGTTACCTCTTCACTGGACCAGCTCAGCGCCCTGCGATCTTCCGCTCTTACCGGCGATGCCACAGTCGGCATCAGCCTGGGAATGACTCATAACGCCACTACGGCCGATTGGTATCGCGCCAATGCTGCCCCCAACCTCTGGCCGGTTGAAGGCCAGGTCACCGGAAGCTTCGGCGAGCGCATTGATCCGTTTAATGGTGAAGGCGCGTTTCACAGCGGCGTGGACATCAGCAGCAACTATGGTCATGCAGTGATCGCACCCGCCGATGGCGTCGTGACATTCGCAGATTTCATGGGTGGATACGGCAAGGCGATCATGATGGATCATGGCCACGGCATCTCCACACGCTACGGCCATCTTTCCGGTTTCGCGGTTACGCCCGGGCAGCACGTTCATCGCGGCGACACCATTGGTTACGTCGGCCTCAGCGGACGTTCTACCGGACCACACCTGCACTACGAGGTTCGCATTAATGACACCCCGGTGAATCCCTACAAATACCTCCGCATCACGATCGCTCACAGTGGCGAATTCCAGACCGGAAGCTAGGGAAAAACAGCTCCGAGTTCTCAGTTCTTAGTTTCTTGCCCTTGCACTCTTTTCCTAGCTAGGCTACGTTCATTGAGATTCCAGTTCCCACTTTCTCGGTAGTTCAGCCGCCGAAGCATCGCGGCCTTGCGGACTGAACGATTTTACCCAGAGACTCGGAGCTGAGAACTGAGAACTGCACCATGATCAGTTTCTTCCGCTCGGTACGCGAGGATGTCGCGGTAATTTTCGAGTCGGATCCCGCCGCCCGGTCGTATGCCGAGGTGCTCACCTGCTATCCCGGCCTGCACGCGGTGTGGGCGCACCACCTGAGCCACTGGCTATGGGGCCATGGCATGCGCTTTCCCGCGAGATTCGTTTCGCAAGTCACGCGTTTTTTCACCGGGATTGAGATTCACCCCGGAGCGGAGCTCGGACGCCGTCTTTTTATCGATCACGGCAGTGGGACGGTGATCGGAGAGACCGCCGTCGTCGGCGACGATGTCACGCTCTATCAGGGAGTGACGCTGGGCGGGACCGGCAAGGAAAAAGGCAAACGGCATCCTACGCTCGGCAACAACATCTCGATCGGCTCGGGCGCGAAACTGCTGGGCAACATCACGATAGGAGACAACTGCCGGGTAGGCGCGGGATCGGTGGTGCTGCGCAATGTTCCAGCCAATTCCACGATTGTGGGTGTACCCGGGCACATCGTTCTACGCGATGGCAAACGCATCGTCATCACTGATCCAAAGGACATCAGCGATCCCCTCTCTGACGTGATCATTCGCCTGGCTACGGACTTGCAAGAATTGCGCGAGCGCTTTCAGCAGCACACGCGCTCCACGCTGGGCGAAGAGCCTAACCTGGGAGTTGGGGAGGGAACGACAACGCAGAATATATCTCCCCAAGAGTTGTTTCAGGACGACTACCAGATATAAATCAAGGGGCTAGGCCTTCACCTCGCGACCAAGATATGGAGGAGCTCACGGATATTTTCGTTTTTGTTTCTGGCTGTGGGGTGTAGAAGTAAGCTTCAGGACACAAACCCTTGCTGTCGAGGAACTAATGGTTGTCGGTGAAACGCAAGTTTTGATTTGCCCTTCTTGCGGCAATCGAACGCCTCATAAGCTAGTGTTTCAACACGAACACGCTGGAACATGGTATAGCAGCGATGGTGCGATTAGCGACGAGCAGGACAGCCCTGTATCGACCTATACGATTTTCGAGTGCGCAACCTGCCACGACATATCGCTGTATGAGTACTTGGACGTTGATGACTTTGAAGATGCAACCCTCTTGTATCCAAAGGGGGATTCTCTACACAGGTCAGTGCCGACCCAAGTAGCTTCCAATTTCAGCGAAGCAAAAAGAATCCAGACAATCTCTCCAAATGGGTTTGCAGTACTCGTCCGTCGTGCTCTCGAAGCCGTTTGCGACGATCGGGGGGCGCCACCGGGGACTCTTGCAAAGAGGCTTTCCGCTCTGGCCGCCAAGGGAGAAATTCCGCCAGTTCTTGCGGAGATTAGCTCGGTTCTACGCACTCTCGGCAATTCTGGAGCACACAACACGAGCCAAAGAGTGACCGTGCCCAATGACTTGGGCAATGGATCAGTTTTTTCGCGCTCTCGTCGAGTATGTGTACGTTGCTCCGTTTCGGCTTGAGGAGTTCAGGAAAAAGTCCGGATCGGGTCAAGGACGATAATCAAAGCGGAAGGGATGAGTAAGAGTCGACCAGTTCTTACTGCCTCAACCCCATCCAGCTTTCAGAGACCACCAGCGAATTACCTGGATTGTGTGGGTCGTACTTCACCGACGTAGGTAATCCGAGCCGGCAGGAGTGCAGATTTATCCACTGGCGCAGGTAGGTAACATCTTGTGAGCACTCATAGGAAACGCCCGCTACGTCGTATTTGTAGATGAGCAAAATGGCGGCGTAATGGCCGTCGTTGGGCAACTCCTGCACGTCGATGACGGTACCATCCGTGATGCGGCCAATGCCATCAAGCCAGGTCCGGCGCTCCCGCTCAAGATCTGCCGCGCTGCGCGGTTTACGCCGCAGCATGGCAAATGCGCCAAGGGTTACGGCGCCACCCGCTGCGGCGACCATCGCATAGAGACGAAGTGAATCCATACTGAGGGTGAGCGAAACGCAACTAGAGCTGTGCTTTCGTTATCAGAATATGATGGAAGCACCAGGATTAGGAAGTGATCGCGGGGTTACCGAGGTGCCAAGCCATGACACAAATTGTGGAAAAACAGGGCCTAATTGTTACTTGGCGGATGCGGCTCTTCGAAGGGATGCGTTCTTCGCAACTCGCTACATTGCGTCGGACTCGCCAGGAATCGCAACTATTTCTGCTTGCAAACAAATTCCCTGGTCAGTCCCCCAAAATTTCCTTCCGCGACTTGGCCAAATTGATCGTCGCGCCGCGCCTTCTTGCTGACGACAAGCTTCCCACTGTGGTCGCGGGAGTAAAACCATTCGGAGTTTGGGACCGCGCTGCCGCTGGCACAATTGAAGCGAACACGCGCCCGCAGTTCCACGAACGGGCCGCCTTGGGGGAGCTTGATGGGTTCCTTGTATTCGACGCGGATCCAGGCGGTGCGCGACCCGTTTCTCTGCGGGGTAAGCGAGCTAACCAAGATCTGATCTCCGCCAGCCGTAGCTCCGATCTGCCGCCAATCTCCGGCCGCGAAGACAACAACTCCCACAAGCAGCACCGGGGCCAATACCACGGCCACGAGCACCAGCACACCTTTCTTCATGGGAGACAGGGATAGAACCATAAGCGCGCCGCACACACTTTGGGGCAAAAGTGGGTTTCTGTCAACTCGGGCGGCTTCGGCTGATCTGGACTTTATGGCTATAGAAGCAAGGCGCAAGACTCTCAAGGCGCAGAAGGTCTGGTATTGTTATTTGCTGCCGGAGGTTCATTTCTTCATGCAAACGCTTCACTGGACAAAGATGGATTCGGCTGTTGGACCATTGTTCCTCGCTGCTTCCGATCGCGGACTCGTGGCTCTGGAGTTCGACGCGAGGTTGCCGGGTCAACAGTCGATCCGTCCGAACCCGCGCCATCTAGAGACCGAAAACCCTGATTTCGTGTTCGAGGAGTCCGCGAGTCTGATGCGGCCTTATAGAACTGAGCTTGAAGAGTATTTCGCGGGCCAGCGATCCGAATTCACTTTCCCACTCGATCTTCGCGGCACAGACTTCCAGGTTGCCTGCTGGCGCGCGCTGCTGGCAATTCCTTATGGAGAAACACGCAGCTATGCTGCGATTGCCCGCGCGGTTGGCAAGCCAACCGCATTT
>JBAUVJ010000408.1:0-5959 GCA_049583165.1 Candidatus Sulfotelmatobacter sp. | reverse complement strand
ATCCTCCAGCAAGAAGCTTCCAACTGGAAACTAGGCGGCCTCTACATCAAAGCCGCGCAGACCGGAGGTCACGATAGCGACTGGTTCCTCACCCGCGCCCGCGATTTCAAGACTAAAGGCCAGGCGCACAACGCCTGGCTCTACTATTTGGAGGCTCGCTCTCTGATCTCCCCGTTGCCCTTCATGAGCACAGCCGCCACCGACAAACTTTACGACGAATCGCAAAAGGCGCAGCCCGCCGATCTTCCCGCCGGCGGCAAAACCATCGACCTTCCCGCCGGAGCCATCACCTACAAACTAATCGACCTTTTCCCCGAGGTCGTAGGCAGCGATCTCGATTTGATTGTGAACTATCAGATCGCCGACGCTTCCAATACGAATCAAGCCTATCAAAGCAATGTCGCGGTGATGAAAGCCCTGGTGGCTAAATATCCGGAGCTGCGCGATGCATTCGCCGGAGTCGTAGCCCGTGCCACCGACCCCAACGGCCGCGATTACGGCACCCTCCTGCCGATGAAAGATATTAAATAAAAGCTGTCTCGTAAGAGGTTTTGGGTAGGGCACGGCTTCAAGCCGTGCCGTTCGGGCACAAGTAAAGTCCGGGGCTTTAGCCCCTGAGGGAGACCCAGTTCACCCAGTCGGTCCATTTATGAGATAGCTTCTGATTTTGTAGTTGGGTAATTTGGCAACGGAAGTATGTCTTTTACGCAACGCCTGAGGGTCGGAGGTAGTGTCCCAGTTTGCGTTGCGAAGAAGCTCGCTTACGCTTTTTCCGGAAGTTCGAGGGCAATTCGGATTGCCTTTTCTACTGTGGTCAGCAGCTCTGTTTTCAGGAATCCGAGTGAGGGATATACCGCAGAGTCCTTTTCTAGAGTTGTAACCTGATCGCACTTCGCCCAGGAATCGTAGTTGAGCCCACCATCCCCCGCATTCAACTTAGGACGTAACGAGAATCGCCTATGCTCGACCTTGGAGAGGGGAACGACGCATATATCGCGTGAAAATCGATTGAGTTCATCGGTAGATATGACAAGGGCAGGCCGTTCTTTGTCGAGATTGAAAAGGCACACATCGCCTCTTCTCGGATACCACCCCAAGGGCTTTATGCCCCTTTTCCATGCCATTTTTTTAATCTCGGGCTTTAATCACGGGAGATCGCCCTCAAAGAAGCTTCCTGAAATGCCGACCGCTCAGTTCGGTCCTCCGCATCCGCCGCAAAAAAGGCCGCTGCTTCATTATGTAAACGCTGACGGCGCTCGATTTCTAGGCCAACCTTGAGCAGCCTATTCACCCTCTCGCTGGTCGATACATCACCCTTCGTTCGCTCGACCTCTTTCAATACTTCCTTTTCGAGGGAAAAGCTCTTCGTAATCCGAGTTGCAGTGGCCATTGCGATCAACCCCAATATAAACTATATTATCAAATCTATTAGATAAAATGTTAATAATACAAGTTTGTTTCGCAATGCGAAAGATAACAACAAGATTGCTAAATACGGACACGCATAATTTTTCAATATGTTGGAGTGTGGCAGCAATTCCGGCGGTGGTATTTAACACGTGTCCTATCGCGGCTGTTCACGCACACGCGGAGCGCGTCTGGGATTTGCTCTCCCAACCCACGAACTATGCCCAATGGTGGGATGCGCGGACGCGTGCCATCACGCCTGTGGGCTCCGCCCAGCCAGGACAGCGCATTGAGGACAGACGACTGCACTTGGTAGACCTTGGAATGTGAATATCGCCATCAAGCGCATAAGATCTTGCGCGGCGCGCGATTGATTTGACGACGCGATTGCCATTCGGCATTACGGTTCACAATCACATCAGATGTGTTCCACTCGAGGCAGCCACCTGCCGCGTGAGTTGTGGCTGAGAGTTTTCCTTCTCAGTTCGGCCTTTGCGTGCGAACCCACCATCCACTCATCCTCATTCAATTTCGTAAACCCGTTCTTTTTTGCTCTTTAATTCGTTCCGTTTTCATGCTTGCGCCTCTTTTTTCGCCTGCGCGCTGTCGTAGCTCTCTCCGTAAATCTCCGGCACTTTCGACCCCATTGGTCGCAAGTAAGTGGAGAGCTGTCCGCGGTGATGAATCAAGTGGTTCAGCCCAAGCTGCAGGAAACTCACCGCTGGCCGCTGAAACAGTCCGCGGAAGTCCACCATCTTCAACAACTGCTCCGCCGTCAACTTCGTCAGCACTTCAAAATTCTTTTCGAACTGCTCCGCGTACCATCGCGCGATCTCGTTCGGCGTCTTTATATCATCCGGGATCATCGCGGCGTTTGTGTCGAAGACCCCGTTGATGGTCGTTTTCAGAAATCGGTTCTCCGCCGCGGCGATGTGCCGCACTAGTTCCATCGCGCTTTTCGCGCAAGCTTCGGGCCGGTAGTCGGCCTTGTCCACGGGTACGGCTTCTAGCACTGCTCTTGTCGTGCGGTGCTCGACCTTCAGTGCCGGCAAACAAACTCCGTTCAACAAAAACACCACCTGCTCCGCCGTCATGGGTTTCGCCATCGGAATCCTCCTCTTAGGAATAGAAGATCACCCGCCGAGCCCTCGGGGGGGGAACGTGCATATCGACACGGCCCAGCTCAGGACCGAAGTCTACCCGACCACAGGGGTAGTTGGCGAAACATCGCCATTACACTCATTGACCCGGTTTTGAGCGTAACGCTGATGGCATCAACTGAGATGAACCGGCGCAGTCACTGCGACGGTTGCGATGTCGCGGGCTTGGTGGCCGCGACGCGAGTCTCCTTCCCGCTCACGAATACCTTCATGGAGTTCTCGCTTTCGCCCGACTCGTCGGTGTATTCGTAGGAGTCCGCTGAAACAACCTTCATGATGTACCGAGTGTGATACATCTTCCCTCCAAAAATGCTCTCCCCAAGCCAGGTCCATACGCCGCCGCTCACCGTACCAGTCTTGTCTTCTATTCCTCCTGAACTGTCAACGGCGTGGTATTGGTAGGTCTTGGAAGTCGGATCGTAGTAGACGAAGGAAGCCTCCGAGTATTTCCTTCCGGCAGTGTACAGTGCAGCCTCGCAGGTCACGGCGAAGCGGCCTGCCGTCCATGTGCAATCGTCAGTGCCACTGGATTTCACCGCTGGCGAATTCGGCCCCATTGCCCCGGCTTTCACTTCATCTTCGACCGTGAACCTGCCGACCATGACTGCCAGTTTCTTCACTTCCGGGCCAGGCGTTGTCTGAGACTGAGCGCGAGCCGCGGCTACGCTCGAAGCGCACGCCAGCACAAATGAGAGCAACTTTTGGGGGCCACTCATGGGATTCTCCTTTCAGAAGTGCCCCGCATGCCAGCACAAAACGCCGAAGCCGAGATCTCGACTTGCTCGTCAAGAACGCGAGCGCCTTTGCAATCTTATGGCGTTGCATCTAAGTGCTCGAAGAATCTAAGTGCCTGATGGTCGGCTCCTCGAAAATTAGGGAAGGCGGGTGGTTGACACTAAATCGCGGACTCATAGCCAAATGGTTCAGAGCGTAAAGGCCTGTCAACAACACCGCGACGTGCCGTCGTAGAATGGAATTGAATTCTTGCAACTCAGGAGATGCACGATGAGAATCGCCGCCACCGCTATCCTGGCGCTGTTCGGATTCCTCCCTGCTGTTGGGGGGGCAAGTTCCTGTGTATGAAGTTACGCCGGTCGAGAGCAGCATTCGGTTCGACGTGGAGTCGTCGGTCCCAATCAAGGGAACCTTTGGCAAGTGGGATGCCAGCATGACATTTGCTTCCAGTGATGTCCGGAGCGGGGTCTTGGACATCAAGATTCAGGCCGACAGCGTTGATACTGGAAGCGGCATGAAGAATAGCAAGCTAAAGGGCAAGGACTTCTTTGATGTAAAGGGGTCCCCTATGATTACCTTCAAATCCACCAAAGTCATCCAAACCGGACCGAATACGTTTGATCTCGAAGGTGACTTTACAATCCGTGGCGTCACCAAGACCGAAAGGCTCACGGTAACGGACAACGGAAAGGGCACGTCTTCTGGCACCATCGCCGGCACGATGGCTTTCGACCGCAAAGACTATGGCATGAACCGCGGCATCCCCTTCATCAAGATAGCCGACCGCGTAGAAGTAAGCGTCAACCTCAAGTGGAAACGAATCAGCGGCCCTTCTCCTGTCTTTCAGCAATAACAGCCAACCACACCATGACCGTTGCTTTATTTTGCCCGCGCGGCACTTCTAGCCGGATCGTGAAACAGCCATTCCTGCGTCGGGCGGCCTTAAAGGGTGCACTCCTTCGGATCTTTATCATCACGCAGCCCCAGAAACACCGGAGCCCGTAACTTCGGCCCGCTGCCGCCACTCGTTCCCTCGGTCCATTCCGCATATTCAATTTCGGCCACGAGTTCCGGCTTCACCCAAGTCACTTTTCGCAGCGCTTCCACCTCGCCGTAAAATGGCTTCTGCTTCGTCTCCCGCTTTTGCAACAACTTCCATATTTCATCGAGCGATCTCTGATCAAACCCACTTCCCGCCTGTCCTACATGAATCAATCGCCCTTGTTTGTCATAGAGTCCCAGCACGATCGACCCAAAATGCGCGCGGCTCCCCTCTGGTTCGGTGTACCCGCCAATCACGCATTCCAGGCGGTGCGTGATCTTGATCTTCAGCCACTCGCTGCTGCGGCGCTCCTGATAAATGCTGTCCCGCTTTTTAGCCAGGATGCCCTCAAGCCCTTTCTGCCTCGCCATCTCAAACAACGCTTTCCCCTGTTTCTCATAATGATCGGAGTAGCGCAGCTCATCTCCCAACTCCAATATCGCCGCCAACTTCTTCTTGCGCTCTTCCAGTCGCACGCGCCGCCAGTCGTAACCATCCAGATAAAGCAGATCAAACGCGTAATAAATTACCCGCACGTCCGCATTCGAAGCCGCGCGCTTTCCCCTCGGACGAAATCCGGTTCGCTGCTGCATCAAGCTGAATGACGGCCGTCCCTCATCGTCGAGGGCGACCACTTCCCCGTCAAGAATCGCCGTCTTGGCCTTGACCGCTTTCGCCAAATCTTTGAGCTCAGGATAGCGCTGCGTCAGTTCGTTCTGATTCCGCGAGACCAGCCTCACCTTGGTATTGTCGATAAAAGCAATCGCCCGATAACCATCCCACTTGATTTCAAATAGCCACTCCGCCCCATCAAACGGCTCATTGATAGACGTAGCCAGCATGGGATGAATTTCCGTGGGCATGGCCCGCTTCACAGGTGAGGACGCCACTGTAGAAGTCGAAGCCGTTACCCCATGAGACTCAGAAGGCGCGGGATAATTGTTAGCCTTGGCTATAGGGTTAGCTTTTCTGTGTTCCCCTGTGTCCTCTGTGGTTATTTCTTTATTTTTTTTTTACCCGCCGCCTTCGTGCCGCTCTTTTTCTCTTCCGCTTTTTTCTTATCCAACTTAGCCACCGCATCCGCCAGCCACGCCGCCTTCAACTTGCCACGCCCACCGGATGGACGGCTCCTCCACTCCGCCGACCCAGAGTCCCCCGCAATCTCCGCCAGGCTGCGCTTGCTCAACACGGATTCGTCGTAATCATCAATGTCGTACCCCTCCACTTCGTGGTCATCATGCTTCTTGATCAGCAACCATTCATTCCCCTTGCTTCCCGGACGCCGCCCTTTTATCTTGACGATCGCAAAGTCGCCCTTCAACTTCTTCCCATCGAGGCGAAATTTCAAATCTCCCTTGGCCAGCATCGCCACCGCTTCCGCCTCAGTGCCCGGAACATATTTTCCCTCCACCGCAACCGGCGAGAGCGGCTCCCACGTGCCCACATCCCACACCATCACCGTGCCCGCGCCGTAATTGTTCTCCGGAATGATCCCCTCGAAATCGAAGTACGAAACCGGATGATCCTCCACCTGCATCGCCAGTCGCTTATCCGCCGGATCGAGCGATGGCCCCTTCGGCACCGCCCAGGATTTCAGTACGCCCTCCATCTCCAG
>JBAUVJ010000407.1:0-9764 GCA_049583165.1 Candidatus Sulfotelmatobacter sp. | reverse complement strand
GCGCTGCCGTCAGGCGGATTGCCGAAACTTTTTCGTCACGACCGAACATAAAATCAGTTGCCAGTACCGAGCACCTAGTATCTCGTTGTGCCGATTGATCACTCTTAGGGGCAGCCTCGGGTAATTCTCGATGAGATCAACTCCATTGTAATGCTCGCGGGCGACTGCAGAGATAGGGATTGGATAACGAAGGTCACGGGCAGATAACAGGCCCTTCGGCAACTTGGTGCCAGGTACTCGCAGCTGCATTCACGTTCTTTGCTTAAACTTATCCAGCACAAAATAGAGCCCCACGCCCAATACCGCGTTGGCCAAACCGGCTAGAATTCCGTGGACCCAGCTCCAGTTGAGCGTCATATTGACCATGCCTCGCGCCACGGTGAAATAGACGGCGGCGTGGAGCAGATAGAATCCCAGCGTAACCAACAGCCGGGCGCCGGCATTTTCCACGTCCAGCTTTGCTCCCAGCGACGACGCGAAATAGCCCACTACGGTCTTGGCGATACCATAAATTCCTATGGGATAGGCTCCCAGCATGTCCTGCGTCAAGCCGATCGCGGCGCCCGTGAGCAGTCCGGAAATCGGATTCCGCCGCGCCATGGCAAAGAAGATCGTGACCAGCAAAGGAAGATCAAAGATGGAAAAGAACGGAAATCGCCGGGGCACGAAGGCTTGAAGAAACAAGGCCAGCAGCGGGACGCCCACCGTCACCGGGATGTTGAACCGGTAAACCTCAATCTGCTCGCCCGATGTGTAGGTAATGGGCACGCTAGTGGGGATCGTCGGTTGCAGACGACGGCGTATTCGGTTGTGTGACTGGAGGATCAACAGTTGGTGGTTTTGTCGGCGCGGGAACGGTGTTCGTACCAGCGGCGTCTGTGGAATCAGTGTTGAGGGTGGAATCACCGGTGGCCGGCCTTGCCACGGCTTTCTTTGGGGCCTGGCTGGCCAGTGAGTTTTCGTTCGGCACTTTGGCTGTCTGCGTCGCCGATTGTTGGGTTACCTGGGGCTTCGCAGAAGCGCCGGCGGGAGTCGATGGCTTCACCCCACCGCTAGTCCCATGTTCTGGGGCATTCGCGTTGCTCGCTGCCGATGCTTTGGCAGCTGCTGCGGCATCGATTACGGGCTTCTCCGGAACTGAGGGTAAGCGCTGGGCCAAGATATCAGCGGCACGCACGCGGACTCCAGTGTCGACGACCTCATTCCGTTCCTGCTTTTCGGTAACCACCAGCACTTCTTCGAGACGGTTGAGGTCGGCAGCGGGCTTTACTTCGATCTTCAAGAACATTTCCCGGCCAGGGCTGACCTTGGCCACGGTCCCGACAGGCAATCCCTTGGGGAAGATTTGATCGCCCCCGCTGCTCACCACGGCGTCTCCGGGAACGACCTGCTCATCACTCATCACTCGTTCCAGAATCACCGCTCCGTCGGGAGTTCCTTTCAGCACCCCTTGCAGCCGCGACTTCTCCACCATCGCGCCCACGCCGCTGGTCTGGTCATTGATCATCAGAACCAGCGATGTGGAGGGATACACACGCAAAATTTTTCCCACGATGCCGCCCGCGGTAATCACCGCCATGTCAGTCGCGATTCCTTCGTTCGAACCTTTATCGATATAAATGGACCGCGACAGATCGTTGCCACTCGAACCAATCACCTGCGCGGCCACGGTCTTGGCGATGACCTGTTCCTTAAACGCCAGCAACTTCTGCAACCGGTGGGCCTGCTCCGCGTCTTCGTTGAGCCGCACCTGATCGAGGCTCATCTTCTCAATCTGCTGTTTGAGTTGGCGGTTTTCGGCGCGCACTCCGCGGAGGAAACAATAATTGTGCCAGAGATTGCCGGTACCGGTTTGCGCCCATACCATCACCCGCTCGAAGGGCGTAATTGCATCCACCGCCCAGATGCGGATCAGCCGCGTGTTCTCCGCGTCCACACTGCGTCTGACCTGAACCGCCAGCCCCAGCGCCTGCAGGAACAATACTCCCAGGAAGATGATGAGGTTTCGATGACGGCCAAGAACAGATTCCATGAGACAGTTTCAAGTTTCCGGTTTCAAGTTTTCAGTTGGCTCCGGAACTCTAGAAACCGGAAACTGGAAACTATTTTCTATTCGATCGAAATCTTGCGCAGCAGCTTAAAGTCGCTGAGCATCTTGCCCGTGCCCAGCACCACGCTGCACAGCGGATCGTCGGCGATGGAGACCGGCAGACCGGTTTCTTCGCGAATACGCTTGTCCAGATTCTTCAGCAGCGCTCCGCCGCCCGTCAGCACGATGCCGCGGTCACTGATGTCCGCGGAGAGTTCCGGCGGCGTACGCTCGAGGGCAACGCGAATCGCATTCATAATGGTCGAAACGCACTCGCTGAGGGCCTCGCGAATCTCGCCGTCATCTACCGTGATGGTTTTGGGCACGCCCTCGATGAGGTTCCGGCCTTTAATCTCCATGGTCATCGGCTTATCGAGCTGATGCGCCGAGCCAATCTCCATCTTAATCTGTTCGCCGGTGCGCTCGCCGATCAGCAAATTATATTTTCGCTTCAGATAGTTCATAATGGCCTCGTCCATCTGGTTGCCGGCCATGCGCACCGATCGCGAGTAGACGATGCCGCTGAGCGAAATAACTGCAATGTCGGTCGTGCCGCCGCCGATATCAACGACCATGTTGCCGCTCGGCTCGGTAATCGGCAGCCCCGCGCCGATCGCGGCCACCATGGCTTGTTCCACCAGATGCACTTCGCTTGCTTTGGCGCGATACGCTGAGTCCATGACGGCGCGCTTTTCCACCTGTGTGATCTCTGACGGCACGCCGATCACGATTCGCGGATGCACCAGCATCTTCCGGTTGTGCGCCTTCTGAATGAAATAGTTCAGCATCTTCTCGGTGACTTTGAAGTCGGCGATCACGCCATCCTTCATGGGTTTGATGGCTACGATGTTGCCCGGCGTGCGGCCCAGCATCTCCTTCGCCTCTTTGCCCACGGCTTCTACTTCGCCGGTGTTCTTGTTGATGGCGACGATGGAGGGCTCGTTGACCACAATGCCCTTGCCGCGCGCGTAGACCAAGGTGTTGGCCGTCCCCAGGTCGATCGCCAGATCGCTCGAGAACAGGCTGAACAAAGACCTGAGGTTATGGGACCGCGATGAATGAAAGCCGTTGCTTGACATGACGAAGTCTTCTCTCGCTTTTGCCGGTTCGAACCACTCGTTCTCCGGGCGAACCCGGATTCTCTGAAATCACTGAATAATAATTTTCTTCTGCTGCGTATTCACTCCGCCCTGCGACGTCTGAGCGGTGACCGTAATCACCGATTCCCCCGTCGCCAGCGGCGGGGTAAAGTAATGGAACGTGCCATCTGTAGTGACCATCGGCACTTCCCGGCCGTTCACCATAACCCGGGCCCCAATTTGGGTCTTGCCGGTCACTTCAATCACGTGTCCGTGCTGAATAAAGGGGTCCAGCTCCAGATCGATGGCTTCGTTCTGCTTTCCCTTGGGAATGATAGTGAAGCGATTCTTCTCGCTCTCCACCGACTCTTTCCCTGAGGTTTCGTATGACTGCACTACCCAGTAGTATGCCCCTTCACCCAGGCTTGTGACCGTAACGTCTGCTGCGTTCACTCTCTTATCAACCAGTGTAGAAGAAAAATAAGGATTTCTCGATATACGAAGACGGTAACCTGCGGCGTTCGCCATCGGAGTCCAAGAAAACTCTACGTCCTTGGTCGTTTCTCCGGAGGTAAAAATTGGCGCCATATTCGCAGGAGACAGCGGCGTGGGCGGTCCGGTACCCTTCGCCTTTTCCATATGCGCTTCTTCCTGCCGGAAACTTACCTTTTCCCAATTCGCCAACTGCACGGTTTCCCCGTTACGTGTAACTTCGCCGCCGCCCTTCTTCATCAGGATCTCGTGCTGATCCAGCTTGGGGTCGTTGTGCACTTGCGCCGTAGATTCCGGAGCCAGCGATGCCGTGGCTCCGTCCACGATCACCTGCGATTTCGATCCCTGAGAATAAGTGGCCGTTGAAAGATCCACCGTTCCTGTGCTCACAGCCACTGCTACGTTTGTTTGCTGCTGGTCGTTGGCCGAATTTTCTTCAATCACAATCAGCGAATCCTGCTTCACGGTGTAACTGGTGCCGTCGTTGAACGCGACCTTCGCCATGCCCTCCGAGCCGGTCTGAACTACATCGCCCTTATCCAGCGGTACGTTGTAATCGGCGGTAAGCCAGCTGCTACTGCTGCTCTTCTTCACGCGCACTGTGCCATCAAGCGCGGTAAAGTGAGCCTGCTGCGCGGTAGACACGCCACTGCCCGCGGGCGGAGCCATTCCCGCCACGCGCTCCAAAACTTTATTGGCCACGCCGTCAGCCGCCTTGATGCTGCTTTCGGTGAACTGCGGAAAGGCCAGCCGCATTCCCAGTAAGCACAGCAATGCCCCAGCCAGTATCATCAGAGCCACACTGCGATACGTGACCGTTCTCCACGCTATGTGGATGGCCGGTTTGCGAGTCTGCGAGGACACGTTGACCAAAGACCTTATTCAAGCCTCTTGAATATGCGGTAGTTCAAACGTTACCACAAGCCTATCGGCACCAAGAATAGGTAATCAACAGGGAACGTTACCTTCGTTTGCCTAGAATTGGGTTCTCCCCTTGCGTCCCTTCGTGTCTTCTGTTGTTAGAGATTTGAAATATCTCTCGCACGCTCGCCATGACATTCCTCGCCTGTTGCTTTATTCTTCTTCCCCATGGCCAGCGCTCCTACCCGCGATCACAAATCGTCCCTCGCCTCCGGTATGGCTATCATCTGGGCCATCGCCGTAGCGAAGTTGTTGTTTCACATCTATTTCAATAATCGCTACGGATATTTTCGCGATGAGTTCGACTACATTGCGTGCGGCGACCATCTCGCCTGGGGATACGTCGACCAGCCGCCACTCATTCCGTTCCTGATTCACCTGTCTCGCGCCGTGCTCGGAGATTCCCTTCGCAGCATTCGTTTCATTCCTGCGTTGGCTTCTTCTCTTCTCGTGGTGCAAACCGCCGTCCTTGCCCGCGAATTCGGCGGACGCCGCTTCGCGCTATTGCTGAGCGCCGTCACTATCCTTATCGCGCCGCAATATCTCTCCAACGCCAGTCTGCTCACGACCAACTGCCTTGAGCCCAATCTCTGGATGGGTTGCGCCTACTTCGCCGTCCTGGCGATCAAGCGAAACGATCCCCGTTACTGGCTATGGTTCGGCGTTGTGGCCGGCATCGGCTTGCAGGAAAAATATTCGATCGCTCTTTTTGGATTCGGAATGGTCATCGGTCTTCTGCTGACCGAACAGCGGCGAGTCTTTCTTAATTTTTGGATCTGGCTGGGTGGCGTGGCAGCCTTCTTAATCTTTCTGCCCAACCTGCTTTGGAATATTCACTATCACTGGCCGTTCGTCGAACTGATGCACAACATCCGAGCCGAAGGCCGCGATGTTATTCTTGCTCTTCCTCAGTATTTCTTCCAGCAAATGATCCTGGTACACCCCTTCGCCACGCCCATTTGGCTGACTGGAGTGTTCGCCCTGCTCTTCGCTTCCCGGCTCAAGCCTTACCGCGCGCTAGGTTGGTGCTACCTAGTTTGCTTCACCCTCTTCTTTATTCTCCACGGCAAGAATTACTATCTCGCGCCTGTATATCCCATGCTGCTGGCTGCGGGCGCGGTCACAATCGAATATGCGATTGATGGAAAGAAAAACGACGCGACGGGAGATGTTCTCCCGCAGCGCATGTGGCTCAAAGCTGCCATCGTAATCGTGCTACTCGCCGCAGGAGCCCATCTCGCGCCCGTCACCGTGCCTATGCTTTCTCCTGAAAGTTTTCTCGCTTACGCAAAGCATCTCCCCTTCAAACTTCCGGTGATGGAACATGCCCACGCCCGGGCCGCTCTGCCGCAGTGGTATGCCGATCAATTCGGTTGGGAAGAGATCGTCGCCGAAACCGCTGTCGCCTGGAACCGGCTCTCATCCGAAGAGCGCGAGCACGAAAACTGCGGCATCTTCGCCCAGGACTACGGCCAGGCCGGCGCCATCGACTTCCTGGGGCGCAAGTATGGACTGCCGCGCTCCCTCAGCGGCCACCAAACTTGGTTTCTCTGGGGACCGCGCGGCTACTCTGGCAACTGCATGGTTGTCCTCGATGACAAGCGCGAGCGCCTCGAGCAACTCTGGGAGCATGTCGAGTACGTCGGCACATCCGCCGACAATCCCTACGCGCTGGAAAAAGAAATCGACGTTTTCATCTGCCGTGGAGCGAAATTCGGCAGCCTGGCTCAGCTCTGGCCGCAATTGAAACGCTGGCGCTGAAGTTTTGTACAACACATTATCAGCTTGTCTTGTTACGCTATTTCTTCCTCTCGCTTGACATCGCGATGCGCCGTCATCAACAATCTAGCCGCACTCCGAGGCGGTTTTGGAAATCGCTGGATTAAATCATTCCACCTGTTCAGAGACTTTGTTCAACGAGGTTATTCCATGATGTTCGCTGCGCGCCTAGCCATCTCATTCTGCCTTCCGGTTGCTCTCGCTGCGATCCTATCGGCGCAAAAAATTACCGTGTCTCAGCCCACCATCTGGGCCGCCAAGCCCGACGTCGCCGCCTTCGAGAAAATCGAGACCGAACGTCTCGCCGCGGGCCAGGGCTCCATCGACGCTCTACTCGCCGCCAAAGGTTCACGCACCATCGAAAACACTCTCGTCCCGCTCGACGAAGCCTTCCACCAGATCAATTCCGCCGCCTACTTCGCCGGGCTCATGGAGCAGGTTCATCCCGACTCCACTTTCCGCGATCACGCTACGGCCATGGTTACCAAAGCCAGCGCCGCCCTGAACGCCATCATCCTGAATCATGAGGTTTACAACGCGCTCGCTGCACTCGATCTTTCCAAAGTCGATTCCGCCACCCGTTATTATGTAACCCGCCAACTGCTGGAATTCCGGCTCGCCGGCGTCGATAAAGATGATGCCACCCGCGCGCGGCTGAAAAAATTAAACGATCAGGCCACGGAAGAGCAGTCGATGTTCGATCGCAATATTTCCGATGGACAAAAAACCATCGAGGCCGATCCTTCCGAACTCGAGGGCCTGCCGCAGGATTACATCGATCGCCATAAGCCTGGAGCCGATGGCAAGATCCACCTCACCACGGATTATCCCGACGCACTGCCCGTCGGCACTTTCGCCAAGAGTGATGCGCTACGCCGCCGCATGTCCCTCGCCTTCAATACGCGCGCCTATCCCAAGAATCAGGAAGTCCTGACCAGCTTGATGAAGACGCGCTACGAGATCGCAACGCTTCTGGGCTACTCGTCCTGGGCCGATTACAACGCTGCTGACAAAATGATTGCCAAGGGCCACAACATCGCCGACTTCATTAACCAGGTGAATGACGCATCCCGCGCGCTGTCGCAACGTGAATTTGAAATGCTCCTCGCCGAGAAACGGAAAACCGATCCGAACGCGAAAGAAATCTGGGATTACGAACGCGGCTATCTTTCCGAATTAGTGCGGCGCACCAAGTACGATTTCGACTCTCAATCCGTGCGCCCGTATTTCCCCTTCATGGAAGTGAAGCAAGGTATTCTTGACACGGCTGCCGATCTTTTCCACGTCAGCTTCCAGCAGGAACAAAATGTCCCGGCTTGGGATCCCGCGGTCGAAAGCTGGATCGTAATCGACGGCGGCAAACCGATCGGGCGCTTCTATCTCGATATGCACCCGCGTCCCGGCAAGTACAGCCACGCTGAAATGGCTCCGGTGCTCGACGGCATCCGCGGCAAGCAATTGCCCGAAGCCATCCTCGTCTGCAACTTCCCATCGCCTACCGCCACCGATCCCGGACTCATGGATTACGGTGACGTGCAGACTTTCTTCCACGAATTCGGACACCTCATGCACCACATTCTCGGCGGCCAGCAACAATGGGCCGGCATCAGCGGCATCACGATGGAATCTGATTTCGTCGAAGCCCCATCCCAGATGCTCGAAGAATGGATCGCCAGCCCGCAGGTCCTAGCCAAGTTCGCCCGCCACTACAAGACTGGCGAGCCCATCCCCGCCGAACTTGTGGCTCGCATGAACCGCGCCTCTGCCTTCGGACGCGGTGGCTGGGTCGGCCGGCAGAATTCCTATAGCGCCATTTCCTATGACATCTACAAAACCAAGCCGGAGGACGTGAATCTCGATCGGGTCACTCTCGACGACTCCCGCCGATACACGTTCTTCACACCGCTGCCCGACACCCACATCTGGGCATCCTTCGGCCATCTCGGCGGCTACTCTTCCGCTTACTACACTTACTTGTGGGATAAAGTGATTGCCGAAGATTTCTTCCTGCAATTCGATCATCAAAATCTGCTGGCCGGTGACGCTCCCATGCGCTATCGCCGCGTTGTCCTCGAACCCGGCGGATCCATGTCGGCCAATGATCTGGTGCGGAACTTCCTGGGTAGGCCGCAGGACATCACCGCACTGCAACACTGGATGGCCGAAGAGTTCGACAGACCATCAGGAACCGCCAAGCCTGCCGGAGAGTAAAGCTGCATAAATGTAAAAAACCCACCCTTCTATCTGAAGGGTGGGCCACCGCGAACCAGTGTCAAATTGTTACGTCGCTATTTGCTCGGCATGTAACTTAAGTCGCCGCGAAACTTGAGGATGTCGGTCGTCTCTTTTTCGATCGAACGGTCGAGCCGATCGACGATGGAATCCGCCTCAGCCTGTCCAAAAGCTTCTTTGAGCATGTCGCGGAAGGGCTTCACGTCCGGTTTATCTTCAAAGTCCGCCCAGCTCTTGTGCGGCAAAACCAGAACAAATGTTCCTGTCGGTCCGCCGTTTGCCAACACATACCATCCATATTCGACCTGCCACTTGGTCTTTTTCGTCCCGTCGGAAATCCGTTCGATAGCCGAGCGGAAGTCCGATTCCTTCCCCGGGCGCACTTGAAAAGTGACTATCTCGGAAAACTTGGATGGGGTAGGGTCGTCGCTTTCATTGCTGATCTTGGGCATGAAGTCGTAGTAGCGAGTGACGAGCGACTCGACATAGCTGCCCATAACTTTCTGGAACTCGGTCAGGTCGGCTTCGTCGGTGACCGGCGGCTTGTCGTAATCCGCCCAATGTTGGTTGAAGTGGCCAACCAGGAAGGTTCCGGTTTCGTCGCCGCTCATCGTCTCCCATACCAGCAATGGCAGCGGATCGTTTTGTTGCTTGTGCCATGCCGCCTTCTGCTTGCGTCCAGCCTCGTACTGCGGCACCATTCCGTTCTTTATTTTTTGAAACTCGATGCTGGCCAGGGTGCCGGGCTTATCTTTAGTCCTGAGCGGCCAGCGAACAGGCTACGACCAATATGATCCCCACAGCTGACAGCAGCTGATTGCGTCTCATTGTTTCCTCTTTTCTGTAAGTGGTTTCGGTTTCCACACTTCAAACCGCAGGAGCACCCTCGCAGGCTTGGCTTGCGAGCTCAAGTTTCCAATTTTTACTGAGGGGCCCGAGTGTGGATGGAAAGACGGGAGCATCCTACGCTCTTTCGCGCAGGAGTGGCAAAAAATTTGGGGAAGCTTCTGGGTATTGTCGCGCGAGGAAGTGTGGCGGGCGAATTTAGGAGGTTGGGTAGCGCTCCTGAATCAACTCGCCAATGGAAGCGTAAGCCTTTGCCAGCGTCTTCTCATCCGGCAAGAAGACGATACGAAAATGCTGTGTCCCGGGCTTCTGGCCGAAGCCGGAGC
>JBAUVJ010000406.1:0-2795 GCA_049583165.1 Candidatus Sulfotelmatobacter sp. | reverse complement strand
GAAGGTCTGTGGTGACGTGAAGTTTGCTGCGATTGTTGTCGCCAACCAATACTTCGCCCAGGTTTACGGCCCGGCCCTCGGGTGAAATCGCCCAAAAGACGTAGGTCAGATACTCGTTGCCGAAAGTCGTGGGCCTTTCCAAGCTGCCAAATTCCGCTTCGATCTCTATCGCTCCCCGCTTGCTGTTCACTTTGGCTTCGCCATTTGCCAGAGGCATCAAACCGGTGCCGGCGAAATCCAGCTTCGAGGTGCCACTGCGGTGCTCATAGTTGATGGCTTGCACGCTGCGGCTGATGACGGTTACGCGGAACGTGGGCGTTGGACTCAGATGTTCGACTTCAACCGTGGGTTGAGAATTAGTCTGAGCTGCAGCGGGCAG
This sequence comes from Candidatus Sulfotelmatobacter sp., assembly GCA_049583165.1. Classification (GTDB taxonomy): domain Bacteria; phylum Acidobacteriota; class Terriglobia; order Terriglobales; family Acidobacteriaceae; genus Sulfotelmatobacter. Next base: position 2,416 of record JBAUVJ010000406.1, on the reverse strand, counting down.
ACTCAGCGCGATTGCGGCGGCGAACAATAACGTTATCTTCACAGTATCTCCTTATGGCAGGTATCTGCCGTGTTGCATTCCTCTAAAGTTTGGCTTTCATGACGCGTCTTTCAGCCGGCGCCACACTTCATCCTTTTCCGAGACGGATACCGGAAAGCGAGTGAAACAGCCCAAAAACATTCAGCAGCCACAAAACCACGGCAATGACCACCACACCGTTCAAAATTGACTTGATGGATGACTGCATGGGGATGAAGCGATTGACCAGCCACAGAAGCACACCCACCACGATAAGGACTTCCAGGAGTTGAATTAACGGCATGATCTTGACCTTTCTTCATTCTTGCGGCTAACGCCTCTCATCCGCCCGAGGTGTTGCCTTTAGTGTCAATATTCGAGAGCTTTTAGGTCGAATCGCATCCGCCGCAGGTTCGCGGCGGACACGCGGATAAAGAATGCCGATTGGCTGGATGTGGTTGCTGCGGCAACCTAAGAATTGAGAGCTACGAATCAGCGTCCGCGGCTCCGTCTACACACTCAGGAGAATAGAGAATGACAGTTATGAACTCCCGTGTCTGAGCAAGATAGCTCACTTGCAAAAAACCCGGTGCATTGGTTTCATAAATCCTCTGCTCGCTGTCGGCGCTCGCTACTTGCATTGGCATCCAGCCAACCCAGCAGGGAGCGGACGCTTGCCCGGGCCAGTGCAATCGCGCAGTCCGCGGCCCCGTAATAGATGTTGAGCGTGTCGCCATCGGCGTCCATCGTATATCCGCAGGGGAACACAACGTCGTCAACATCGCCGTGCACTTCGTACTCCGCTTCCGGCCCAAAGATCCATGAGTCACCGCGCAGCAGGCATTTTTCCGGATTCTCCAGATCGAAGAGGGCCAAGCCCAATCGATACAGACAGCCCGACGGCGTGTGCCGTACTCCGTGATAGAGCACGAGCCATCCCCTAGAAGTCTCGATGGGAGGTGGCGACATCCCGATTTTGTTTGCGTCCCACCATGCTCCACGCCGCGCCTCCAACATAAGCCTGTGCGTGCCCCAGTGGCGCAAATCCGGCGAATAGGAAATCCACATGTGCGACCCGAGGGTCGTCATGGGCCGGTGAATCAGCGCCCAGTATCCATTGATTCTTCGGGGCAGAAGCGCCGAATCCTTGTCGTCCGGCGGCATGATTACGCCGTAGCGCTCGAAGGTTCGAAAGTCTTTGGTCAGGGCCAGAGACACTCCGGGACCACCCCGCGAATAGGAAGTGTACGTGACCACGTATTGCTGCAATTCGGGCACGAATGTGATGCGAGGATCCTCGATGCCCCAGATCTCTTCGGGAAATTCCTTCGGGCTGGGCATCAATGTCGGTTCGCTGTCGATTTCCCACCCATCGACGCCGTTTCGAGAGCGCGCGGCGCAAAGATGCGACAACCCGCGGCGATCTTCGACGCGACACAGCAGTAAAGTCGTTCCATCGGGCAGCAAAGTTGCGCCCGGATTGAACACACTGTTAATGGAGTACGGCCAATCCTTACTTGTCAGGATCGGGTTGGCAGAATGCCGAAGAAGCAACGGCTCGAAGCGAGTATTCGAAGGACTGATTATATTTTGCATGGCATGGTCATGATGGAGCTTCCATTGGTTTACACTCTTGCAAAGCGCGCATTTCCAGCAGTGCCATCAAAAATGATAGCGTCGATTCTGCTCCTTGGTTCTCGTTGGCGCGGTCGGGATGAAGCCCATCGCGGCAGCCACCGGTGACGGAATCGTAAAGGGGAACCTGGAGATCATTGTCGCCAAGGAACCAGTTGAAAGCCGACCAGGCTTCACTGCGCCAGCGGCTATCACCCGTTACACGGTAGGCTTGCAGACACGCAGATACCGCGCCGGCAGCTTCAAGTGGCTGTTGGTCGAAACGCGCCTTTTCACCTCCCTGGCGATAAAAACCTTGCGACCCGATCGGCATAAAGTGGCCGTTGCTTTCAGAGCGCTGCGTTTCAGTGAGCCAGTCCAGCGATTCGAGTCCCGCCGAGACCATGCGATCATCCGAACAAACTGAACCGACCAGCAGCATGGCCTGGGGCAATCTTGCGTTGCCGTATGCCAGAACGTTCTCAAACCACTTCCAATCCGGGCGTCGGATCGACTCATACATGGCAAGCAGCCGCCCTGCGAGTACGGATCGAATCTTCTGCGCATCACGGTCGCCGGGATACGAATCGAGATATTCCTGAATTCCAAGCAGCGTGTAGGCCCAGGCACGAGGACTGTAAAACTCCACAACTGCAGGCAGAGCAGACTCGAATAGGCGGCCGGCTGCACAACGCAATCCGTTGTCACTGGACCGCCCTAGAACCGTGCCCAAGGCCCACACTGCGCGCCCGTGACAGTCTTCAGAACCCTCGGCTTCGTTCCA
>JBAUVJ010000405.1:0-18683 GCA_049583165.1 Candidatus Sulfotelmatobacter sp. | reverse complement strand
GGTATCAACCGTGACCGGGGTTGCTCCGTTTGTGAGTTTTGTGCGCACGCTTTCGAAAGACTGGAAAGAAGGGCGCTTCGATGGCAGCCACCAACTCTACTTGCTCAACGGCGCCAGCCGTCCGTGGGAGTTCGGTTACAAAGAAGAGTTAATCCACTTCGCCGCGGAATTGCCCTGGTTCAAGTATGTGCCCACGGTAAGCCGGCCGTGGGACCACGCCGACTGGCCCGGCGAGATTGGCCGCGCCGACGACGTGCTGCGCAAATATGCCGACCACTGGGAACTCGATGCCACGAATACCACGGCCTATTTGTGCGGACATCCAGACATGATTGCGAACAGCAAAGCGATTCTGAAGCGCCGAGGTTTTCTCGACCGGACGGCGATCAAGGAAGAGATTTATTGGATCCCGGCGAAATAGTTGCGAGTAGCCAGTAGCGAGTACTGAGTGAGGCAGCTACTTTACGTTCCAATTATCGTGCTGCGGCGTTCCAGCAGCAGCACATCCCTCCAACCTTCACCAAGCTTGCCGATGCGCCGTCGCACACCGATCTCGCGAAATCCGCAGGTCTTGTGAAGCGCGATGCTCGAAAGGTTCTCCGGAAAGATTCCTGCTTGCAGAGTCCAGATTTCCTGGCGCTCGGACTCGTCAATCAGCGCCTTCAATAGAGCATTGCCGACACCTTGGCCTCGCGCAGCTGCGGCTACGTAAACTGACACTTCGGCAACTCCGGAATAAACCCGGCGGCTGGAAATTGAACTAAGCGCGGCCCAGCCGACGATCAACTCTCCCTCGCGGGCAACTAAGCGGCAGTCCTGGCGATGGCTGCGATCCCACTTCTCCCAGTCCGGAAGCTCCGTTTCAAAAGTGGCGTTGCCGGTCGCGATTCCCTCGTGGTAAATCTCACAAACAGAAGGCCAATCTTCCGGGCGCATGAATGTAGTCTGGAAATCCATGCAAGTTTTCTGAGCCTATGTTTCTGCGGGCGCGAAGAAGACTAGCAACGCTAATTCTTCCGTGATGTCGTGAAAGCGATGCTCCACTTCCGCAGCTACGAAAATAAAACTACCTGCGGAAACTTCCTGAACTCCCGCGCCGACTGTAAAACGCCCCCGCCCTCGGATCACATAATAGATTTCATCTTCGTGATGTGGCTTCTGCTCATCGATTGCTCCGGCGGGCAGGAGGTAGACTCCAGCGCTCATCGAGGGCACGCGCAGGAATTCGCGGTACGGCTTTTTCCTCTCGCCGCTCTGCGGCTGAATTTCGGGAACAGAGGTGAAGAGCGACTTCACGCGAAGATGCCTCCGAAGATAAGGTCGGTGAATTGAGGGATCAGAGTCTGCGCCTGCAAATTGCCTTCCGGCTTGTACCACTGATAAATCCAGTTGATCATGCCGAGCAAAGCGAACGCCGCGGCGCGCGGGCTGACCCGGCCCGAAGCCCTGCGCGATTTCTGTAATTCCGCCATCAAGTTTTCGAGGAAGTGGATGTAATCTTTCTTGCGCGCGTTGATGCGCTTGCGCAGCGATGGCGGCAGAGGATGGTTCTCATGCAGCATCACGGTGATCTCGCGGTCACGCGGGCTGAGAACGACTTCAATGTGCAGGCGGATCAGGGCGCGCAGCCGCTCTTCGGCGTCCGCGATGCCGCGCACGGGATTGAGCACGCGCTCCTCGGTGATCTCCATGGCATGGTTCATGATCTCGAAGAGGATTTCGTCTTTGCTCTGGAAGTGGTGGTAGAGGCCGCCCTTGCTCAGCTTGAGCGCGGCGGCAACATCGTTCATCGACGTGGCATCGTATCCGCGCTGCTGGAACAGGCGTGCGGCGGTGCGCAGAATTTCCTGCCGGGAGTCGACCACGGTCTCGCGGGCCATCGGGTGACATGGTAATGGGTCGCGGGCGGGAATGCCAATTGGTTGCTAGCTAGTTTCTGGTTTCCAGTTTCCAGTTTCTGGTTGGCGAGTTCCGAGTTGCCAGCAACTTGTTGGCTTTCTTCGCGGCCTTGGCTTACGCGCCGAAAATAAATTTGGCGCGAATGGTGAGGGCGGCGAGGATTGCGCTCGAACGTGGATCGCGGGCACCCCCTCCCCCCCGTACCGTGATCTTGAAAACATGAGGGTTAGCAAACAATTTTCCGCAAAATCCGTTTTTCAAAGAACTTAGATCTCAAAAATCTTTAGAACGAAGAACTTAGAACGGGACGATTTGGGCCGACCATACCCGTAACGGCTCCTGCGATGATTACGCAATTTATTTGTGTCGGCAAGGTTGGATGTCACATTGAAGTGTGGATTTCTTGTGACGAATATCAAGGCGAATCTAGAACGTCATGGAAGAGGCAAGCTGGGGAGCGATCCTACAATCTTAACGGTCTCCAAGCTGACAGATATCACCTGAGCGATGAGGCGAAGAATGTATGTGGGATCATCGGCGCGATTGGGGTCGTTGGTGATGCCGCTGCGCTTGTCGGTTGAGACTTGGTATTGGTCGATGATCCATCCTCGGTTGTGGTAGTTCCACTCCTTCTGAAGCTGCGGCCCGATACACCTGGGCCTCTGGACAGCCGGGGGCGGCTGTCCCCACATGAATATCTAGAGGTCCTACACTTCCGACTTGACACGGTAATCCCCCTCCGTTACCATCAATGAACCGACCGACCGGTCGGTTTTTCGTATGTATTCCCAGCAATTCTGAGAGGAGCTTCCCCGGTGGCTACTATCTTCTACGAGCACGACGCGAATCCTGAGGCCCTGAAGGGCAAAACTATCGCCATCCTGGGCTACGGCAGCCAGGGACATGCGCAGGCGCAGAATTTGCGCGACAGCGGGTACAAGGTGATTGTGGGGCTGGAGGCGAATCGTCCTAGCGCGCAGCAGGCGCGGGCCGATGGCATGGTGGTGGTGGAACCGGGTGAGGCGGCCAAGCGGGCGGACTGGATTCATGTGCTCACGCCGGATGAGACGCAGGCGGCGGTTTACGAGCAGTACATCAAGCCGTATCTGCATCCGGGAAAGATTCTCGGGGTCTCGCACGGGTTCAGCATTCATTTCAAGACGATCGTACCGCCCGACGATGTGGACGTAGTGATGATTGCGCCGAAGTCGCCGGGGCACTTGCTGCGGCGGGTGTATAGCGAAGGGCGCGGGGTGCCGTCGCTGATCGCGATTCAGCAGGATTCGAGCAAGCGGGCGCATGAGTATGCGCTGGCTTATGCGCATGGGATTGGCTCGACTCGCGCGGGCGTGTTGCAGACCACGTTTAAGGAAGAAACCGAGAGCGATCTGTTTGGCGAGCAGGCGGTACTGTGCGGCGGGTTGACGTCGCTGATCAAGAAAGGGTTCGAGACGCTGGTGGAAGCCGGGTACGCGCCCGAGATTGCTTACTTTGAGTGCCTGCATGAGGTGAAGCTGATTGTCGATCTGATTTATGAAGGCGGGCTGAGCAAGATGCGCTATTCGATTTCGAATACGGCGGAATACGGCGATTTGACTCGCGGCGAGCGAGTTGTGGGCGACGCCACGCGAGCCGCAATGAAGAAGACTTTGGCCGATATTCAGGATGGGACGTTCGCTCGGGAGTGGATCAAGGAAAACAAGGACGGCGGATACAACTTTGCGGCCTTGCGCGAGCGGGAGCAGCAGCATCCGATCGAGATTGTGGGGGCGCAGTTGCGCGGCATGATGAGCTGGCTGCCGGGGGAGAATAAGAAGCCGGAAGCGCCCAAAGGCGAAGCCAAACAGGTGGTGAATGCTTAAGGGAGCGGAAATCGTTTTGCAGTGCGTGCGGGCCGAAGGGGTAGACCTGGTGTTTGGGTATCCAGGCGGCGCCATTATGCCACTGTATGACGCATTGGATGGAAGCGGGGTACGGCACGTGCTCACGCGGCACGAGCAGGGCGCGGCGTTTGCGGCGGAGGGTTACGCGCGGGTTACGGGGAAAGTTGGTGTGGCGATTGCGACCAGCGGGCCTGGGGCCACCAATCTGGTGACGGGCATCGCCGACGCCAAGATGGATTCGGTTCCTCTGGTGTGCATCACGGGGCAAGTGCGGACGGCGATGATCGGCACCGACGCGTTTCAGGAGACTGACGTTTTTGGGGTGACGCTTTCGCTGACCAAGTGGAGCCGGCTGGTGCGGACGATCGACGAGATTCCGGAGGCGATTGCGGAGGGATTTTACTGGGCACGCAGCGGACGTCCGGGGCCGGTGGTGATCGATATTCCGACCGATATTTTGAAGGCGAAGAAAGAATTTTCTGGCCCGGTGAAATTCACTCCGCAGGCGCGGCCCGCCGATGCCAAGGCGGAAGGAGCTTTCAAAGAAAAGCTCAGCGACAAGATTGTGGCGTTGCTGCAAGGGGCGACGCGGCCGGTGGCGCTGGTGGGTGCGGGCGCAAAACTTTCGGGAGCGGTTCCGGAGTTGCGGCGTCTGCTCGATGAGTTGAATATTCCTACATTCGCCACGGTACATGGGTTGGGCGCAGTTCCACCGCAAGCGCCTTATTACCTGGGCATGGTTGGCATGCATGGGACGCGCGCGGCCAACATGGCGCTGCACGAGACTGATTTGCTGCTGGTTTTTGGCGCGCGACTGGACGATCGCGTGACCGGCGATCCCGTCAAGTTTGCGCCCAATGCGAAGATTGTCCACTTTGAAATTGATCCGGCGCAACTTGATCGAGTGCGATCTTGCGAGCTGCCGGTGATTGGAAATCTGGCGGAGACGATTCCCGCGTTCCACGCGGGATTACGCCAGGCTTCCCTACCCGACTGGAGCGGCTGGCGGGCGGTAGCTTGTGGACAAGAGCGCGCGGAAGTCGATCCGCGAGGATTGGCGCAGCCTACGATTCGCTTCCTTGATGAACTATTCAGCCGGTTGCCGCAAGATAGCGTGGTGATTGCCGACGTGGGCCAGCACCAGATGTGGGCGGCGCAGCGCTATCGTTCTTCTTCGCCGCGCGGATTTATTACGTCAGGCGGCTTGGGCGCGATGGGTTTCGCTCTGCCGGCCGCGGTTGGGGTGCAGCTGGCACAGCCAGAGACGTGCGTGCTTTGCGTTTCGGGCGATGGCGGATTCCAGATGAACATTCAGGAACTGGCCACGGTACATCGCCTCAGCCTGCCGATAAAAATGGTGATCGTCGATAACAAATATCTCGGCATGGTGCGTCAGTGGCAGCAGCTTTTCTATGAGCGCAACTATTCCGAAACCGATTTGAGCGACAATCCGGATTTCGTGGACATTGCGAAGGCTTACAAGATCCATGGATGGCGGCTGAACGAGGCTGCCATGGCGGAGTATCCGGTGTCGGAGAAGACGGGAGATTCGATCGACAATTTCCTGCGGTCGCCGGAACCGGAGTTGCTGGTGTTTGATTGTGCTCCTGAGGCGAATGTTTATCCCATGGTTCCGGCGGGAGCGGCGCTTTCGGAGATGGTGTTTGGGGACGAGTAGGACCATTTAGTAATTTTGTAATTGGGTAATTTAGTAATTTGAAAAGCGCGGAGAGACGATTTCAAATTGCTAAATTACCCGGTTACTCGACTACTTTCTTTTGAGGAAACGGCCATGCAAGTCTTTCACATTCGCTATCGCAATGCGCAAGGGACGTTGATGCGCATTTTGAATGCAATTTCCCGCAGGGGGCTCGATCTAACATCGGTACACGCGGAGGCCGCCGGCGCATTCCACGGTGCGACTGTGACGATCGAGGTCACGCCCAAGCAGATCGGGCAGCTTTGCCGGGAGTGGTATTCGATTGTGGATGTAATCGACGTGCGGTCCGCCGCCACTTTGCAGCAGCCAGGAGATGGCGATTGGGCGCCGCTTCCGCCGGCCTCGGAGAGTGTTACCGGACAATCGTCGCGCGCAGCGTTGGCATAGGCGTAAGTTTTAACGGTTGTGTCAGAAGCGTGATGCCTCCTGGGTAAGCATCATGCCAGTTGGGGAACCTGGAATCGAGCGCGCCTCCTGACGTAGCTTGATGACAGATTCCCCGTTTTTTCTTGCTCTGCTCCGCTGAATCTTTACCTCTGTTGCAATCTTTCGCCGTGTATCTTAAATTATCAGGATTTTTAAACAACAGGATCGTGAACACTATGGATCTTAAGCATCGCAGCCGGGGAATTACCGACGGGCGCGACCGGGCTCCGGCGCGTTCCATGTTCAAAGCTATCGGCTTCACCGACGCCGATCTTCGCAAGCCGTTGATCGGCGTAGCCAATACGTGGATCGAAACCATGCCGTGCAACTTTCACCTGCGGCGGCTCTCCGCCAAAGTAAAAGAGGGCATTCGCGCCGCAGGAGGAACGCCGATGGAATTCAACACGATCGCAATTTCCGACGGCGAGACCATGGGCACGGAGGGCATGCGCGCTTCGCTGGTAAGCCGCGAGCTGATTGCTGACTCTATTGAACTGGTTTGCCGCGGCCAGATGTTCGACGCGGTGGTGTGCGTAGTGGGATGCGATAAGACGATTCCCGCCGCTGCCATGGCCCTTGCTCGCATGGATCTTCCCGGGCTGGTGCTCTACGGTGGAACGATTGCCCCGGGAAACTTTCGCGGCAAGGACGTGACGATTCAGGACGTGTTCGAGGCGGTCGGCGCAAATGCGGCAGGCAAAATCACGGATCAGGAATTGCACGATCTCGAAAATGTCGCTTGCCCTGGAGCCGGCGCCTGCGGCGGCCAGTACACGGCGAATACTATGTCCACCGTGATGGAGATGATCGGCCTTTCTCCCATGGGCTTCAACAGTGTGCCCGCGATGGATGCGCAAAAAGATCAGGTAGCATTCGACTGCGGCAAGGTTGTGTTGAATTTGCTAGAGAAAGGAATTCGACCGCGGGAGATTCTAAGCCGCGACGCATTTGAAAACGCAATCGCTTCCGTAGCCGCGACCGGCGGATCGACCAATGCCGTGCTACACCTGCTGGCAATTGCGCGCGAGGCCGGCGTCGATTTGCAGATTGACGATTTCCAGAGGGTGAGTGAGCGCACGCCGCTGCTTGCCGATCTGAAGCCCTCGGGACGTTTCGTGGCCGCGGATATGCACCGTGCCGGCGGCGTGCGATTGCTGGCCCAGCGATTGCTGCACGGAAAACATCTTCACCCTGAGGCGAAAACTGTTACCGGTCTTTCACTGGGAGCTGAGAGCAAGAACGCCATAGAAGCTTCCGGGCAGGAGGTCATCGCGCCCCTGGAAAAGCCGTTGAAGAAAACCGGAGGGCTCGTGATTCTCAAGGGAAATCTCGCGCCCGAAGGATGTGTGGCCAAGATCAGCGGGCATGAGCGGCTGGAGCATCGCGGACCCGCGCGTGTTTTTGAATCGGAAGAAGATGCCATGACGGCAGTCACGGGCAAGAAAATTAAGTCCGGGGATGTGGTCGTGATCCGCAATGAAGGCCCAAAGGGTGGACCGGGCATGCGGGAAATGTTGAGCGTTACCGGCGCAATTGTGGGCGAGGGATTGGGAGGTTCCGTCGCGCTCCTGACCGATGGACGATTCAGCGGCGCCACGCACGGACTCATGGCCGGCCACGTCTCGCCGGAAGCCGCGCTTGGCGGCCCGATCGGCGCGGTACGCGATGGCGATATGATCCGCTTCGATGTTAAGGAAAGGATTCTGGAGGTTGAGATCAGCGACGAAATTCTTCGCCAGCGAATGAAGGAATCGAGGCCGCCGAAGCCGCGCTATCCCACCGGCGTATTCGCAAAGTACGCGGCGCTGGTTTCTTCCGCGTCACAGGGGGCGATCACGCAGCCGCCAAAATGAAGCTCCTCGAAGAGCAGTGGCCAAGTTTATAGTGTTTCGGAAGCACGAAAAGGCGGACCATCGCCAGCCCGAAACTATTGCGCTTTCACGCCAGCCTGTCAACCGAAGAAAAAAATCTCTAGCCCGTTAAACCTTGCCTGACAGGGCTTTCGGCAGGCCATCTGGCAGGAAGGGGGTGGCCCGTTGGTGGTAGTTCCTTTGGGTGGGAGTCGCGCTATACTACTCGGACCTCGCTCCCCCAGGCAGAGGATAAACCGGATTTCTCAGGTATTTGCAAAGTATGGCCGCTCATAGCGAGCCTCTCGCGCCGACGAAGCGTTTGGATTCCTGGAAGGAAATTGCAGCCTTCTTCGGCCGCGATGAGCGCACCGTTAAACGTTGGGAAAAAGAGCGCGGACTCCCCGTGTATAGAGTGCCGGGAAGCGCTCGCGGCGGCGTCTTCGCTTATGCCGAAGAATTGTCGCAGTGGCTGAATGCTTCGAATCACGCTCGGGACGGGGCCGAGCCGGCAGCGGAAAATCCTGCCGCTCATGCTTCCGCGGACGAAAGTCGTGATCGTTCATATTCCTCGGATCTGCTGACCATCAAGGTTGCGGTCTCGGCAGCGTCGGCGGGCCCTGCCGATTTCCGCCCCTCCGAAGGTACGTCTCGGCTAGCTGCGGCTAAGTCTTTCTTATGGCTTTTGCCTCTGGCCATTATCGCCGGTTCTTTTTTGATTTTTTCCTTTGGTCATCGTGAGCCACGTTTCAAGAATGCGCTCGCCGCGCCTCACGTGGCTGATGCCGAGTCTCAGGACCTTTATCTCAAAGGCCGTTATTATTTCGAAAAGCGCACGCCGAAAGATTTGAACGAGGCAGTAGATTTCTTTACCCAGGCAATCGTTCACGATCCGGCCTATCCGGCGCCTTATGTGGGATTGGCCGATACCTACAATTTGCTGCGGGAGTACGGCACGATGCCGCCGGAGGAGGCTTATCCGCGCGCTCGAGCAGCCGCCAGCAAGGCGGTAGAACTGGATCCCAATTCCGCTGAGGCCCACAACTCTTTGGCCTTCGCCAGTTTTTGGGGATCTTTCGACGCGGCCACGGCCGATCGTGAGTTCAGGCGCGCCATCGAACTCGATCCAACTTTATCCCGCGCTCATCATTGGTACGCCACGTTCCTGATGGAAACTCAGCATCCTTCGGAAGCGCTGGCTGAAATCGAGAAAGCCCGGCAGCTCAATCCATCTTCCACTCCGATTCTCGCCGACAAGGGAGTCATACTTTCGGAAGCCGGAAAGAGAGAAGAGGCCAGGGCGCTACTCACTCAACTCGCGGTTTCCCAGCCCGATTTCATTCATCCTCACGGGTATTTGGCCGGGATTTATTTTCAGGAAGGAAATTATTCCGGCTACTTCCAGCAGCAAAAAATTGTCGCGAGCTTGCGTCACGATACGACCGCGCAGAAACAAATCGACGCGGAGGAAAAAGGCTACGACCACGGAGGCCTTACCGGTCTGTTGCAGGCACGTCTTCGACTGGCTCAGGATTCATTCGATCGGGGCACTGGGTCTGCCTTTGATGTGGCCGCCGCGCACGCGGCTCTCGGCCAGCATGAAGATGCTTTGAAATACCTCACAATCGCCTGCCAGCGGCACGATCTGGAACTCAGTAATCTGCCCCTCGACAGAGACTTTCAGACTCTCCACCACAATTCGGAATTTCGCGAGCTGGTGGCCAAGATCGGACTCCCGCCGATCAATTGACGCCAATCAACAGAAGACAATCAAGTGAGGCCGTTGGCGTGAAACGTCCCGCTGTGTAAACTAGCTTCGCAATGAGATCACTCCCCCGCTCTGCAAGTGCGCGCCCTTATCTCCAGCGGAAGTTGTTTCCTGTTCTTGTTCCGAGATACGTGAGGTCGCCGCGGTGACCCCGTCTTCCCCTTCATCTTCGGAAAGCGGCGGCAAGACCGGCCTTGATCTCGGCGTATCCTTCGCCGGCATTTCGCTGAAGAATCCGGTCATTGCCGCGAGCGGACCTTTTGGCTACGGCGTGGAATTCGAGGACGTGGTTCACCTCGGCAAGCTTGGTGGGTTCGTGGTCAAAGGGCTCTCGCGGGAGCCGATGACCGGCAATCCTCCGCCGCGCCTTTGGGAAACCGCGGCGGGAATGCTTAACGCTGTTGGCCTTCAGAACATCGGCGCGAGTGCATTTCTCCAGGAGAAGCTGCCGCGCCTGCGCGAGATCAGGAACATCGTGGTCTTCGCCAATGTCTTCGGCTACAGCCGCGAGGACTACGAAAGAACCATCGAGATTCTCAACGATGGCGAAGGCATTGCCGCCTACGAACTGAATGTCTCCTGCCCGAACACAACCCACGGCGGGCTGCAATTCGGCAGCGATCCACGCTCGCTCGACGAAGTTGTGACCACGGCGAAACGCGTCGCGCAACGGCCTCTAATCGTGAAACTTTCGCCGAACGTGACCAGCATCGCACAGATGGCCCACATCGCGCAGGAGGCGGGCGCGGACGCTATTTCTCTGATTAACACTTTCGTCGCCATGGCGATCGACCCGGAGACGCGCAAGCCGCGGATCGCAAACGTCACGGCTGGACTCTCCGGCCCGGCGATCAAGCCCATTGCTTTGCGCATGGTCTATGATGCCGCGCACGCGGTGAACATTCCCGTGATCGGGATGGGCGGCATATCCACGGCGGCGGATGTTGCGGAATTTATGCTGGCCGGCGCAACCGCGGTGCAGATCGGAACCGCCAGCTATTGGGACCCTTGCGCCACCGAAAAAATTGTGGACAACCTACAGGGTTGGTGCGTGGACCACGGGGTGGCGCGCGTGGCCGATCTCATCGGCGGATTGATTGTGGAGTAGAAGAGATTATTGTTGATCGAAAACTATTATCGCCCGTGGGCGTACCAGATCGATCCCGGAGATTTGTAATTCCGGCCTTCGCCCCACACCACGTTCGTGTTGTCGAGGTTATCGATGGCGATGGAAAACAAGTTGCCGAAGGGGAAGAGGAAGCCGTTCGGCAGAATGTAATCATATCCGCGCACCGGACCGGAAAGCTGCGATTCCGGCAACCAGGTCGCCCCGCCGTTGGTGGAGGCACGGTAAAAAGTATTCCAAAGGGGACGGTTTTCCGCGTCAGCTTTCCTCGTGTCCATCCATGCGATGCGGACGTCGCCGGCGGTACCGGCGGTGATGGCCGGAAAGCAATGCTCCACTCCTGCCGGCGCGCTTGAGACTTCCACCTTGGCCGACCAACTGCCCCCTTGATTCGTGGACGAGGAGAAGTAAATGCGCTGCGGTCCGCCTGCTGCCGCGCCGGAGTTCCACAAAGCATAGACGGATCCGGCATCGTCAGAAGCCATCGCCATCTGGGAGGCGAGAAATCCAGCCGAACAGGCTTGGGCCGAGCAACCCGGCGCTGCGCTGGAAACGTCCATGGACGTCGTGTTCCAGATGCGTCCGCCGTCGGCTGATTGGCTAATGAACAACTCCACCGGTTGCGTGAGAATATTTGTTCGCGGGTAGGCCGTCCAAGAGAAATACACGTTGCCCGCGGAATCTACCGTAGCCCCAGCAGCTAATGACCAGCCCGGCCCGGCGCCCGGATTCAGCACGCTTGAGGAAAAATTCTGCGCGTAATCATGGGACGCCGCTACTGAGAGTGTCTGATCGTGGTTAAAACTCACGTAAATGTTGGCGCCACGAACGGCGAGCACTGGTTTGTCGATCAGTTCGTCGGGAGAATGTTCCGCGACGGCGAAGTACCAGGAGCGGCCAAAGTCCTGCGACCGCGCCACCATAATGTCGTGCCTGCCTTGCATCCAGGACGCATAGAGCGTTTGCCGGTCAACGGGGTCGACCTTAATCTGGGCATCGAACTGTCCCAACGCCGTAGCCAGCAGGGGTCGCGGCGATTCCCAGGACGCTCCATTGTCGTTGCTGACTACCAGCGCCATAGTCGGAGAGGTGCAGCCCGGGCAGCCGGTCACCGGGCCGTATTGGGGAAACAGAATGTAGATGTGTCCGTGGCCATCGGCCGTAAGTGCGGGTTCCCATTGATCGCCAGTGGTATAGCCGATGCGGAGTTGAGGGCTGAAGTTCGTTGCAGCCAGCGCTATTTGCAACGGCGCCACCGCCACAAACAGCCAGAGAGCAAACTTCGACGCGCCTCTGGCGCGGCTGGATCTCAGACCCACAGACTTCTCCTGGGAAACAAACTGCCACAACCTTGCCGAACTTTACCCCGAATTGTTCCAGAGCGTCAATTACCCGTTAAGGCCATCGTGAGCCTTCGTGAGAACTTTGGCTTTCACTAGGATGATTGCTTCTGACTCTCGTCACCATACCCGGCAGGCGTTCTCGTGCACCATCGCCTGCCCTTTGTGGCAGCCGTATGCCTCGGCAAACTCCGGCATGTTGCCGAGAACATTATTGACCCGGTATTTATCCAGCGGATGAGGGTTAGTAAGGATAAGCGTGCGCATCATCTCCGGGCTCAGATTGCTGCACCAAACATTCGCGTAGGCCAGGAAGAAGCGTTGCCATCCGGTTAAGCCGTCTGGTCCTTTGGCGTCAAGACTCTCACCTTTACTCTTTAGGTCGGACTGGAGGGCAGATAAGGCAATGTGGATTCCGCCATTGTCAGCGGTATTTTCTCCCTGGGTCAGCCGTCCATCCTGTTTGACGCCCGCTTCGGGGACGAGTTCCGTGTACTCATCGGCAATGCAATCGCCTCGTTTGTCATAGGCCTTGGCATCGCTGGCAGTCCACCAATCTCGCAGATTGCCGTTCTCATCGAACTTGCGCCCCTGATCGTCATATCCGTGGATGGTTTCATGTCCGATCACCGCACCGACGGCGCCATAGTTCACCGTATCGCTCATGGCGGGATCGAAAAATGGCGGCTGCAGTATGCCCGCCGGGAAATTGATAGTGTTGGTTTGAGGGTCTTCGTAGGCATTCACCGTGGGTGGCGTCATCCCCCATTCAGTCCGGTCTACGGGCTTTCCGATTTTTTGCAACTGTCGCTGAAATTCGAATTCAGAGGCGCGCTCCACATTCGCCAGATGATTGACGCTGCGAATCTCGAGGCCCGAATAATCGCGCCAATGGTCGGGATACCCGATCTTGTCGATCTGAGCGGCAAGCTTGACGTGGGCCTGCTTCTTAGTTTGCGCGTCCATCCAATCCATGGAATCGATGTCCTGACCGAGCGCCACTTTCAGGTTGTCTACCATTTCCTTCATCCGCACTTTGCTGTCCGGCGGAAAGGCACGAGTTGCGTAAGTTTGTCCGAGCGCCTCGCCGATGTCGCGATCCTCGGATTCGACACACCGGCGCCAAAGGGGTTCAATCGCTTTGGCGCCAAAGAGGACGTGGGCGCCAAACGCAAAATCTTCGTTCATGAAATTGTCGCTCATCGCCGAAGCCTCGCCGGCTAACAAACTCCACTTCAGATATGCCTTCCAGTGATCCAACGACTCGTTGTTGATCTGCTGCTCGGTTCCGCGAAAGAAATCGGGGGAGGTAACAAGGTACTTCCCGGCGGCCGGAGCGTGAACCAGCTGCAGATACCGGTTCCAATCAAACGACGGCGTCAACTTTTTCACCGCATCCAGATCCATTTCATGGTCGATGTTCTTGGGATCGCGCCGCTTTACGATATCCATGGCGGCCTTTGCCATCGTGGTCTCCATTTGCAGAACCACGTCCGCATCCGCTTTTGCTTGCGCCTCCGGAACGCCGCTCAGTTCCAGAATTTTGGCAATATGAACGACGTATTTGTTCCGGATTTCAACCGACTTGGCGTCGTCGTTCAGATAAAATTCGCGGCCCGGAAGCCCCACTCCCCCCTGATCGAATTCAGCGATTACATGGGTCGTATCATGGAAGTCAGGGGCGGAGCCGAAACCGAAAAGCGCCGCGTACGTCCAGGCATTTCCGGCGTTCCATGCTCCCGGAACGATGCGGTGAAGTTCGGCCACTATTTCCGCGATCTGCTGTTTGCTGCGCATGGCATCAATGCGCTTCAGCGTTGGACGCAGGGTATCGAGCGCATGCGCATTTCGCTGTTTCTCATCCGTGCAGGCCGTCCAATAATCGCCGACCTTTTGCTCCACCGGAGTTCGCTCGGCCGCTGGTTTGGCCGCAACCTCGAGCACTGTCTGGTGAACAAACGTCGTGTTCCACAATTGGAGTTTGCCAAATGCTCCCCAGAAAACTTCATCCGGTGGAACTGGATTCCGGGCGATCCAGCGTTTGCATGCATACTGGTAGAAGTCGGTGCAGGCATCGACTGACGGATCTACGCCCTTAGGGTCGAAATGGTCGAGTTGCGGAGCCGGTTGCGCGGAATCGCCTGAGGTCGATTTCGCTGGCATGCTCTGGGCGAAACCATTCTGGGTAAGCCCGGCGAACAATAAATTGCAGGACAGGAAAATCCCGAGAAAGAACGAACGCATTCCTATCACCTCGGTCAATGGTTAAAAGGCGCGAGAAAGCTTACCACGCGGCTTCATTTTGGGGCCAATTCAGATTCCGCCAATGGAATTCGGCCGTTCGCGTGGAACGTGACTTTCTGGCAGATTCGTCATCTAATACAGGGGACGGGCTAGGCGGCGATACAGGGAGCGATTAACAAATGGAGAAAGCAACGTTTGCAGCAGGATGCTTCTGGGGAGTCGAAGCCACTTTCCGGCAGATGCCGGGAGTAGTCTCCACGCGCGTGGGCTACATCGGAGGAAGCACCGACAATCCGACTTACAAAGAGGTTTGCACGGACCGCACTGGCCACGCCGAGGCGGTGGAAGTGGAGTTCGACCCCGCCAAAGTCAGCTATGAAGATCTGCTGAAAGTATTCTGGGAGAACCACGATCCCACGCAGCTCAACCGGCAAGGGCCGGACTGGGGCACGCAGTACCGCTCCGCCATCTTCTTCCATACGCCAGAGCAACAGGCCGCGGCGCAAGCCTCGAAGGAAGCGCTGGAGAAGGCGCGGCGGTACTCGAAGCCGATTGCCACTCAGATCGTTCCCGCAGTGACGTTCTTTCCCGCCGAGGACTATCACCAGCAGTATCTTGAGAAGCGTGGTATGGCCAGCTGCCATATTAAGGCGTAGATACGCTGCGAACTACCGACGCAAGTAAGGATTCCTGGGGTTGCGCCTATGCCGTTGTCAGCAGAATCGGCGCGCCCTTCGTGATCACCAGCGTGTGTTCGTAATGCGCCGCAGGCCTGCGGTCCGCGGTGACTACCGTCCATTTATCCGGCGCGAGGAACGATCTTCCTGATCCTGCCGCGATAATTGGCTCCACGGTAATTACCAAACCTTCGGTCAAGATCTGACTTGCTTGCGGATCGGGATAGTTCGGCACCCGCGGCTCTTCATGGATGGTGCGCCCAATGCCATGGCCGCCAAGCTCGCGAATCACGGAAAATTCGCTGCGCCTTACTTCGCGCTCGATGGCTCGGCCAATCTCTGAAACTCGAAAGCCGGCTCGCGCTACCAGCATGGCTTTCGCGAATGCCCGTTCGGCGCAGGCCACCAGGCGCTGGCGTTCTTCCGTCACTTCACCCACGGGAACGGTTACGGCGGCATCGGCCATGAATCCATCTTTCTCGATGGTGACATCGAGCTTGACCAGATCGCCCGCCTGAAGCGCGCGTTTGCCGGGAATGCCGTGGACTGCTTCCTCGTTAACGCTGATGCAGTTCACTCCCGGAAATTTGTAGACCAGGGCGGGAGCGGATCGCGCGCCGTGCTGCCTCATCACTCCGGCACCCACGTCGTCCAACTCGGCGGTGGTGATTCCCGGGCGCACCGCACGCTTCATGGCGCTCAGCATCAGGCATACGATGGCGCCGGCCGCGCGCATCCCGGCTAACTCTTCCGGGCCGTTGATGGACACGGAATCACCTCAATCCCAATCACGACAAGCCCATGATATCCCGGAGATCGCTTCAGGCGGCAGGTTCTTTGGGACGAAAAAAGAAAAGCAGCGCAAAGCCGCCAATGTAAAAAGGCAGGCTCTGCTCAAAATTACAGCCCATCACGCGCAAGATCAGGCCGAACAAGGCGAGGACGTCGCTTAATACATAAGTGGCGAGATAGCCGTTTCGCCAATGGCCCAGGGCAAGCGCATCGTCGGGATCAGACGCCAGGCTTTCGGCGGATCGCAGCACAAGAGTGCGCCGCACCACCAGGATTACTCCAACAATGGCCACGCTCGCGGTGGAGAAAACGTAGCTCAAAGAAGCATCGACGGCTCTGGCCCGCGAGTGCAGAACTTCGCCGACGGCAGCATAAACCAGAATGCTGCCGAGCAAAACCCACTGCACCGCACGCAGTGTTCTTACGGTCCCCCTCATTGAATTCTATTCTCGCGCAGTTCGGCAAGGGCAGTGAGGAATTCTTGTCGCCGGAATCCGGCTGGGCAATACAATGAATAGTTA
The DNA here is from genome assembly GCA_049583165.1 of Candidatus Sulfotelmatobacter sp. Taxonomy (GTDB): domain Bacteria; phylum Acidobacteriota; class Terriglobia; order Terriglobales; family Acidobacteriaceae; genus Sulfotelmatobacter. The sequence continues at coordinate 2,437 of JBAUVJ010000405.1, read as the reverse complement.
CTTCTGCTAGTGATTATTTTTGTCGCCATGCAACCCCGGACGCATGCGCAGAAAAACCTGAAACGATACCGGGAAATTGCCATAGGACTGGTCCAGCACGGCGGGCTTTGAGTAGACCGTGATATCGGCTCCCAGCCCAAGTTGCCATGCGTGATTCTGCGCCAGATCGCGCGTGCCGCCGAATGTGTAGGCTCCAATGCGGTAAACCGGATGGACTAACGCCTGGGGAAACAATTCGTCTTTGTCCACCAACTCCATGCGGGTGAAGGCATAGTTCCGCCGCAAAAAATTCAGCGTGGATTCAAGCAGGTAGCTGTTAAGAGTCGTATTGGTATCGATCTTATGCACGCGACCCCAGACCAGCGATGTGGACCAACTGCCCGCAGTCAGGCGATGGTCGTATTCCACGGATGCGGTTTCCCGCCACTGGCTGCCGGGCTCGAGCGCTTCCGGATTCTCGAGGCGTCCAACGCTGTATTGCGCCGTCCAGTCCCGCGCCGGCGCAATGCTTGCACGGCCCGACCACGAATCGAGCGGCGCAAGTTGGATGCTCCAGCGCTCCTCGTTTGGTTCGCGGCCGTTAAAGGCGCAAGCCTCAAGCTTCACGCGCTCGATCACAAATCCCGTGGTGACCACGCCGAAGCTGGTATGTGTGGAGTCCTCAAGATGATGGCTCAGTGGCGCAAGTGGTAGTTCTGCAGCGGAAGCACGGTGAATGTATGTGACTGGACCGAGCGCGGGTTCGGCGGAGGGGCCGCCGTATAACTCCCATGAGATTTTCTTCGAGAGCGGCAGCGTATACATCATAGAAAGTTCGGCGAAAACATTGTGAGGGTGCATGTGATCGACCAGGGGCTCTCCGTGATAGGTTTCCCCGGTCTGAAACAACTCAGGGAAGCCGGGATGCGGCGAGGTCAGCGACTCCGCCGAGAACATCTGGCGAAACAGAATTGTCCCGCGGCCCAGCTTGTGCTGCTCCATCAACATTCCCCAATTCACCGACTCAGCCTTGCCCTCGCCGCGTGGGCCGCCTTGCTGGTTGTAGTCGATGAAAATCACCTCGTGCGCCATCAGTTCCCAGCCGCCGGGCATCAGCATCCACTCATGCTCGGGCAGCGAGTCCGGCTCCCAGCTTGTGCCCGATCCGAGGCGCGGCGCAGATGATGTCTGGTCTTCACTCTGCATTTGCATTTGAGTTTGTGCGGGCATTGGCATTTGCATCGCGCTCATCGACGTATCCTGCGCGAATGCTTCGCAAGAGGAAATTCCCATTGCAGTTGCACAAATTGCAATTGCACAAATATAGATAGCGATGGAAGACCGTGTTGCTCGGACCACTACAAACCTCCCAATAGAAAACGCGTGCTCGCGAACATGAGAGCGGAATGCGGCAGGCGCATTCCGTAAACAGATTGCAAGGGAGATTGCCGGCTAGATTCGGAGAGTGAAAACGCCGGGCGGCCCGCCGGAAGGGGCGACCGGAGCAGGGGAGATGGGGCCGTCGCCTGCGGGCACAAGAGTATCGACAGGATGGACTCGCAACAACTGCAACGGCGAACCCGGGGGCAAGATGCTGGTTAGGAGAGCAGCGGGATGACGGCTCACGCAACAGCGATAGTCAGCCGGCTGCCCAGGAGACGGGACATGAGCCGGATGACATCCAGCCATCGAATGCCCAGAGACCGTAGGCAATAGGCAGATCAAACCCGCGCTCGCGAGCAGTGCGCCCAGCAACGTTACCGCAACGATTCGTGAGAGTGACGGAATCACAATTTATTAAGTGCTGAATTAGACGCTTATGCGCCCATAAAGTTACGTCCCGGTAATCTTCACCCGGAGTTCTTCCGGCAGGCGTTCCCGAATCTCGGGAGGCAGGCGGTCATGCACGCGGCGTGCGCCCTGCTTGGCCGCGTCCAACACCGTAACCGGAGCCGGCGTGGCCACCGCAACTACCAGCCAGATCAGCGCGGACAAGGCAAATCCCGTAAGCGCGGCAATCTCCAGCCAAAAAGCATGGCGCGGACCAAAGTGCCGGATCACGCCAAAGGCCAGCAGAAAGACGGCTCCGGAAACCGAAGCCAACGCGATCAGCCCCACATCGATGATGCGGTTTAAGCGCTGGCGGCTGCGGCAGCGCTCGCAGGCGGTGAAGTGGCTCTCGTAATCACCGCGCATCTCCAGAGCCAGGCCGGAGATGTCGTAACGCCAACCCGCCAGGATCTTGCCCACAATTGGATCGATGCACAGCTGACTCATAGGTAAGCTAAAGCTGAATCGGCGCCATCACCTCAGACTGCACCGCGACCACTACGCGGTTGTGAAACAACCCCCCGCGCAGGGCCAACGCCTTTTCCGCCTCTCTACGTGCGATCTCGGGATGATTGTTCTGTTCAGAGAGATGCGCCAGCACCACAAAGGCTGCACTATTATCATAGTC
>JBAUVJ010000404.1:0-13692 GCA_049583165.1 Candidatus Sulfotelmatobacter sp. | reverse complement strand
CTCGATAGTTGGACGACTTGACAGAATGGCTTAGAATGTCCCGACAGCTGCTGGCCAAGCCGTACGGAAGGCTACGAGACTAACTTTTGCGATCACTACAGCGCCACTTGCTTCGTCTATTCTTACTGGCATGCCTTAGCAGCTCCATGTTTGGGGCGACCGCCACCTCTCTGCGCAAACCGCTTCACCATGCGCGTCGCCACCGACTTTTGCACTGGACGCTGTGGAATCCGATGTTCCGCCCCTCGCACGAATCCCTTTTGTTGCAGAATGCGGAAGTGGACCGGCTGGAGTTGCCGCGCATTCAGGATGACGACGAACTGGAAGCGTTGAAGGCGAGTGGCGCATTGCAGCCGATCATTGCAGGTGATTCACTGCGCTTCGATCCTCGGCTCGATCCTTCGCGCCGGTATTGCCGCCCCTGGACTCGGGATTTTGTGCAGGATGTCGCGCAGGCTTATTACAACCGTTTCCATCAGCAGATCCAGGTGAACTCGGCAGTGCGTACGGTGAAGGTGCAGAAAAAACTTCGCCGGCATAATCGCAATGCGGCGCCCTTTGAAGGCGATACCGCGTCTTCGCATTTGGCCGGACTGACTGTAGATTTGCAGCGCCGCGGCATGACGCAGGAACAGATTCACTGGATGGAGCATTACCTCTTTTACATGAAGGCCCTCGGTCTGGTTGAGCCTGAGGAAGAGCGCCATCAGTGGGTTTTCCACATTATGGTTTCAGGCCGCTATGCGGATTGGCGCGAAACGCAGGATATCGTTCCCATGGAACGGCCGGAACCCGCTGCGGTTACGGCCGAGGCCGTGCCTAGCAACTAATCACACAGCATATTGCGCTTCGCCATTGCCGAGGGACCAGTTCTCCCAGGCAACTTCGACCATATTGACCATCAGATCTTGCGAACGCACTCCAGGATTCTCCGCGAGAATTTCTGATATCCGCTGAAACAGTTTGCGCTTCTGCGCCAGCCTGCGCCCGGTTGATAGCGTAATCTGCACGATTACGATGTTGTCGGAGCGCTGAATTCCGAGATAGGTTGGGTCATAGATCAGACCGCCGGGCGGATGTTCGGTAATAATTTGGAATCGGTCTTGGGCGGGCGCATCGAGAGATTCCACCATCGCGCGATGGATACCGTCACCCACAGCCTTTCTGTATTCTTCAGTCTTGCCTTCGCGTAGAGAAATTCGAACCAACGGCATCGCTGCCTCCATGAGAACTGAAATACTTCTTCTTAAAGGAACATGGATGAAGCGAGGACGCTGCACGATTCACAGGCCGGCAATTTGGTCATAGCTAATATCGGGCGTGATTTAATGGAACGATGATCGTCCTGATGGCGGGGCTTCCTGGCACTGGTAAAACCACGCTCGCCCGTGAACTGGCCGCCCGTACGGGCGGACGCGTGCTCAGCAAAGATGAGATTCGACACGCATTGTTCGCCCCTGAAGAAATCGAATACTCAGCGCCGCAGGATGACTTCTGCCTTAATGTAATACTGGAGACTGCCGGCCAGTTGCTCGAGCGGGAGCCGGCACGCATCGTGTTTTTCGATGGACGGACGTTCTCGCGCCGCTATCAGATCGACAACGTCTTGAATGCGGCGGCTTGCCTGCACCAGAGCTGGCGCATTATCGAGTGTATCTGCCCGGATGAAATTGCGAGACGGCGCCTGGAAGATCCATCTGCATTGGGTACGCATCCCGCGGGGAATCGCAACTTCCAGCTCTATCTTGAAGTGAAATCGCGATTCGAAACGATTACTTTACCGAAGACTGTGATCGACACCAGCGAGCCGTTGGAAGCTTGCGTGGAGCAGGGAATGCTGATTCTACGCTGAAGAGCTTTTTTCGAGGAGCTTTCTTTCGTCGCGTTCTCGCCTATACAATCGTGCACGCGTTCAATCGATGTTGTTTCAGCGGATACGCTTACAAATATATGACTCGTTTTCGCGGTCTCTTGCTTTCGTGCCTGCTACTGGCTGCCGCTTCGGCGGCTGCTCAATCTCCAGATTCATCCGGCCCAACCGTCTCAGCACGGGCGCGGGCCATTCAAGACTCTGCCATTGTAATCGATACCCATGCCGACACGCCGCAGCGATTTCTGGATGAAGGCTTCGACATCGGGTCGACCGATCCCAACGATATTGGCCATCTCAGCCTGGACAAAGCTCGGCGCGGCAATCTGGGCGCGGAGTTTTTTTCCATCTGGGTCGATCCCGACACCAATCGGGGCCACTTCGCGCAGCATACGTTCGATCTGATCGATTCGGTTTACGCGCAGGCAGCGCGGCATCCGGACCGCATGATGATGGCATTTTCCGTGGCCGACATCGACCGGGCGCATCGCGAACACAAATTAGCGGCGCTGATGGGCATTGAGGGCGGGCACTCGATCGAAGACGACATGCACCTGCTGCACGACTACTACCGGCTCGGAGTGCGTTATATGACGCTTTCCTGGTCGAACACCAACGAGTGGGCCGACTCCTCGGGCGACATCGACGACCCGAAGGTGGAGCATCACAACGGGCTCACCGATTTTGGCAAACAGGTTGTGCTGGAGATGAACCGGCTGGGCATGATGGTCGACATTTCTCACGTCGCCGATAAAACTTTCTGGGATGCGATCGCCACCACGAAGGCTCCCGTGATCGCCTCGCACTCTTCGGCGCGGGCCCTGGTGAATGCGCCACGAAATATGACGGATGACATGCTGCGCGCAGTGGCCAAGAATGGTGGCGTGGTGGATGTGAATTTTTTCTCCGGTTTCGTCGACGAGGACTTTCGCAAAGCGCTGGGTGCGCAGGCCAAGGAACAGGCCGCTGCGATTCAGAAATATGTTGACTCGTTGAAGGCTGAGGGCAAGCCGGTCAATTACATTGAAATCGATCGCATGCAACGAGTGTGGATGGCGAAGATTCCGCGTCCGCCGTTCAAGTCGCTGATCGACCACATCGACCACGTCGCCAAGGTCGCGGGAGTGGATCATGTCGGCCTGGGCTCTGACTTCGATGGGGTTGACGGCGCTACACCGCAAGGCATGGACTCCGCCGCAGACTTGCCCAAGATTACGCAGGCGCTGCTTGACCGCGGATATAGCGCTGAGGATATCAAGAAAATTCTCGGCGGAAATCTGCTGCGGGTGTTCCGACAGGTTGAAGCGGTCAGCCACGAGATGCAGTCACAAGCCCATTGATCGTACAATGCAACGTTGCCTCACACCACTTTGCTATTCATGCAGGGGAGTAATTATGCGTAATGCTTTCATGACTATTGTTTTGCTTTGCGCGGTCGCGCTCACCTGGGCTCAGTCAACCTCTCAGGCGGGGACGTCGGCGAAAGCGCCGGTCCATCCGGCGGCGCCCGGCGAACCTACGGCGATTATTGAGACCAGTGTCGGCAATTTGACTTGTACTTTGTTTCCCGACAAAGCGCCCATTGGCGTGCAGAATTTTATTGGCTTGGCCACGGGTACGAAGGATTGGAAGAATCCGGTGAGCGGGGTTACCAAGCATGGCGTGCCGCTCTATGACGGCACGATTTTTCAGCGCGTAATTGCCGACTTCATGATTCAGGGCGGCGATCCCCGGGGCGACGGGACGGGCGATCCGGGATACGCGTTCAAGAACGAGGTTTCCTCCGACCTGCTGTTTGACAAGCCCGGACGCTTGGCCTACGCGAACTCCGGACCGGATACGAACGGATCTCAGTTCTTTATAACCGAAGTGGCCACGCCGCACCTCAACGGCGGCTACACCATTTTCGGCCAGTGCGACGATGCCGCCGTGGCGCTGGTCACGCAGATCGCGCACATGGCAACGGACCCCATGAATAACCGGCCATTTCGCCCGGTAAAAATTATTCATATCAAGATTGTTCGCGGCGGGGCGGCAACGGCTCCGGCGAAGAAGTCGGTCGCCGGCACCGCCAAGCCACCGGCCGGCCAGAACTAAACTACAAAAGAGCATCCAAAGACTACCGATCGCGACTACCAACTGAGAAAGTGAAAGGAAATTCATGACTCGTCAATCCGGACTCTATGCCACGTTTGAAACCAGCGAAGGCAACATCGTGTGCCGCCTCTTCGAAAAAGATGCGCCAAAAACCGTAGCCAACTTTGTGGATCTCGCGGAGGGCAAGCGGGAGTGGACGCATCCTTCGACACGCAAGAAGTCTCAAGACCGCTTGTACGATGGCACGATTTTTCATCGTGTGATTCCCGACTTTATGATTCAGGGCGGCGATCCGCAGGGCAGTGGCATGGGCGGCCCTGGCTACCAGTTTGAGGATGAAACCAAAGGTTCGCCGCATAAACTCGACAAAGCGGGAAAATTGGCCATGGCAAATGCCGGACCGAACACCAACGGATCGCAGTTTTTTATTACAGTCGCGCCGACGACGTGGCTAACCGGCAAGCACACGATTTTTGGTGAGGTGGTGGAAGGGCAGGATATTGTGGTGAAAATTTCTGGAGTGCCGCGCAACCGGCAGGATAAGCCGAATAAGGACGTGCTGGTGAAGAAGGTGACGATCGAGAAGGTCTGAACCTCTTTCGCCGAAACCCAGCCGCAAAACAACTCCCAGCCAATTCCCGTCGTCTCACCTCAGCTTCTGGGAGGGGAGATGTCCGTCATCGAGTTTGGGCACTTCGTGCTGACCGTTGCCGTACTTTTGGTTGCGGTGCACGGGCTAGGCTATATTGCCGAACGGCTCAAACAGCCGCGCATCGTGGGAGAAATCCTTGCCGGCATCCTGCTTGGCCCGTTTGTATTGAAACTGATCGCGCCAACGGCCTTCTCCAAGCTTTTCTCGTTTTCGCCCAGCGCCAGCACGGTGATGGGATTCCTCTATCAGCTCGGTCTGATCCTGCTGATGTTCTGCTCCGGTGCGGAAACCCGGCGTCTTCTCGCCAAGGAGAACCGGCGCAATACTTTTCTGCTGCTCACCGTGTCTGACCTTGCCAGCTTTGCCGTGGTTCTGAGCATTGGCTTCGCCGGGTTGTTGCCGCTGCATCTGCTTACTGGTACATCCGGCCAGCCGATTTCGACTCTGCTGATTGTGGCGATTGCCACGGCGGTGTGTTCGATTCCTGTGATCTCCCGCATCTTCTGGGATCTTGGAATTATGCGAACTCGCTTTGTAAGCTTGATTCTGGGTTATGCACTGCTGGAGGATCTTGCCTTGTGGGTGGTGCTGGCGTTCGCCACCGGGTTGGCGACGGCAGGAACGGCCGCGCGAGAGCATGTAACAGGCACGGTCTCCGCGCATGTGATCGGCACGCTGCTTTATACGTTGATTGGATTGCTCGTCGCGCCGGGCCTGCTGAAGCGGCTTAGTAATGCAGGATCGAACGTTCTCTACAAAGCCTCTCCAGTGGGCTATGCGATGGCCGTGTTAATGACCTACTGCGCGGTCGCTGCGGTCTTCGACGTAAACCTGCAATTCGCCGCGCTACTGGCCGGGTATGGCATTGTTGGCGGACTCTATGGAAGCCAGCGTGAGCGATTCGCCTCGCCGATGGATGCGATTTCTAAAATGTCTTTCGGCGTATTCGTGCCGATTTATTTTGGGATCATCGGATACAAGCTGGTATTTGGAAGACAGTTTTCGTTTGCGATTTTGCTGGTGTTCCTGGTGGGCTCTTCGCTGATTTCCGTCTTCTCGGCGGGGCTGGCAGCATGGCTGGGCGGTTTCCGCGGGCTCGATGTGTTCAATATCGCCATCACTACAAACGCACGCGGCGGACCTGGGATTGTGTTGGCAAGCGTGGCCTACGATGCGGGCATAATAAACGCAGCGTTCTACACAACTCTGGTGATCACAGCAGTGATCACATCGCAGATTACGGGAGCATGGCTGCGATTTGTGCTCTCCAAGGGTTGGCCGCTGCTTTCCACCGATCCCGACGAAACCTGGACGCTTGGCGAACCGGCTCATGGAGTAGTTTTACCGCATGGGACAGAGGGCGCGGCGATCTAGGCAGCAGATCTATCCGAGAGACGCAGTGAAAAAGCTGCGAAAGCTGGGTATGCTGAATCATGCATTCCAGCGATCGTAACCTCAGTTGTCAGCGAATTTCAGTCCTGATATTTTTGCTTGTTTTGGCCGCGTCGGGTTTGGCGGGCGCGCAAAATTCTAAGGCGTTGCCGCAGCCGTCGCATGTGGTCGTGGTTGTGGAAGAGAATCATGCCTACGACGACGTTATTGGATCGGCGGACGCTCCTTACATCAACCAGCTTGCAGCCGAGGGAGCTTCGTTCACGCAGTCTTATGCCGTCACCCATCCTAGTGAGCCGAATTATCTCGCGTTGTTCTCGGGATCAACGCAAGGCGTCAAGGGCAATCCGTGCCGGAGTATGTTTTCCGCGCCGAACCTGGGCAGCGAGTTGATTGCGGCGGGAAAAACTTTTACCGGATTTTCCGAAGGACTTCCTGCCGTGGGATCGCAAATCTGCACTTCGGGGAAGTACGCCCGCAAACACGTTCCCTGGGTGGACTTCAGCAATATGCCGCCGGATGACAACCAGCCGTTCACCAGTTTTCCCACTGACTTTGCCAAACTGCCGACGGTCGCGTGGGTGATTCCAAATCTCGATAACGACATGCATGACGGGTCGGTCGCGCGGGGAGATGCCTGGCTTAAGAAAAACCTGGCAGATTATTTGGCGTGGGCGCAGAAAAATAACAGCCTGCTGATTGTTACCTGGGACGAAGATGAGGATACCGATGTGAACCGGATCGCGACCATCTTTGTTGGCCCGATGGTCAAGCCGGGAAAGTACAGCGAAAAAATCGACCACTACAGCGTGTTGCGAACCCTGGAAGCGATGTACGGACTTCCCTACGAGGGGAAATCGTCTTCAGCGAAGACGATTGTGGATGTGTGGAGGTAGTTCGCAGGCAGTAAATGATTCGTTGTCTCGACTACACTCCGATCACGCCGCACAACTCCTTCACTGCGGCGGCGCTCTTATCCAGCCCGGCCTTCTCTTCCGCCGTAAGTTTGATCTCGATGATCTGCTCGATGCCTTTTGCGCCCAACTTTACCGGCACGCCGACGTAGAGGCCGCTGATTCCGTACTCGCCTTGCAAATACACCGCGCAGGGGAGGATTTTTTTCTTGTCTTTCAGAATCGCTTCGACCATTTCCGTTGCGGCGGCTGACGGGGCGTAGTATGCGGAACCGGTCTTCAGATACTTCACGATTTCCGCGCCGCCGTCGCGGGTGCGCTGGACCAGGGCTTCCAACTTTGTCTTCTCAATCAACTCTGTGATTGGAATGCCGGCAACCGTGGAATAGCGAGGCAGCGGGACCATGGTGTCACCGTGGCCGCCTAGGACGAAGGCGGTGACGTTTTCCACGCTGACTTTCAGTTCGTCGGCGATGAAGGTGCGGAAGCGGGCGGAATCGAGGACACCGGCCATGCCGATGACGCGCTCGCGGGGAAATTTGCTGAGCTTGTAGGCGGCTTGCGCCATGGCGTCGAGCGGGTTCGAGACAATGATCAGGATGCAATTGGGCGAATACTTTACGACCTCGCCGACCACCGAGCTCATGATCTTGTAATTGGTGTTGAGCAAATCGTCGCGGCTCATGCCGGGCTTGCGCGGAATGCCGGCGGTGATGACCACGATGTCGGAATTGGCGGTGTCTTTGTAGTCGTTGGTGCCGGTGATGTAGGAGTCACGCTTCTCAATCGGCATAGCTTCGAGCAGATCGAGTCCTTTGCCCTGCGGGACGCCTTCGATGATGTCGATGAGGACGACGTCGGCGAGTTCTTTGGAGGCGATCCAGTGAGCCGCGGTTGCGCCTACGTTGCCGGAACCTACGATGGTTACTTTCTTACGCATGAGTATGAGTCCTTTCCAGATTGAGCAACTAGCAATTGGCGCCGTTAGCAATTAGTAGCCAGCAGACGGGCTTCGCCGGTGGACAGCCGAGGGCGGCTGTCCCCACAAAAGCTAATTGCTAAATGCCAATTGCTCTTTTCAGACCAGCACCGCCGCGCCCATGTTTTCGATGATGCTGTCAGCGAACTGGCTGGTCTTTACTTTGGTTGCGCCTTCCATCAGGCGTTCGAAATCGTAAGTGACTTTCTTTTGCAGGATGGTGCGCTCCATGCCGCCTTCGATCAGGTCGGCAGCTTCGTTCCAGCCGAGGAAGCGAAACATCATTACGCCGGAGAGCAGCACCGAACCGGGATTGATCACGTCTTTATCGGCATACTTTGGAGCCGTGCCGTGCGTGGCTTCGAAGATGGCATAGCCATCGCCAATGTTCGCGCCGGGTGCGATTCCAAGGCCGCCGACTTGCGCGGCGCAGGCATCGGAAATGTAGTCGCCGTTCAGGTTGGGGCAGGCGAGCACGGAATATTCCTCCGGGCGCGTCACAATCTGCTGGAAGATGGAATCGGCAATCCGGTCGTTGATCATTATCTTTTTCTTCCATACTCCATTGCCGTGCGTGGAGTAGATAGCGTCGAGGACGTCTTTCACTTCCTGCTCAACTGTTTGGCGAAAGGCGGGCGGAGCGAATTCCATGCCGGGCTCGATCAGTTCGGCGTTCTGCGCCACGGTTAGTTTGGGGTTTTTGTCTTTGTTATCGACGATCCAGCTCTCGCGCTCGGTGATCACTTTGTCGCGAAATTCCTCGGTAGCAAGTTCGTATCCCCACTTGCGAAATGCGCCTTCGGTGAATTTCTGGATGTTTCCCTTGTGCACCAGCGTCAAGGTTTTTAATTTGTTTTCCAGCGCGTGGATGATTGCCATGCGGACCAGACGTTTGGTTCCGGTGACGGAGATCGGTTTGATGCCGACGCCGGAGTCGAGACGAACCTGCTTCTTGCCGCCCTTGAGCATGTCTTTGTTGAGAAACGCGATGAGGCGGGCGCACTCGGCAGTTCCCTGCTCCCACTCGATGCCGGCGTACACATCCTCGGTGTTTTCACGGTAGATGACCACGTCCATGCGCTCGGGATGCTTCACCGGCGAGGGCACTCCCTTGTAATACTTGACGGGACGGACGCAGCAATAGAGGTCGAGAATCTGCCGGAGGGCCACATTGAGCGAGCGAATGCCGCCGCCCACGGGCGTGGTCAGAGGGCCTTTGATGGCGACGCGAAATTCCCGAACCGCTTCGACCGTGTCATCGGGGAGCCAGGTGTCGAATTTTCCTTTGGCTTTTTCACCGGCGAAGACTTCATACCATGCAACGCGGCGCTTGCCCTTGTAGGCTTTTTCCACCGCCGCATCGAACACGCGGAGCGACGCTTTCCAAATATCTCGGCCGATGCCATCACCCTCGATAAAAGGAATCACCGGATTATCCGGCACGTCGTACTTCCCTGCGGCATAGCCGATCTTTTTCCCGTCGGCTGGCACAGCCACACCGTTATAAGAACCCGCCATTCACTGCCTCCCATCGAAAAACTTGGTCAACAAAACCCTTCATTATAGAGAATCGGCTGTATGTGTCATAATTCAATTTCCACGGGCGCATTCCCGGAGGTACGTATATGGCACACCGCCTCTACTCACTCGTCAGCGCTTGCGTGCTGGTCGGCCTGACCCTCTCAACCAGTGCGTTCGCCGCCAGTAAAGCCGAGCATACGTCGATTGGCCACACCATCAGCATTGGCCCGAACGAAGAAACCAGCGACGTCACCTGCATCGGCTGTAGCATTTTTATTCGCGGCCACGTGCTTGGCGATGCAACCGCGGTGGGAGGCAGCATCTCCATTGAAGACCAGGGGCAGATCGACGGTGACGTGACCGGCGTCGCGGGCAATGTTCGGCTCGATAAAGAGGTCAAGGTCATGGGTGACGTTACTGTGGTTGGCGGCGAGATTCGCCGCAGCCCGGAGTCGGCCATCCAGGGCGATGTAACTGCCATGGGCGGACGGGGCTGGGTCGTGCCTCTTATGCTGGCGCCATTTGTGATTCTTGGCCTGCTGGTCGGCTTCGTAATCTGGCTCGTGCAGCGACTGCAACGGCCTACGGCACCAGCCGTACCCGCGTAGAACGCGGCTCCCTTACCAGCGTCGCGTGCCGAAAGACTTACGCACGCCGAGCGTCATATAGCGGCCCCAGGGGCCATTATTGCCCAGATCTGCTATTCCCAGATTAGTATCGCGCGCCCCCAGGCGGTCGAAGAGGAAGTGCTGGGTCACGCGAAACTCGAAACCCTTGGCGATGTAGATTCCTGCTCCCCAGGAGTGCTCAATGCCGATGGCATCGGGCGACCAGGTGTAGAGCGTTTGCGGGATGGTCTTGCCGAACAAAAACGACGGTGCGCCGAAAACCATGAAGCGCCGCAACTGTCCGCGGCCAAAGGGTCGCACCTCCAACATGCCGGACAGCATATAGCGCGCAAACATGCTGCACGGAGCATTCACTCCTCCGTATTGACCGGCGTTGCCGGCGCAAATGTTGGGGTCGATTTCATTATGCGGAGGCGCAAGGTCAAATTGTCCCCATCCCCAAAACATATCGCGGGGGAAAAACATCCTCTCCTGAGTTCCAGAGTTCTGGGTTGCAGTCTCCTGGGTAGCGCTTGCGGGCGGCGAAGTTTGCGCCCGGCACGGAGCGACGGTCATCATCAGTGTCAAGGTCAGTATTAGTAGAGGAAATAAAAGAATCCACGCCAAGGTTTTCATCCAGCCTCCGGAAAGTATGTGCTTCACGAGGATTGATCCTGCTTACGAGGTATTCCTTATACAATGTCCAGAAATCCCGCCGCGTGGTTTGCAAGGGTTACGCAACGGGTTCGCGGGAGCGGAACATTGTAACCTGTTGCCGCAACTGTGCTTCCTGAGTTTCGATTGAGGGTAGGTCTGGGTTGGGCGACGGACGATTGGAACGATGCGGGCGTCAAACGCTTCCAGAATCCATATTAACCATTCGATTTTATTCCATTCATAGAATCGATTGGATGTGGAAGGGTCGCAAGAGCTTGCAATCTCAAGCATCTACGGTTTGGATGGCCGATTGCTAGTACAGATGTACTAGCAGCCTTGGAGCCAAGATGCCACAGGAAGTTTCGGTTTCGTATCAGGCGATCAAAAGCAAAGTGTACCGGCTGATCGACACCCTGGTGGTGGGCGAAAAGTCGGAAGTCGACGTGCAGGAGTCGATTAGGCGCTGGTGGGAACTCATTCACCCGGCTGATCGTCCGATCGCTCATAAATACCTTGTGCTCGTGCTGGGCCGATCCTGTCAGGCGCTGGATGCGATTGAAGAAGGGCTGACGGATGCTACCAATCACGAGGCGCTGCGGCACTCGGAATCGGCGAAAGCATTCAAGCTGGTCGGGAGAGTGGTAAAGCAGGCGAGCAAATCGGCTGCATTTAGCAATTCCCTCTGAAATTCTCTCGAAACTTTGTTTCGAACCTACTACGGCACTTCTTCTGTACGCTCTTCCGAACTGTGTCCATCGTTAGAACCAGCGGCGGCATTCCTCAAAAAGAGACAGAGATTTTACAATTGATGGATTGCGTGTGTCTTGTTTTGTCCGCTATGCTGATTTCACTGCTTTAAGGTGTTGACTTCGCCGGCACAGTCCGGTCAGGGGTGCAAAAATGCCATCTTCGTATTTACAGTTGCTGTTCAAGGCTCGCGCTTATCTCATGTTTGGAGCTTTGCTGATTATGGCAGGATCGTTACTCGCGGCGTCTGGAATTTACACCTTCACTCTCAACTCGATCGACGGAAAACCTGCGCCGCTAGCTGACTATAAGGGCAAAGTGATTCTGGTGGTCAATGTGGCCAGCCAGTGCGGTTACACTCCGCAATACAGTGCGCTGGAGTCGATTTACGAGAAATACAAGGGTCAGGGATTCGTCATCCTCGGCTTCCCGGCCAATAATTTCGGCGCGCAGGAGCCGGGAACGAACGAAGAGATCAAAACATTTTGCACCCGGAAATACAGCGTGACGTTCCCCATCTACGCGAAGATTTCGGTGAAACAACCGGACCAGACACCGCTTTACACCTATTTGACGAAAGAAACTGGGCCAGGGATCCGGGGCGACATCAAGTGGAACTTCACCAAGTTTCTAGTGGACCGCAACGGCAACGTGGTGCAGCGCTTCGAGCCCGCGGTCACGCCCGATTCGAAAGAAATCACGTCGGCGATCGAACAGCAGTTAAAGTAAGACTTTTGACATCCAGGCTCTGCGCGATTGGCATCCGGCCTTCGTCGTTGGCTGGCCGCCGCTATCTGCCGTAACATACATGCAGCGATGCATTCAGCCCGGCAGATGAAGACGTCCGCTTCGATTGTTGTCAGGCGATCGTCGATCCTTTTATTCTCTCTGCTTTTGCTCTGGTGCATCCCGCCTCGCGCGCGCTCTGCACAAGTTCAGATATCCGCCGGGGACGCCCGACCTATTCCAGCCGCCGATTCAAAGCTCATCGAAATAAAAGTGACCGGAAGCAAGCGGTTCACGCCGGAAGAAGTTGCCGCCGCCAGCGGGCTTCAGCCGGGCGCGACGGTGGGGGATGAGGAATTCCGCAAAGCGGCCCGGCAACTGGGAGAGAGTGGCGCGTTCAACACCATCGCGTTCACGTACTCCTATTCCTCGGCGGGAACAAAGCTCAGCTTTCAGGTCACCGACGCGGACAAGTTTGTCCCGGCTCATTTTGCCGATTTCGTCTGGTTCTCCGATGACGAGCTGCGCCGAAAAGTGCATGAACGCGTTCCGCTTTTCGATGGAGAGCTACCAGCTACGGGACGGCTGCCCGACCAGGTTTCCGACATTCTCCAGGCAGTGCTGGTGGAAAACGGAATTCCCGGTCACGTGGAATATCTGCGCACGCCGAATCCCTCCGGCCAACTTGCGTCAGTCGATTATGGCGTGGCGAATGTCACCATCCGAATCCGAAATATCGGGTTCACCGGAGCATCGGCGAACGAATTAGCGCAGCTTCAGGCTGCGGCTGAGAAACTCTCCGGGCGTGACTACTACCGCGCGCTCTTGGTTGGCTTCGATGAGCACTCGGTGCTTCCCGTCTATCGCGAACGCGGCTATTTGAAAGCATCGTGCATTCCGCAGCAGCCGACAGTAGTGAAGGATGCCCCGCCGGAGACGGTGAACGACAAACAGGCGGTAACGCAGTTGGATATTACGATCGCGATTACACCGGGGGCGCAATACAAGCTCGCGACATGGAACTGGTCGGGTAATAAAAATATTCCAACAGATAGCCTGCAACCGCTGTTGCATGCGAAAACGGGGCAGCCCGCGAATACGGTGCAGTTGGAAGACGATCTCCGAGGGGTTCAGCAGCTTTACGGCTCGCATGGTTATGTCACGGCCACCATCAAGGCAGAGGCGTCGTTTAGCGACGACGCCGGCACGGTGAGCTATCAGCTTGTGGTCACGGAGGGTGCGCTTTATCGTATGGGAGAGCTGGAATTCCGGGGCATCGACAATAGCCTGACTGCCAAACTGCGCGCCGCGTGGAAGATTCGTCCGGGCGATGTTTACGACTCCACGTACCTCAAGGAATTTCTGCCGCAGGCACGGAAGCTTTTGCCAACCACCATTGACTGGGAGGTTGCGCCGCACGTCACGGCCATCGCCCGCGAGAATGTTGTCGACGTGGATTTGCAATATACGGCCAGGGCGCCGAAATGAGGCGAGATCGAGCTGGCGCGAAATTTTGTTACTTCTAACAT
>JBAUVJ010000403.1:0-10111 GCA_049583165.1 Candidatus Sulfotelmatobacter sp. | reverse complement strand
GCCGCCAATAGATGAACAAAAGTTCGGCCGCCTAGAGTTTGTTCAGCAAACGCATTGCCCCCTTGACCGACCACTCGACGAGAGCCTTCTGGATTCTGCGCGATCGTCCCTAACTCCCTGGACAAAGCTCGGGGCAAAAACACTCTAAAAGGAGATATCAAGATGATCAATAAGAGATTTTCGCGCGCAGGCACGCTGTTGCTGACGGGGTTCGTCGCTGTTTTGGCGCTTACCGTTGGAGTACACGCTGCTCAAACCATCACCACGCCCAATGGAGCTGAGGTCAAGTACAGTCTGGCTGCGGGGGCGAACAGTGCCGCCGTTACGCCTGCCGAGAGCACACCCGTGCTCGTCATGGGCGTGCAGAACAGCCTGGGCTACCGAGGTGTGGGGCAGGTCGCGCTGCTTCGCGTTCCTTCAAGTTTTCTGGAATGGACGGGAATCGAGTCACCCGCCGCCACGGCGTTGACCTCCGGATTTAGCGGAACCGCCGGTACCCACATTGTGTACCTCGACTATTCCCACACGGTGCAGATTGAAGTTGCGAGTACGGACACTTTCCTGATTCACAACGGCAACAGCATTGAGATGACTGGCGTTGTGACGTTGATCTGGTAAGTGTGATCACTCGGGCCGTGGGCGATGGGTAGCCCACGGTATTTTTTTGGAGATCGAGTGCCAGCATAGGTGGCGATCCTAGGCTTTGCTTGGGCAACTTCAGCTTCTCTGCGCCGCAAAATTGACCTTCCGGTACCGTTGAATGATCGAGCCTCCCAACTTCTGGCCAACCGAAATCTGGTCGATCTCATTTTGCGGATTATTCCTGTGAGCGATCTGCGAAGCGCGATTAAGCTGGACGCGGTTTTTTCCCCGACTCCAAAAGTGCAATAAAACGTTGCGACAACCGGATCGATTCTTTAAGCCTTCCTCCAGAATTCGCAGAAGTATAAACATGAACGAGCTCGCATTCTGAACGCTGCCGCAGGCGGAGCGATTCTTCGCGCACGATACAATCGTCACTCTATGCCACACTGGACCGACCACCTCGGCATCACGCGCGCGACTCTCATCAATTCCGCGCGCGCAACCGTGGCCGCAGTCCTGTCCATGGTGCTGGCGCGCAGCCTAAAGCTGCCGGAGTTTTATTGGGCTCCGATCTCCGCCATCGTCATTATCCTCTCTACGACCGATCCGCAGGCCGTGGCCTGGCAGCGCTTCGTGGGCACGGCTTTAGGAGCCGTGGTAGCCGGGTTGATGGCAACTTATCTGCGTCCGAACTGGCTTGTCTATGGCGTGGGGATTTTTGTATGCGGAATTCTCTCCGCGCTGCTACGAATCGGAACGGCTTATCGTTTCGCCGCGATCACGCTGAGCATCGTTCTGCTGATCGCACACTTTAGCCCGCCGTGGATCGTCGCGATGCACCGGTTCGTAGAGGTGTCGCTTGGAATCGCGGTGGCACTGGCGGTAACTGTAGTCTGGAAGGCGCCAACAGTTTAATCCAAAAATTAACAATTAGCGGGCGACGCGCTGCAGGCCGTCCTGGGCAACGGTGAAGGTATGGGCCATGGAGAGAGCGGTGCGATATTCCCCGGCGGCGGATTGCCGATCGCCTTGCTTCTCGAGTAATTCGCCGAGCAGGTAATGTGCTTTGAAGGCGGGCCATTCTTCAACCGTGTTGGAAGCGAGATAACGCTGCACGAAGCGAATCGCCATGGGATACGAACGTCCGCTGCGAAACAACATGCTGGCGCCATCCATCAATGCCGCGGGGTGATCGAGCGGCCGAGTCTCCATAGTGCGCAGGGCCTGCTCCATCTCATCGAGACGATTGTTGTGGCGATAAAATCCCGCGAGATTCAGCCAGGCACGGGCGCCACCATCCGTAGCGTCAATGGCGGCTCGATACTCCCGCTCCGCAGTGGCTGCGTCTTTATTTTTCTGTGCGATGCGTGCCTTTACCCAATGCGCCATACCGGGATTTAGCGACAAAAGAACATCGGCTTGTGCCCGAGCTTTGTCTTGTCCGCCGCCTACAATGCCGGGAGCTTCGAGATAGAATTCAGCCAGATCCGTACGGGCTTCACAACTATTGGGAGCGAACTCGACGGCACGCTCAAATTCAGTCCGCACTTTTTTGGCGAGTCCGGCGGCCTTCAGGAAACTGGTGCGATCCGCCTTCTCGCCGTAGATTCGACCCAGCCAGAGGTGATAAAGACCGTTGTCAGGCGCGAGGGAGACAGCTCTTTCGCAGGCGGGGATTCCAGCGTCCCACGCATCAAGCTCAAAGTGGGCGCGGCAAAGCAGGTTATAGGCTTCGGCGGTGGGCGTGGCCTGGATCTGTTGTTCCAGTTTTTGCACCGCCTGATCCACGCGCCCATCGGCAAGAAGTTGCTGCGGCGCATCGGCAACGGCTGCGACCGATAGCAGCAGCATCGCGAGCAAGCATTGAAGCCACATCAATCCTGTGGTCACTGAACTCATGATTACTGAACCGCCTTCACCCGCGCTCCATCGGTCAAAGGCTTCGTGTCGGTCGAGGAGAGGGCTACAAGAGAATGTTCCGGAGGTCCGGCGGTAATTTCGACTTGCGTCAGGTTCTGCAAGGAAACTTCAACGTCGCGCCGTTTGAGTTCGCCATTTACCACTTGATAGACGTAGGGCTTGGCGTCGTCCACGTGGACGGCTTCACGCAAGAGCGTGAGGACATTGCTGTGTTCAGCGGTGATGACGGTAACGCCCACATTCACGTTGGGCAATAGCCGAAGATCGTGGTTCTCCACTGAACACGTGACCTCACCCACATTACGGGCGCCGTGAAGCTTGACGGTCGAAGGAATGCTGCTGACCGCGCCGTTCCAGATGCGTCCCGGCAAAGCGTCCCAGGTTACTTCAATCTTCTGTCCGATGGCGAGGCGGCCAATGTCAGGTTCGTCGACAAACGTACGGACAAGCATCTTGGAGAGATCGCCCTCTTGAAGCAATAAATCGCCCGCCTGCACGTAGGCGCCCTGCTTGACGGGAAGCGTGTAGACGACGCCGTCGAAGGGAGCGCGCACGCTGGATTTTGCCAAAGCGTCCTCGGCAGCGTCGTAAGCAGCCTGCGCTTCCGCACCCTGAGCCTGAACTTTCGCGACCTCTGGCTTTGAGTAGCGATCCTTTTGCTTCTGCTCCAGAAAGGTCGTATCCGCCTGAGCGCGCTGCAATGCTTCTTCGGCTTGCTGCACTTCGCCGGCGGAGGCCGCGCCTTGTTGTTGCAGTCGACGTAAAGATTGCAGGTTGCGCTGGGCCTCATCGCGGGCGCTACGAGCTTTGATCAGTTGCGCATCGAGTGTGAGCAGTTCTTCCCGCGTGCCTCCGGTGGTGAGATCAGCTTGATCGGCTTGCGCCGATTTCATCTCGGCCTGGGCGTGAGCGGCCTGGCTGCGGAGATTGTCATCATCGAGTTGCAAAAGCAACTGTCCACGGCGAACGTGATCGCCTTCTTTCACCAGGAGACGCTTTACCGTGGTCGCAACCGGAGAATGCGCCTCGAAGTTCTGAATGGGCTCGATTTTGCCGTTAGTCGAAATAAGGCTGCGGATGGTCCCGCGCTCGACTGTTGTCGTAGTAACTTTCAGCGGAGCCGCGCGGTGGAAGAAGGGAATTGCCGCTAGTGCCGCGATCACGCCGATGGTGATCCAGGTACGGCTCTTCCGCGTGGTGTGGTGTCCATTCGAATTGTTGTTGGTGGCCAACTGTTATCTTTAATCTTTGCAGGGTGCGGTGCAGACAATTGCAAGTATTAATTTACCACTCACACGCCTGCCCAAGGGTCTAACTATCCTCGGAGCTGTTACAAGTTTAGATGCCGTTAACAATCGGTGGATGCGGGGAGATTGATCCCCGAGCCGCTCATGACTTTCTCATCGAAGCCGTTACAATATCCGCATGCCAAAACCGCGCTATACGCCAGAGCACGCTGCCGCCGGGCTGGATGCCAGCTTTCCCGAGATCGAAACCTGGCCAAATCAGTTTCCCGGTTATGAGATTATGATCGACGATCCGGAATTTACCTCGGTGTGTCCGAAGACCGGGCTGCCGGATTTTGGCGTGATTACGCTACGCTACCAGCCGGATAAGGCGTGCCTGGAATTGAAGTCGTATAAGGAATATTTGCAGTCATATCGCAATCTGGGGATTTTTCAGGAAAACATTGTGAACCAGGTGCTGGAAGATGTGGTGCGGTGGGCGAAGCCGGTATGGGCCGAGGTGAAAGGCGATTTTCGGCCACGCGGAGGAATCTCGACGACTGTCATCGCGAAATGGCCGCGGCCGACTCGAAAGAAATAAACGCGCGGTCAAATGACTCTGTTCTTTTGTCGGCGACGGACAAACATTCGCGGATCGTAACTGAGCGGTTCCGCAGGCAGGATGACGATCTTCGCGAAATCAGAGTGACGTGGATTCAGCAGCCAGTTATTTTCCCTGGGACTTAAAGCGGAAGGCACTACTAACACGCAGCTCTTTCCTTTTTCCACAAATTGATCCCCAAAGCGCGCGAGCGCGGCGGGAGCCGGAGTAGCGCGCCAGTTCGGAGGAAGAGCGGCTAAGGGAATGCGCTCGCGAGTCGTCGAATCGGGTACATCGGCGGAGGCAAGAAGCAGATCTTC
Source organism: Candidatus Sulfotelmatobacter sp. (assembly GCA_049583165.1). Classification (GTDB taxonomy): domain Bacteria; phylum Acidobacteriota; class Terriglobia; order Terriglobales; family Acidobacteriaceae; genus Sulfotelmatobacter. The sequence continues at coordinate 5,459 of JBAUVJ010000403.1, read as the reverse complement.
CGGCGGATCTCCGGGATCGAGATGCACGAAATATTCCAGCATGGCGAGCGACTGATGCTCCGAAGTGTAGCTCAGGCGCGTGCCGCTGCTCGACCATCGCCCGCCATAGCGATATGCACCTTCACCGTCAAAAGGCGCATTGGCATAGGCTTTGCGCAGAATGCGATAGAGACGAGTCAACTGATTCCGCCGAAGGCGATGCGCCCCAGCACGTTCTCGACCTGGCGCGCGCCCAGTTCGGTATCGATGGCGTCGAGCGGAGATGAACCTCCTAGCGCGCGGTTGGAACGCTTCAGCCAAATCGTTGCGCGGCTGCGGCCACCGAGGCTTTCCTCTGCCAAAGCGACGATGCGAGCCAGGCGATAGAGCCGGTCAGATTCGAAGCGGGCAAGGCGGCCGCTACGCCGCCTCCGCTGCAAGCTTCGCGTAGAAAGATCGAGCGCGCCGGCCAATTCCTTCAACGTCAGGCCGGAGGCCCGCATCAACGCTTCCACAACCGCCGGCGGGAAACCTTGGCGGATGGCTTCACGCAAATCGTGATCGGTAGAGGGAACGCGGCCCAAGGTCCGACGTCCACCAAGCTCGCGGGAGACCGCCTGAAGTTCGTTTACCATTTGTCGTCTATGATAGCGCCAAATGGCGCTTCGGTCAATCGTGTCAGAAGAGTTGAAATGCCACCATGCTATATTCGCTCGATCTCGTGAACCCCGCGAAACTCTATCCGCGCACGGCGCTGATCCTGCTCACCGCGCTGAATCTTCTGAATTATGTGGACCGTTCGGTGCTGTTCGCCGTGCAGCCACTGGTGCAGAGCGAATTTCACTTGAGCAACACACAGGTCGGTTACCTCACCAGCGCATTCCTCCTCTTTTACATGGTGGCGGCGCCTTTTGTTGGGCCTCTCGCCGACCGCTATTCGCGGAAGCGGATCATTGTCGGTGGCGCGATCTTCTGGAGCGGGCTCACGCTGCTTACCGCGGTGACCCACACCTACTCCGAATTGCTGATTCGCCATACCCTGGTTGGCATTGGCGAGGCGACCTTCGTCACCATCGCGCCCACCTTCGTCGCCGACTTGTTTCCGGAAGAGAAGCGCGGGCGAATTCTGGGGGTCTTTTATCTCGCGATTCCTGTGGGGACAGCCGCGGGGTATCTGCTCGGCGGTCATCTCAGCCCGCGTTACGGATGGAGATTTCCTTTCTACATTGCGGCTGTGCCCGGTTTCGTGCTGGCGCTGGCCGTGTTGTTTTTGCACGAGCCGGAGCGGGGGCAGTTCGACACGATCAAAGAAGTAGAGGAGACTAAGCTCACACGAGCAGGCTCCCGCCTTCAATACTGGATGGCGTTGTTGGTTAGATATGTGAAGCGCTTGTACCGCGGCCTGGCGCAGAATCCAGCGTTCTGGACTTCGACCCTGGGCATGGCGATGATGACGTTCGCCCTGGGCGGAATTCAAGTTTGGATGCCGACTTTTTTGTCGCGCTCGCGAGGCTACTCGCTGGAGTCTGCGAACTTCACGTTCGGCATCATCATTGTCGTGGATGGAATTCTGGCGTCGCTGGCGGGCGGCTGGCTGGGCGATTATCTGCTTCCGCGCATGAAGGGTTCCTATTACTTTGTTTCGGCGGCGAGCATGGCGCTGGGTGTGCCGTTCATGATTGCGGCCCTGTTCATGCGCGGGCCGGTCATGATTCCCGCGATTGCGCTGGCGGCCTTTTTCCTTTTGCTCAACACTTCGCCATTGAATGCAGCGGTGATTAATTCCGTGGGAGCGCATATTCGCGCCACTGCTCTGGCCGTGAATATTTTTATTTTCCACCTGCTAGGGGACGTGCCCTCGCCAACGCTGATGGGTTATGTGGCCGACAAGCGCACGCTGCAAGTTGCGTTCATCTTGCCGGTGCTCGCAATGATCGCCTCCTCTGCCATACTGTTTTATGGGATGAAATTTGCGCCAGCGGTGCGGTTCGACGGCGCGCAGGCAGGGAAGACTTAGGCGGAATGCATTATTTTCACTGGATTGCCGGCACGATTCTCGCGCTGGCCTGGTTCTCCCGCATCGTGGATGCTGCCATTGGCATGCCCAGCGTGGCCGACATTTCAAAACCGGAGTGGGACCGCAATCTTTCTTCAAGCAATCTTTCTTCAAGTACCCCGCGAGTTTCGATCATCGTGCCGGCGCGAAACGAAGAAGACGACATTGAGCAATCTCTGACCCGCCTGCTGGAACTCGATTACGACAACTACGAAGTGATCGCGGTGAATGATCGTTCGAACGATGGCACCGGAGAGATCATGGAAAGAGTAGCCAACAATTCCCACTTCTCGCAAAGGATGCGAGAAGCGGGGCACCCAGTTCTACGGGTGATTCATCATCGCGACCTGCCGGCGGGCTGGCTGGGGAAAACGCACGCCATGTGGACGGCCACGAACGAGGCGAGCGGCGACTGGTTGCTATTCACCGATGCGGATGTACTGTTCAAACCGGACTCGGTGCGGCGGGCAATGGCCTATGCCGAGGCGGAGAAGGCCGATCATGTGGTGGTATTTCCGCGGATGATCATGAAGCAGCCCGGCGAATACATGATGATTGCGTTTTTTCAAACCATGTTCGTATTTGGTCACCGGCCATGGAAGGTGGCGGATCCGAAATCGCGCGACCACATGGGCGTGGGCGCCTTCAACCTGATTCGGCGCAGTGTATACGAATCCGTGGGCACCTACAAAGCATTGCGCATGGAAGTGGTCGACGACATGAAACTCGGCAAGGTTGTGAAGAATGCCGGCTTCGCGCAGCGCAATGTTTTTGGCGCTGATTTGATTTCGATTCGATGGGCGAATGGCGCGCTGGGCGTGGTCAACAATCTGACCAAGAATTTCTTCGCTGTTCTTTCTTTTCAGTGGCCGCGCACGTTGATCTCGGCCTTCGGCCTTGCCTTCCTGAATCTCATGCCATTTCTCGGCGTGTGGCTGGCGCACGGTTGGGAACGCGTGCCCTATGCAGTCGCGCTGGCGTCGATGTTCTTGATCTATCTGGGCATGTCTCTGCGCTCCGGCGTCCCGGCTTATTATTTTCTATTGCACCCGGTGAGCACGGCGCTGTTTATCTGTACCTTGTTGCGGTCCATGGGCCACGCGCTATGGAACGATGGCATCATCTGGCGTGGGACGAAGTATCCGCTGGAAGAACTGAGGAAAGGGATGGTGTGACGGTGCCACTCCCCATACTATGGGGTCACGGCGAGCTGCCATTGAAACGTGCGAAACTCTGCCAGCCTTCGGAAGTCTTTCGCGTTGGTGGTGACCACAACAATGCCCATGCGGCCTGCGCTCATCGCGATGAGCGCATCGTTGGTGAGTCGTCCCCGGCCAATTTCTTCATGGCCATACTTGGCCGCTAGGCGGGCGAGAATCTTGCCGGCATCTGCCCAGTCGTCCGCGTTTGGCACTAGGATCTTGTCTCCGGCCTTAAATTCGCGCTCCAGCTCTCTTACGGCATCGAAGGCTCGCGCATTCGCGCCGGCATAGAGTTCTTCGAGCACCACCGCGCTTAACCACAGAGGCGCATCCGTAGAGATCGCCCCGAGTAAGAGTAATGGATCGCCGCGACGAAGGGCCGCAATATAAAGCGCGGAGTCGAAAAGGGCGGATTGCACTTAATCGTCCAGGTTGCCGTAGACGTCCCTGATCTGGATGCCGCTCCGAAGAAAGCGATCGTTGGCCTCGCGGAGGCGACGGTTGACGCGATCCGCCTCGATCGCGTCGTCCAGGGCGCGCTCTATAGTTTCTGTCTCCGTCTTGGTGCGCAAGGCTTTTTGGGCGCGCTTTATCTTTGCCGCATCCAATTGATAGTGCTTGTGGGAACGTTTGCTGGCAATCTTCAATGCGATTCTCTCTTAATAATATGATTGTAACAGATGTACATAATGTCCTCGCTTATGTACATTACAGTTTGCAAAGGCGCAGGGAGAAGAGACGCACAGAGGCGGAAGCAGATTACTGCGTCGCGTCACCGTCAATCCCCGCTTCATTCCCGTAGCTCGCGCTAGCCGCTGGCGTGGAGTAGGTCTTCGCGGGCTTCTTGGTGGGACGCATTCTGCCAGCGCTGTAATGTCCTTGCTTTTCTACGTCGTAATTCTTGGGCAAGGGAGGAATCAAGGTTGAGCCGCCGGTCAACTGGCTGATGCGATTCAGGATTATTTCTGCGCGGCCATTGTAAAGCTTTACCGGCCCATGGATTTCAATCATTTGTCCAGCCAGTCGGCGGACGTCACCCACGTCTTTCAAGTCGTGAGGGAAGACCACGACCGTGAACGGGCAAGCCGCCTGGTCTTCACAGAAGTCCACGAAATGAACCCCTTTGGCTCCGACCTTTACCCGTAAGACTTTTCCGGTGACGCATTTGTTTTCGCCGACGTGCTGGCTGGCTTCGCGGATGGGGATGCAACCGGATGCGGCGAATAGAGGGATAGCTGAGAAGATCAAGACGCCGAGTAGCGCTTTAAGAAATGCCGATTCAAAAACATTACGGTGTCGCCGCATAATCCCCCCCGCAAGGCCTCGCAAACTAACCTCTGCTCGCAGTCTACGAGCGTAGTGCGATCACGGAACAGGGAAGAGCAAAATTGTCTGGGAGTTTTCCCGGAATGGAAGCTTCGATCGGAGTTTGAGCAGCATCAATGGACAAAAGAAAGAACGCTAAGGGACCGGACGTGCCAGTCCCCGGTTCTTTTCTTCGCCGTCGTAAAAAGTGGACGGTTTTACTTGAAGGCCTTGACCGCAGCGGCTTCGTCGTCTTTCACGTCAAACACTGTGTAAAGCTTGGTGATCTGGAGCAGGTCATGCACCTTCTTGGTGAGGTGCAGCAGCTTGAGTTCGCCGCCCTGATTCTTGGTGGTGGTGAAGGCGCTGACCAACTCGCCGATGCCGGAGCTATCGATGTAGTTGACTTCGGCCAGGTTCAGGATGATCTTTTTGTTGCCTTTGGAAAGCAGATCGCGTACGGTGTCGCGCAAAGTGACGCTGCCCTCGCCCAGAGTGATGCGGCCACTGCAGTCCACAATGGTGACTCCGTCAACCTGCCGAGTGCTAAGTTTCATGCTCACTGAGACCCCTCCTTGTTGTCCACGGCTGGCCCGTGGACATGCTTGATCAATTTCACTTCCGTACCTGTCTGGGACGGGCGGATTTCCACCACGTCCATGAAGGACCGCATTAAGAAAATGCCGCGACCCGAGGTTTTGAGCAGGTTTTCCGGCGCCAGAGGATTGGGAATCTTCGAAATGTCCATCCCCGTGCCCTGATCGCGAATCGTGATGATCAGATTGCCGCCGGTCTGCTCAAAGCCGAGAATCACTTTCTTGTCGGGTGCATACGCATTGCCGTGCAGGACCGCGTTTACTGCGCCTTCGCGCACAGCCATTGAGATTTGCATGATCTCGTCATCGGCAAAACCCAGC
>JBAUVJ010000402.1:0-21429 GCA_049583165.1 Candidatus Sulfotelmatobacter sp. | reverse complement strand
GCTCCCGCTGAAACGAAGCCGATCTGGATTAGCCGCGAAGATGAGGATTGCCTGCGGATGGTGCGCTTGGTCCGCAACGCTCCGATCAACCAAACGATCATCAGAACGGCCCAAAGATATTCGGACAGGTCGCGAAGATGCTGGATAATGTCTGTCTGATTCATAGGTTTATTTGGTCGCACCGATACACGTCGTGTACGACGCGTCGTATACGACGTATTATTTCGGAAGTCGATCTGGAAAGCAACAGGAGAAATATTCGTGAGCCCTCACCATAAACACAAAACAACTAGGCTGAAAGGCCCGGATATCAAAAGAGGCCGAATCCGCGCTTCGGGCGTGGACGCGGTTCGCCAATATTGCATGGATCTTCCTGAGGCCGCGGAGAAGCTACAGTGGGGCGACGAGTTGTGCTTCAAAGTCAGGGGTAAGATTTTTGTCATGCTTGGCCTGGACAATCCACGGCTGTGTTTCAAATGCACGCCGGAGACTTTTGCGGAGCTGATCGAGCGGGAAGACATTCGTCCAGCGCCGTATGTAGGCCGCTATAAATGGGTGATGCTGGACCGGCTGGACGCGGTTCGGTGGGACGAACTAGAGGAGTTGATTCGGGACTCGTATGAAATGGTCGTGGCGAAAGCGCCCAAGAAAAAATCCGGAAAGAAAAAGAAATAGTTGCACCCGCGGCGCAATTTTGTGGCTTAAAGAAGCCGGGTCGAAGAACGCAAGCAGAGCTGATTTGACTCTGCTTGCCGCGTCGGCTAGCCTCAAGAGTCCGCCATTCCTGGACAACGTTCGATCTTCATGCGATTCCGGCATAAGCCATTGATTTTGCTGCTCCTGGCGGCTGCGGAGTTTTGCGCCGCTGGACGCGCCTTCTCATCCACTCAGCCGGTTCACGCGCAACACGGAATGGTGGTCAGCGTTCATGAACTGGCTTCGCGGGCCGGAGTGGAAATGATGCAGGCCGGTGGCAACGCGATAGATGCCGCCGTGGCTACGGGATTCGCGCTGGCGGTGGTGCATCCGGCGGCCGGGAATCTGGGTGGCGGCGGGTTCATGCTGATCCGCATGGCCGATGGGAAGACGCATTTTATCGACTATAGGGAGAAAGCTCCAGCAGCGGCCACGCGCGAGATGTACCTGGACGCGCAGGGTAATGTAATTGAAGGCGCAAGCGAAATTGGATACAAGTCGATCGGAGTGCCGGGGTCGGTTGCGGGGATGGTTTACGCGGAGCAGAAATACGGCAAGCTGACATTGAAGCAGGTCATGGCTCCGGCGATTCGGTTGGCGCGCGATGGTTATGCGCTAAGTTGGAGCGGGGCGCGCGATCTGCATGACCGGCATTTGACCGAGTTTGCCGAGTCGCGGCGAATCTTTCAGCGCGGCGGCAACTACTACCAGGCAGGAGAGATTTTTCGGCAACCGGATTTGGCGCGAACGCTGGTGCGGATCGCCGCGAAGCCCGACGATTTTTATCATGGGACCTTGGCGCGCGAACTTGCGGCGGCGATGCAGAAGGGCGGAGGACTGATCACCGCGGATGACTTGGCGCATTATGAAGTAAAGGAACGCGAAGCGATTCGCGGGACGTATCGCGGGTACGAGATCATCAGCGCGCCGCCGCCCTCTTCGGGTGGAACGGTTCTGCTGGAATCGCTGAATATTCTCGAGGGATACGATCTGGCCAAACTCGGCGACCGGTCAGCGGAATCGATTCATTTCACGACGGAGGCGTTCCGGCGGGCATTTTTCGATCGCGCGGAGTTCATGGGCGATCCGGATTTCGCAAAAATCCCGGTGGCGCAACTCATCGACAAGAAATACGGTGCGGCGTGGCGAAATTCGATTGATGATGCGCACGCCAGCCCCAGCAAGGATTTGAAGCGGCCTGCGATTTTCAACGAGTTGGAGCAATATGCGGCGGCGCATCCGCAGCCGATGGTAAATCATGAGGCACCGCATACTACTCATTATTCCGTAGTGGATGAGGGAGGCAATGCAGTCGCAGTCACTACTACTATTAATGACTGGTTCGGATCGCGGGTGACGGCAGATGGTCTGGGATTTTTGATGAACGACGAGATGGATGATTTCTCCGCCAAGCCAGGCGTGCCGAATTCCGATGGGTTGATTCAGGGCGAAGCAAATAGCATTGGGCCAGGAAAACGGCCGCTATCGTCGATGACGCCGACGATTGTGGTTCATGACGGGAAAGCATTTTTGGTGCTGGGGTCGCCCGGAAGTTCGAAAATTATTACCACGGTGGCCAATGTTCTGATGGGCGTTGTGGATTATGGGATGAATATCCAGGAGGCGGTCGATGCTCCGCGGTTTCACAATCAGTGGCTGCCGGATGTATTGAACGTGGAGAAATGGTTTTCGCCGGACACGGTGCAGGCATTGCAGAAAATGGGCTATGACGTGCAGTTCGGGCTGCCCGATGGCTCGGAAACAGTTTCGTATTGGAGTGAGGCGGAGTGTATCGCCATCGACCCGAAGACCGGCGACCGGTTAGGCGCGAGCGATTATAGAAGTGATGGGAAGGCAGTGGGCTATTAAAGCCGCTTTTGATTTCGGAAATTTCCGGGACTACTAAGGATCGAGCATGTTGAAGGCGGTATCAACCTATTTGTACGTGAAAGAGCGGCTGCATCCGGGAATTTTGGATGGCCTGGCCCGCAGCGGAGTGCAGGCGATTGAGATTTTCGCCGCGCGCCAGCATCTTGATTACGCCAACCGCAAGGCTCATGTGAAGGAGATTGCCGAGTGGTTTCGCGGGAGTGGCGTTCCGCTGAATTCTGTGCATTCGCCGCTCTATGCGGATTATGAGTGGGGACGCGCCGGCGCGCCTCCAATCAATTTGGCGTCCACCGATCGCGCGGGACTGGTGGAGGCGATGGATGAAGTGAAGCGCGCGCTGGAGATCGCGGAGCAGATTCCGTTTCGTTTTCTGGTGCAGCATCTCGGCGTGCCCAATGAGAGTTTTAGCGAAAAGAAGTTCGAATCAGCGATGACCTCGATCGAACACTTGCGCGCATTCGCCAAGCCACTGGGCGTGCGCATTCTGTTGGAGAATATTCCGAACGAGCTTTCCACGCCGGACAAGCTGATGGAGATGATTCAGACCGCCCACTTCGACGATGTGGGAATTTGCTTCGACTTCGGGCATGCCCATATGGTGGGTTCGGTGCGCGAGGCTTTCGAGATTGTACGAAAGCAGATCCGCTCGACGCACGTTCACGACAACGCCAAAGTTCAGGATTCTCATTTGTGGCCGGGACATGGAACTATCGACTGGAAGGAGGCGATGGAGCTCCTGCGCACCGCGCCCCAAATGCCGCCCTTGTTGCTGGAACTTGGCGAAGACGAGAAAGTGAATCCACTGGAAAAGCTGAGGGAGACGTTCGAGAAGCTGGAAACCGCGTAATGCATTTGGTAATTGAGTAATTTTGTAATTGGGTAATTTGAAAGCCTCGATACTGAACGATTTTCACATTGCCAACTTGCCCGATTACCAAATTGCAAATTCTAAAATCTATGTCGCCTGTAACTACAATTGCGGAAATCGGGAAGCACGAGGGCCAAACCGTTACACTACGCGGCTGGCTGTATAACTTGCGCGAGAGCGGGAAACTTTTGTTTCCCCAGTTTCGCGACGGCTCGGGCGTGATTCAAGGCGTGGTGCCGAAGAATGCGGTTATACCCGAAGTGTTCGAGGCGATTAAGACTCTTACGCAGGAGTCGAGCGTGATCGTCGAGGGCAAGGTTCGCGCGGATAAGCGTGCGCCGGGCGGATACGAACTTGACGTAGTGAACGTGCAGGTGGTGCAGCGCGTGGCGGAGTCCGATCCATATCCGATCACCCCGAAAGAGCACGGCACTGAATTTTTGATGGAGCACCGGCATCTTTGGCTGCGGTCGCAGCGGCAGGCGTCGATTCTGCGGGTGCGGGCGGAGATCGTGAAAGCGGTGCGCGATTTCTTCGATGAGCGCGGGTTTACGCTCACCGATCCTCCGATCCTTACTCCAGCGGCATGCGAAGGGACAAGCACGCTTTTTCCGGTGGATTATTTCGACGAGCAGGCGTATCTCACCCAGTCCGGCCAGCTTTACATTGAAGCTACGGCGATGGCGCTGGGGAAGGTGTACTCGTTCGGGCCAACATTTCGCGCGGAGAAATCGAAGACACGGCGCCATCTCACTGAATTTTGGATGGTCGAGCCGGAGATTGCCTACGCCGAACTCGATGACCTGATGGATTTGTCCGAGGGGCTGATCAGTTTTATGGTGAAGCGTTGCCTGGAGCGGCGGCGGGCGGACCTGCTGGCAATCGGGCGCGACGTTTCGAAACTGGAAAAAATCGAATCACCGTTCCCGAGAATCAGCTACGACGACGCGGTAAAAAATTTGCAGGAGGGTCATTCAAAAGGAGCGCTGGAAACCAAGTTCGAATGGGGCGGCGATTTGGGTTCGCCCGACGAAACTTATCTTTCCGCGCAATTTGACAAGCCAGTGATGGTGCATCGGTATCCGGCGAAGGTAAAGGCTTTTTATATGGAACCCGATCCGCAGCGCCCTGAGTTGGCTTTGTGCGTGGATGTTTTGGCGCCGGAAGGCTATGGCGAAATCATCGGCGGTTCGCAGCGTATGGCGTCGCACGAATTGCTGGTGCAGCGCATTCATGAGCATGGCTTGCCGGAAGAAGCGTTCAAATGGTATTTGGATTTGCGCAAGTACGGTAGCGTGCCGCACGGCGGATTTGGCATGGGCATTGAACGTGCGGTGGCGTGGATCTGCGGCCTCGAGCATGTGCGGGAGACGATTCCGTTTCCGCGGATGTTGAACCGGCTGTACCCATGAAAATTGAGTGATTGGGCGAATTGTGGTTGAGCGATTTGAAGAAATTAGAACTCCGTTCGCTTAATCGCCGAATGACCCGATCGCCCAATCGCAAAATCTGGTTCACCCTATGACAACGATCAGTACCACCAACGTTGCTCCCAAGAAAATTCGCGTGATTGGAGTTCCGCTGGATTTGGGGCAATCGCGCCGCGGGGTCGATATGGGGCCATCGGCGGTTCGAGTCGCGGGGCTGGAGGCGCGGTTGGAGGCGTTGGGTCATGAGGTGGAAGATGGCGGGAACGTTGGCGTGGCTATCCCGGAGCAGAAAAAAGAAGGCGACACGCGCGCCAAATATTTAAAGGAAATTACCGTGACATGCACCAAGCACGCGGAGCTGGTTGTGAAGACGCTGGAGGCCGGTAAAATTCCGCTGGCTCTGGGCGGGGATCATTCGATGGCGGCGGGCACGGTTTCGGGAGTGGCGGAGTTCTATCGCCGGCAGAACCAGCGCATCGGGCTGATCTGGATCGACGCGCATACCGACATTAATACTCCTGAGAGTTCGCCTAGCGGCAACGTGCACGGGATGCCGCTGGCGGCGCTCCTGGGGCTGGGTCCTGCTGAGCTTTCGAACATCTTTGATTTTTCTCCCAAGGTGGCGCCAGAGAATTGTGTGCTTGTCGGCGTGCGCGATATTGATGCGATTGAAAAAGAAAATGTGCGCCGTGCTGGCATTGGAGTCTTTACCATGCGCGATATTGACGAGCGCGGGATGCGTACGGTGATGGAAGAAGCGTTGCGCATGGCGGGGCGCGGCACCGCAGGCTATCATATTTCGCTCGACATGGACTGGATCGATCCCGAAGATGCGCCTGGCGTGGGCACCCCGGTGCGCGGGGGCGCGACTTATCGCGAAGCTCACCTGGCCATGGAAATTATTGCCGATCACGGACGCATGTTGAGTTTCGAGATTGTCGAGGTGAATCCCGTGATCGACGAACACAACCAGACTGCCGACCTGGCGGTGGAGCTGGCGCTGTCGGCGTTTGGAAAGAAAATCTTGTGAAGGGTATGAAAAAACTTCGGGTCGGAATTCTTTTTGGGGGACGCAGTGGAGAGCATGAGGTGTCGCTGCTTTCGGCGGCGTCGGTTCTGCAAGCCATCGATAAAAATAAATATGAGGTTGTACCGATCGGCATTACCAAGGACGGCCGATGGCTGACTGCGGGCGACGCCGAGAATCTGCTGCACGGGAAACTGGTCATCGAGCCGCGCCATTTACGCGCAGGCGATCCGGAGATCACGGAACCCGCAGCGGTGCTGGCCCGAGGCGAGGCCGTGGTGGTGCCGCCCGAGCCGGTTCACCGGCAAAGCGGGCTGGTTCCCTTTCAAACCGATGCCGCGCTGACGCGTCGTGCCAGCGATCGCGCCATCAACGTCGACGTAATTTTTCCTGTCCTTCACGGTACGTTTGGCGAGGATGGAACGATTCAGGGGTTGCTCGAACTGGCGGACATTGCTTATGTGGGCGCGGGCGTGCTGGGCTCGGCGGCTGGAATGGACAAGGACATTATGAAGTCTTTGTTTATCGCGGCGGGAATACCGATTGTGAAGCATGTCACAATTCTGCGCAGCGCGTGGCAGAAAGAGCCGGCGAAAGTTCAGAAGTTTGTGGAGAGCAAACTGAAGTATCCGGTTTTTGTGAAGCCGGCGAATTTAGGATCGTCTGTAGGGATCAGCAAGGCGCACAACCGGAAGGAACTTCGTCCAGCGATGGAGGAAGCTGCGAGATTTGATCGCAAGATTGTCATTGAGCAAGGCGTGGGCGGAAAGAAAAATAAGGCGCGCGAGATTGAGTGCTCGGTGCTGGGCAACGATGAACCCGTGGCTTCGCTGCCAGGAGAAATTGTTCCGGTGAAGGAGTTCTACGACTACAACGCCAAGTATCTCGACGAAGGTTCAGAGCTGATCATTCCGGCGAAGCTCACCAAAGCGGAAACGAAGAAGGTTCAGGAGTTGGCCGTGCGATCGTTCAAAGCCGTGGATTGCGCGGGCCTGGCGCGGGTTGATTTTTTGATGGATCCGCAGACGCGCAGAATTTATTTGAACGAGATCAATACCATGCCGGGATTTACGGCGATCAGCATGTATCCTAAGCTGTGGGCGGCTTCGGGGCTGGAGTATGCGGAGCTGATCGACAGACTTATTCAGTTCGGGTTGGAGCGGCACGCCGACAAGAAGAGGAATCAGTACAGCCGGTAGGTTGTGCTCTTGTTGGTCCTCGTATTTTTCTTCTCAAATTTTGCATGCTGCAGTGAGAGCTGTTACGAAAACCTCGTGCCGTCCCTGGCGGGACTCGAGTTCATCTCACTGTTGGCCTCCCGGCACTGCCGTGCCGGGCCTTCCCATTCCGCCGTGGCGCGGCTGGAGCGTCGTTTGTTCCGTCACTCTTGTAAGTCCCCGCGTTTCGTAACAGACTCGTGACGCAACCCTACTGCTCCGATACCAGTGGCAGTTCGATAAAGCTCGTTTGGCCGGGCGCGTGATATATGCGCTGCGTGGCTTTGCGATAGTCGTCCGGCTTGGCCCAGAAAATATTAGGAACAAAAGTTTGCGGATTGCGATCGTACAGCGGAAACCAGCTGGATTGAATCTGCACCATGATGCGATGGCCGGGCAGGAAAACATGATTTGCGGTGGGAAGGTTGAAGCGGTAGAGCAGCGGTTGGCCGGCAGCGATGGGCTTGGCGTTCTCCAGGCTTTCGCGATAGCGGCCACGGAAGATATCGGCAGAAATCATTAACTGATAGCCGCCCATAGCCGCGGCGCCGGCCACTTCGTCGGGATATACGTCGATCACTTTGACTACCCAATCGGAATCCGTGCCGCTGGTGGAGGCTACGAGATTCGCAATTGGCTGGCCGCTGATTTTCATCGGAGCGGTTAAGAGATCTGAAGTAAACACCGCGACATCGGGGCGGCCAGAGGCTTCGCGCTGGTCATCGACAAGCCACTCGGCCCAAGTGAAACCGGTGGCGTAGCCGATGGGCTGAATGGGGCGGGCACGAAAAGGGACGGGTTTGGCTGGATCGGAGATGTATTCGTCGAATGCGGGATCCCCAGCTTTGGGCGCGGCCAAGCTGAGTTTCAATCCTGCGGCAAGATAGAGCGGCGTCGATTGAATTTTGCATCCACTCGCGCAGCCAGCGGGCCAAGTCGGCAGGCGGCGCCAAGTGTTCGTTCCGGTTTCAAATGCGGTGACGGGTGCAATGTCCGTTTTCGGCGCGTCATCTTTCAAATACTTATCGAGGAATGGACGGAGAATTTCCTGGCGGAAGTAGAGTCCGGTATCGCTGTTGAATTTAATCGCTCCTAGCGAACTGCCATCGCCGATCTCCTGGCCATGATGCCAGGGGCCAAGAACCAGAAATAATTTGCCGTTGTTCGCGTCAATCGCTTTGAGCGCTTTGTAGGCGGCGGGGGCGCCGTAAATATCTTCCTGATCCCAGAGGCTGTCGACCAGCATGGTTGGAACCTTCAGAGGTTTAGCGGCGAGAATGCGGTCCATGGCTTGTTGCTGCCACCAGGAATCGTAACTGGGATGGTCGAGAAGTTTGCGCCAGAAACCAACTTGGTCGAGCCCGTGCCGGTGGCCGAGTTCGCCCGCCGAGCCTGCTTCCATGTATACGTCGTAGTCATCGATGTGATTTGACCACCACTTTGCTTCGGATGCGCGCGTGGCCTCCTGTTCATAAATGTAAGTCATGTTTTGTTCGCGGAAGGCGCCGTTGTGGAACCAGTCGTCGCCCATCCAGCCATCGACCATGGGATTCATGGGCACGGCAACTTTCAGCGCCGGGTGCGGATTGACCAGCGCCATCAACGTAGTGAAGCCGTCGTAGGAAATACCGAGGACGCCGACTTTGCCGTTGCTCTCGGGAATGTTTTTCACCAGCCAGTCGATGGTGTCGTAGGTGTCCGTAGAGTGATCGACGGGAGTGGGATTCAGCGGCCCGTGCAACGGACGGGTCATCACGTAGTCGCCTTCGGAGCCGTATTTTCCGCGAACGTCCTGCATCACGCGGATGTAGCCGCCTTCGACGATCACCTCGGTGGCATTGTCGTAGCCGCTCAGGATCGGGCCTAGGTGGGAACTCTCGGCGTGGCTGGTTAGCGCCGTGGCGTTGTAGGGTGTGCGGGTCAGCAGGATTGGCGCGTTTTTTGCGCCTTTGGGCAGAATGATTACGGTGTGCAGCTTTACGCCGTCACGCATGGGGATCATCACATCGCGTTTTATGTAATCAAAGCTCGAAGTGACCGGCGTAAACGTGGACGGGGTTTCGCTGGGCAAAGCGGAGGCTGGCGCGGTTGTTTGCGCGGATGACGGTTCAGGTGACAGTAGAGCGCCGCATAAAAACGATAGAACAACAACAGCGGGTAAACGAAAAATCAGAAAGGCAGAAATTCTTGTCGAGAGACCGAACCACTGCCGCAATTTTCCCATGCGCACCTCGCGAGGAAGAGTGTACCGATGGAAAGCGTTTGGAACAACTCGCTTTGCTACATATGGCGATAAGGAGAAAGCGATGAGGAGGAAACATGGACGCGGCGAATTGTGATCGCCTGTTTGTAATTACCGGAGGGCCGGGTTCGGGGAAGAGCACGCTGATTGAGTCGCTGGCTGGACGCGGAATTAATACCATGCCGGAGGCAGGGCGGGCGATTATTCAGGATCAGGTGGCCATTGGCGGAGAGGCACTGCCATCGTCGGATCGGAAAGCTTTCGCTGAGCTGATGCTGAGTTGGGAGATGCGATCGTATCGAGCTGCGCTGAAGATGAATGGTCCGGTGATTTTCGATCGTGGTGTGCCCGATGTGCTCGGCTATCTGCGCTTGAGCGGGCTCTCGGTCCCCGCGCATGTCGAGAAGGCGGCGAAGATATTTCATTATCATCATCGAGTATTTATTGCGCCGCCGTGGCCGGAGATATTTGCGCTCGATGCGGAGCGGAAACAATCTTTCGAGGAGGCGCGGGCGACATATCAAGTAATGATGGAAACCTACTCGGCTTTGGGTTACGAGCTGATTCCGCTTCCGCTTGAATCAGTTGAAGAGCGTGTGCGGTTTGTGTTGGCGGCGATCGGTTGATTTATATAGCCGCGTTTTATGTTTCCAGCGAGGTTCAAACTCACTCTTGACGGGCAACATTGGGTTGTGTAGCATCAAGAAGACAAGTTTGCTCTTCGGGGCAAACCGGAATTTCATGCAGAGTGGCTGAGGGACGAGCCCTGAGACGCCACGGCAACCGGATCGGGATCATATATCCCGACCGCCAGGTGCCAACTCCCGCCCGGAAACGGGGAACATGAGATTCGGATGCGAAGCTTATTTTTATTTGCACTCCGATAACCTCTTTTCCTATTTCCTGGAAAAAGACGCCTTTTTGTTTTAAGGCGCTTTTTCCCGGCTCGTCCCCAGCTATTCGCTGCGACAAGAGAAAGCGAGTAGCCCGATGTCGAACAACGACGCTCATTGTAATTCTCATTTTGAACTGCGCTGCCGGGAATGCGGACGTAGCTGGGGCAACCAGCCTCGCTCGATCTGCCACGAGTGTTTCTCGCCTCTGGAAATCACCTACGATTACGATGCGATTCGTTCTTCGATCGCGCAAGGAACATTCGGCCGCGAGAGCATCGCGCAGCGTGCGCCAAACATGTGGCGCTATTCTGAACTGTTGCCGCTGCCTGCCGGCTTTGAGCCGAAGTTGCCGGTCGGTTTCACGCCGCTGTTTCAGGCGCCGCGTCTGGCGGAAAAGCTGGTGGGGAAAAAGAGTGACGGAAAAGCGGCTGCGCGCAATCTTTACATAAAAAATGACGCAGTATGTCTGCCTACGCTGAGTTTCAAAGATCGTGTTGTGGCCGTGGCTTTGGCGCAGGTACGCGCATTCGGCTTCGATACGGTCTCGTGTTCTTCGACGGGAAACCTGGCTAATGCCGTGGCGGCGCATGCGGCGCGGCTGGGATTGAAAGCGTGGATCTTTATTCCATCCGATCTTGAACCGGCAAAGATTCTGGGTACGCAAGTGTTTGGCGCGAACGTGGTGCGCATCGCGGGGAACTACGATCAGGTCAACCGTTTGTGCTCGCAGATTGCGGAAGAGCGGCACTGGGGCTTCGTCAATGTGAACCTGCGGCCCTATTATGCCGAGGGATCGAAGACGGTAGGTTTCGAAATCGCCGAACAACTGGGATGGCGTCTGCCGGACAACGTGGTCGTGCCCATGGCCGGCGGGTCGTTGATCACGAAGATCAAGAAAGCGTTCGACGAATTGATCAAGCTTGGGTTTGCGGAAGATAAGCCGGTGAAGTTTTTCGGGGCGCAGGCTACAGGATGCTCCCCGATTTCGACCGCGGTGAAGACCGGAAACGCGGAGATCGATCCGCAGAAACCGGCAACGATTGCGCGTTCGCTCGCGATCGGCAATCCCGCCGATGGGCACTATGCCATCAAGACCATCAAGCAAAGCGGCGGATGGAGCGAGGACGTCAGCGATCCCGAAGTTATCGATTCGATTCGGTTGCTGGCGGAAACTGAAGGGATTTTCACCGAGACTGCCGGGGGCGTGACTGTGGGCACGGCGGGCAAGCTTTACCGCCAGGACCGCATTCTGCCGGAGGAGACGACGGTGTTGTGCATCACCGGAAATGGCTTGAAGACAACCGACGTGCTGGCTGGCGTGTATGAAGCCGAGAGACCGATCACGCCTAAGCTGACCGAATTCGAAAAGTATCTGCACGAAACTCTGGACACCGTGGAGGTCGCGAAAGAAGCGGCGGCCACGGTGGGTGCATAAGCGAGGCCCGAGATGGCGATTACGGTACAAATTCCGACCGCGCTGCGGCGGCACACGGCAGGGGTAGGCTCGATCGCGTGTGCGGCAACCAACTTAGGAGAATTATTCGCCGCGCTCGACGAACAATTTCCGGAGTTGAAGCCGCACCTGCGCGACGAGGCCGGCCAGGTGCGGCGCTTCCTAAACATTTATGTGAATGAAGAAGACATCCGCTTCCTGGGCGGACCGGCTTATTCGTTTCAGGATGGGGATGAAGTGCTGCTGGTGCCGTCGATTGCCGGCGGTTGCTGGTAGATTTCTGGGTGTTGCCGCTGAAATCCCGCAGTTGAAATTCCCGCCCGACCTTGTATAATCAATCTAACTAACTGGTTAATTAAGGTAATGGCGCCATCATTTCATCGTCGACGTGGCCTGCCCCGCATGGGTTCCCGGGGGCAGCCGGAGGAGAGCCGGGCTGCAATTCTGCATGCGGCGGCAAAGGAATTTGCCGAGCACGGAATTGCCGGCGCGCGCACGGACGCGATCGCACGCGAGGCGAAAGTGAACAAAGCTTTGCTCTATTACTACTTCCGGGATAAGGAGACGCTCTACGGCGCGGTTCTGGATGAGGTATTTACGGGCATGAGAGGGAAAGTTTTTCAGGTGCTCGACAGCGATCTTCCGTCACGCGAGAAAATTATGGCTTACGCGGGAGCCTATTTCGATTTCATTGCCTCGAATCCGATGTATCCAAGGCTGATGCAGCGCGAAATGATGCGGGTTCGCGAGGGGGATGCGATGCATATCGAGCGCCTGGTGAAGACTTACTTCCAACCGATTTACCAGCGCGTGACGGCATTATTGCACAAGGGAATTGCGGAAGGCGAATTTCGTAAGGTCGATCCGGCGCACTTTGTACCCTCGATGATTTCCATGATCGTGTTTTATTTCAGCAGCGCTCCGGTGATGCGCAGGATCGTCCACTTCGATCCGCTGTCGCCGCGGCGCATCGCCGAGCGCCGGGAGGCAGTCCTGGATTTTATTTCTGCTGCACTATTTAGTTCGGGCGCGGGCCGCCCGGCCGATGTGAGAACACAATATTCTCCTCACACATCCGTCTACAACGGTACAGCGAAGAACCACCGGGTGGGCAGGCAGCGTGGGACAGGGGTCAGCAGATGAATGCGCGCAATCGAATTTTCGTTCTTCTCGGAATCATCGTCATGGCTTCCGCGATCTACTATTTATTTTCCGCCGATCACTCGAAAGATCTGGAGCTTATCGGCACAGTGGATGCGAATCAGGTAATCGTGAGCGCGCAGGTGGAAGGGCGCATCGAGAAATTGCTAGTGGATGAAGGCACGCCGGTGAAGGCGGGCGATTTGATCGCCGTGCTCGATCCCTCGGAGTTGCAGACGCAGGAAGCCGCGGCTGCGGCGAACATCGCCAGCATGCAGAACAAGGTCGCTCAGATGGAACACACCGAAGAGTCCACTTCCGGCTCGACTTCGAGCGACGTGGCCAATGCGCGCGCCAAGCTTTCCTCGGCGAAGGCACAACTTCTGCAAGCGAAGGCTGCGCTCGATCGTACCGAGAGCGAGAGCCGTCGCACGATTGAACTGGCGAAGGCCGGCGTTCAGTCCGATCGGGATCGAGTGCAAGCCGAGACTAATTTGCAAGTGGCGCAAGCCACGGTACAAGCTCAGCAGGATCTGGTGAATGCGGCGGAAGCAGACTTGAGCTCTGCGATTGCGCGTACGCAGCAAGCCAACGCGGCGAAGAGCACGGTGCAATCGACTGAGGCGGACCTCAAGAACGCGATTGCGCAACAAAATCAGGCCGCGGTGCGGTTGGGCTATACCAACGTCAATGCACCGGTTACCGGCACGGTTTCGGTGCGCGCGGCGCGGCAGGGAGAAGTGGTCAACATTGGCGCGCCGATTGTGACCATCGTCGATTTGAATGACACGTGGGTGCGGGCGGCGATTCCGGAAACCTATGCCGACCACATCGGGTACGGCGATGTGATGCGCGTGCGCCTGCCGGGTGGGACGATCACGAGCGGCAAAGTATTTTTCAAGGGAGTGGAGGGCGATTTTGCCACGCAACGCGACGTGAGCCGGCGCAAGCGGGATATCAGAACGATCGTGCTGAAAGTTCGGCTCGACAATCCGAAAGGCGCGTTCGTTCCGGGGATGACGGCCGAGGTGCTGGTTTCTCCGGCGCAGATGAAGGGCGACAGCACTTCGCAGAGCGCGGCGGCAACGGGGCAGCAATAATGGCGGACGCAACCGTAAAAACTAACGGAACGGCCGCGGCGTCGATTCAGGATGACCGGGTCTCCGCCATTGAAGTGCAACACATCGTGAAGAAGTACGGCGATTTTACGGCGGTCGACGACATATCGTTCTACGTGAAAGAGGGCGAAATCTTCGGCTTGCTCGGTCCGAACGGCGCGGGAAAATCGACGCTGATTCGCATGATGACCACGCTGATTCCGATCACATCCGGGGTAGCGCTGATTGCGGGCCACGATGTGGCGAAAGAGCCAGATGCGGCGCGGCGAACCATTGGCGTGATCCCGCAGGCGCTGACCAGCGACCTTGACCTGACTGTGCAAGAGAACATGAACATCTACGCCAAACTTTATGATGTTCCGGCGAAGGAGCGGCAGCGATCGGTGGATGAGTTGCTTGAGCTCGTCGATTTGACCAAGTGGCGGGACGCCCAGACTAAGACGCTCTCCGGCGGCATGAGGCGGCGGCTAGAGATTGCGCGCGGGCTGGTGCATCATCCGAAGATATTTTTCCTGGATGAACCCACCACTGGACTAGATCCGGTGTCGCGGGTTGCGGTGTGGGAGATGCTGGGCAATATCAAGAGCCAGCGGCAGCTGACGATCCTGATCACCACGCACTACATGGATGAAGCCGACCGGCTCTGCGATCGCATCGCGATTGTGGATCACGGCAAGCTGGTCGCGCTGGATGCGCCGATGGCATTGAAAGCGAGCGTGCCTGGCTCCACGGTGATCGAGGCGCAATTCGACAATCTTCCAGATGATTGGGAGCAGCGGTTGCACAGGCTGGACAATGTGACTTCAGTCCAGCATGAGGGAGCGGGCATGTATCGCGTGCTGACCGGCAACGGCTCGCGCACCACCACCGAATTGGTGGAAATGGCCGTGAAGAGTGGAGTTCAGGTCAAGTCTCTGTCAGTGCAAAATACGACGCTCGATGACGTGTTTGTTCATTACACGGGGAGGCAGTTGCGGGACGAGCTGGTGAAAGCGCACGGCTTCGTCATGCCACCCAGACCAGGAATGCAGCCATGAACCGGATATTCGCGATTGTAGAACGAGAAATGCGCAAGTTTTTCCGCTCACCGGCGTTGATGATGGTGTCGATGATCTTTCCGCTGGTGCAACTGCTGGTGCTGGGCAATGCGTTTGGCGGAAAGATCAAGGATGCGAAGCTGGGGCTGGTGGATGAGGATGGAGGCACGCAGGCCATCAAGATCCACGAAGCGTTTGATTCCGTCCGCGCCAACATGCGCACCTTTCAGCCGATCTATTACAGCGACGAACAAAAAGCGCTGCAAGACGTGCGCAACGGCAAGATTCAGGGAGCGGTGATCATTCCGCCGCAATATTCGCGGCGGGTCTACGAGCAGAATCAACCGCGCATCGCGCTGGTGGTGGATAACAGCGATAACTTCATGAGTTCCACGCTCGAAGATGAGATGACGCAGATTACGGACGCGCTCAACAATCCGACAGTGGAACCGCGAATTCTGCAACAGACCGTGCTGCAGATCGTGGAACTTTATCCTTACATCGAGTACATGAAGTATTTGTTGCCGGGGTCGATCACGCTGGCCATCTTCATGTCGGTGATGATTGGCGGAGGCATGCTTTATATCGACGACAAGGCACGTGGAGTACATGAAGGCTACCTGGTGACGCCGATTACGAAGACGGAGCTGGTGTTTGGCCTGAATGCCGCGAGCGCGATCAAGGCGGTGATGACTGGAACCACGATTACCGTGGTGGGAGCGCTGTTGGCGGGAGTGGGCAGTCTATTCCACCTGGGAACGGCGTTGGGATTGCTCGTGCTGATCGTGCTTACGTCGGTGGCATTGAATGCCATGATGTTCCTGCTGATGGTGCGGGTGGAAGACCCGCTGGTGCCGAGAGCGACTTTTGGGATTTTAAACACGCTGCTCTTTTTCCCCAGCGGCGCGATTTATCCGATTCAGGCGTTTCCGGCCTGGTTGCGCTGGATCGCCAACGTGGATCCGTTTACGTTTGCCGTGGAGGGGTTCAAGTCGCTGCTGTTGAAGGAAACGGGACTCATGGCGGTGTGGCCGGATTTGCTGTATCTGTCTTTGTTCGCCATTGTGGCGCTTGGTATTGCGACGCCGTTGTTCAAGAGAACGCTGTGAGAAGGATTGAGTAATTGGGTTCGCGCGCAATGTTGTCTTGGGCTCTCAATCGCCCGACCTCAGAATGGCCCAATGGCTCGATTCTTCCCGGAACTTTTGACTTGTGGCCTATGTCCGTTATTCTAGTGAGGTATGACCTTACTGGACGCGAAAGAGTACCACCCGGAAAAAGAGCGCAAGAAGAGAGCGCGGATTATTTCGGTCATCGTGCTTGTTCTGGTCCTCGGATTTGTGGGCTGGTGGAATCGCTTCTGGCCCGAAGAGCGCGTCGCCAATAAATTCTTTTCCGCGCTGCAAAAGCAGGACTTCGAATCTGCCTACGGCATCTACTACGCCGATCCGGGATGGAAGCAGCATCCGCAGAATCACTCGCAGTATCCCTTCAACGAATTCTGGCAGGATTGGGGACCGGGCGGACAGTGGGGCGTGGTGAAAAGCTTCAAGGTTTACGGCACCAGCAATTGTCCGGGCGGGGGAACTGGAGTCGTGATCGATTTGATCGTGAACGATCGCGCGCAGCACGCGCAGTTGTATGTGGACAAGACAGATAAGACGATCAGCACTCCGCCCTGCGATTTGGAATTTCACTAAGGCATGCGCAGGTCAACTTCCGAAGTGTTCCAAAGTTTTTGCGAGGGACGCTGCGTCGCTGACGTTCAGGCAGGTCTTCGACCGGTCGATCTGACGCATTAATCCGCACAAAACTTTTCCTGGGCCGATTTCGACGAAGGTCTGCACTCCCTTTTCGATGAGAAAGCGCATGCTCTGTTCCCACTTCACGGAACCGGTCACTTGTGCGACCAGGGTGTCGAGCGCGCGCAAGTCATCGGTGACTGGAGATGCTTCGACGTTACACACCACTGGATAAACCGGCATCTGCATCTCGAGCTTATCCAGATCCGCTTCCAGGCGGTCCTGCGCGGGCTTCATCAGAGAGCAATGGAAAGGAGCGCTCACCGCCAACATCTTCGCCAGTTTGGCGCCCCGCTCTTTGGCTAGCTTTGCTCCACGCTCTACGGCCGCGGTGTTGCCGGAAATTACAACTTGCTCCGGTGAATTGATATTCGCGGGAGAGCAAACCTCGCCTTGCGCCGCATCTTCGCAAACTGCGGTTACTTCGGCCAAATCCATGCCGAGGATTGCCGCCATCGCTCCAACGCCGACTGGGACCGCCTCCTGCATATATTTTCCACGGTTGCGGACGGTCCGCACGGCGTCGGCAAAGCTCATGGTTCCTGAGGCGACATGCGCCGAATACTCACCGAGACTGTGGCCAGCCACGAAACACGGTTTTGGCATACGCCCCTCAATCACCCGGAGCGCGGCGACTGATGCAGTGAGAATTGCCGGCTGCGTGATCTCGGTGAGGCGCAACTGCTCCTCCGGACCTTCGAAGCACAGTTGCGACAATTTATAACCAAGGGCCTCGTCTGCCTCTTCAAAGGTTACCCGCGCGATGGGGTACTGCTGGGCGAGATCCTTGCCCATGCCAACGGCTTGCGAACCTTGGCCGGGGAAAATAAATGCGATCTTTGTTGATACGATCGCTGTCTCGGCGGGTTCGGGAAAATTTATCGACTCTGTCATCGAGTGGAGGATATTACCGAACTGGAGCGACGTCCAACTTTACCGGCGCGGGATGAAGCTGGGCCAAACCCTGCTCGATCGACTCATTAATACGCCGCTCGGAAAACTCGGCGGCGACCCGCACTGCGTTCTTGATGGCGTTGGCGTTGGAGGAGCCGTGCGTAATGATGCATACGCCCCTCAGGCCCAGCAGCGGCGCGCCACCGTATTCTGTGTGATCGATGCGCTTCTTGAAGTCGGAAAAGGCGCTGCGCGAAAGCATGTAGCCAACTTGCCGGGAAATTGTGGCTTTCAAGGATTCTTTGAGCACGGTACGCACCAGGTTTGCCACACCTTCAGAGATTTTAAGCGCCACGTTGCCCACGAAGCCATCGGCAACGATTACGTCGACGTGACCGTTGAACAGGTCGCGTCCTTCTACATTGCCCACAAAGTTCAAAGGCAGACGCTTCAGGAGTTGGAACGATTCGCGCGTCAGCTGGTTGCCTTTTGTTTCTTCTTCGCCAATCGAGAGCAAACCTACGCGCGGCCGCCTCGCGGCTCCGAAGGTGGAGCGGCCAAAGGCAGATTGGCCGAAGTTCGATTGTCCAAACATGGAGCGGAAATAGATCTCGCCCATGACGGCGAACTGCTCAAGATTATGCGGCTTGCAATCCACGTTGGCGCCGACGTCGAGCAAAATCGCTGCTGTGCCGGGAGCGGTCGGGAAAACTGCCGCCAGAGCAGGGCGATCCACGCCATGCAATGCGCCCAGAACCATCTTGGCGGTGGCCATCGCGGCTCCAGTGTTGCCCGCGGTTACGAAGCCTGCGGCTCGCCGCTCGCGCACCAGGCGCAGGCCAACGCGCATGGAGGAATCGCGCTTGGAGCGCACCGCCTGCACCGCTTTATCTTGCATGGTGATGACCTGGCTGGCCGGGACGATCTCGATGGGCAGCCGGGAAGCGGCCGGATGACGATCCAGCTCCGCCTTGATGGTAGCTTCCGGACCGACGAGCAGCACACGAACGCCGTAAGTGCGGGCGGCAAGAATCGCGCCCTCAATTTCCGGCTTGGGCGACCGATCCGAACCCATCGCATCCAGCGCGATCACGCTAGGCATGGTGGCAGCAGTTAGCTGGCTTCTTCAACTTGCAGTACGTCGCGGCCCTTGTAGTAACCGCATTTGACGCAAGCGCGATGCGGCATCTTTTTTTCGTGGCAGTTGGGACACTCGGAAAGAGAATGGCTCTTCAATGCATCATGCGCCCGCCGGGTGGAGGTGCGCTTTTGAGAATGTCTTCGTTTCGGATTCGGCATAGTCTATGAATTCCTCTCGCTAAGGCACTCCGGCCTCGCATGATCTCTTCTCAACAATTTGTAATCTGGTAATTTTGTAATCGAGTAAATTGAAATCTTCAGAGCGCCACGTTTTAAACTACAAAATTACTCAATTATCAAATAAATCAATTCCCTCAATGCGCCAGCCGGCCGCGGATTTCCTTGAGCGCCGCCCAGCGAGGTTCTTCCTGGGCCGCTGCGCACGAGCATTCTTCCTGGTTCCGGTTCTTGCCGCACTGCGGGCAAAGACCCTTGCAATCTTCGCGACACGTGACCTTCAAGGGGACGGCGAGCAGTATCTGTTCGCCGACTACATCGTCCAGTAGAATGCCGTCGCCTTCATAATAGCTGATCTCCGCTTCCGCGTCGGTTACTGACATCTCGTCCCGGCCGGCATCCGCCCCTTGCGGACGATAGAGCAGGTCGAAGTCGCGCTTCACGCCTTGAGTCAGAGGTTCGAGACAGCGCGCGCAATTCGTTTCCAGAGTTGTTGCTAACTGGCCCTGAATACGAATATCCTTTATTATCTTATGCTTGCCGTGATGTTCCTCGACCAGATCGGCGCGCCCGCTGCTCTCGACTGGAGTGATCTGGCGATAATCCGATCCGAGGTCGATCACGCCCGGCTCGAACCTCTCGGCAAACTCCACCGGATGAAGTTCCAAGTCTTTTATTTCGAAGAACATCAGAGACCTCGGCGACGCACGTCCAGTTGGTTGCAACCAGACGGGTGCGTCAGGAAGGCGCAAATGCCTTAACAAGCAAGTTTTTAGGATAAAGGTAGCGAGAAAGCAGTGTCAAGGTTGGATCGTGCGAGGGTTGACGACGTGGCTGCCCTTAAAATGGCTGGGCACATTAATGATTTAGTGGAGCAGGATGCCGACTCCGCAACCGACAGAGACGAGCCACGAGGACGGGATTGAGTGGTTGCAAGGCCGCAGTGACCTCGCGGCAATCAGCGTTACGTTGCTCGGATTCTTGGCGCGCCTATGGGCTGCGCATGCAACGTTTCTCAATCCCGACGAGGCGCTGCATTTTCGACTTGCTAATCAGCTTTCACTGGCGCAAGCGTACAAGGAAAGTCTTACTGCGTCTCACCCTCCGCTGCTCACATTTTTGCTCTACTACTGGCGAGGGTTTGGAACTTCAGAGCCCTGGCTGCGCCTTCCTTCCGTGCTCGCCGGTACGGTTTTTTGCTGGATGCTTTATAAGTGGTTGAGCAATGCCGCGGGTCGGCTCGCCGGGTTCATCGCACTCTTGTTGGCCGCGTTCCTTCCGCCCATCGTTCTGCTCTCCGCAGAGATTCGACAGTACGCTCTGCTGCTGGCTTTCCTGGCGAGCGCTTTGTATTTTCTGGATGAGGCCTTCGCGGAAAAATCTGCGAGCGGGATGGTGGCATTCTCTTTATGCCTCTATCTGGCGATGCTCTCTCACTACTCGGCTTTCTTATTTGCCTCAGCTTTGGGCGTCTACGCTCTGCTGAAGATCTTTACAGAACGCCTGCCTGGCGTCGTGGTAGCGACATGGGCGGCCGGGCAAGTTGGAGCACTGGCTCTCGCGGCGTTCTTGTACAAGACCCATCTCGCGAAGCTGGGTGCGGGCGAATCGCGTACGGTGCTCCAAGGATGGATGAGCGAATTTTACTTGTATCGCTCTTATTTTGATGCTGGGCGCGACAATCCATTTTTGTTCGTGATCGGCCACAGCTTTGGAGTCTTTCAATTCGTCTTCGGCCAATTGGCCGTGGCGGACGTGGCGGGATTGCTCTTTGTCGTGGCGCTCTTTTTACTTGTGCGCGGGACGAAGATTCCCGGACAGCACTCCCTCAGTGCTTCTCGTCAGCTTGCTTTGCTTCTTGTCCTCACTTTTGCTTCTGTTTGTGGAGCGAGCCTGGCGCACTTTTATCCGTACGGCGGCACGCGGCACTCCGCGATGCTAGTGATCCCTGCCCTGGCTGGCATCAGTGTTGCGATTGCGCGGTTAATCGGTCAACGCGGGGTTCGTGCGGTGCTGATCACCGGTTTTATCGTTGCGCTATGTATTGCCTTCGGCAAACAACGTCAACCCTACATGCAACGCAGCGATCAGAGCCTCATGCATATGAATGAGGCGATAGATTTCTTGCGTCAGAACGCGACAGCTCCTCAAATCGTCTTTACCGATTACGAGAGCGATTTGATTCTCGGTCATTATTTGTGCGGGCAGAAGCCGATCATGCTTGAAAACTCTGTCCCGGATTTCGAGGTATTTTCCTGCGATGGGATTCGAGTGGTGTCCGCCAGCTACAGCGCCGCCACGCTGTTTGATGCGAACAAATTTCTGGCCTTATGGGCGCGCCTGACGGAAACCTATCATCTCAGGCCGGGAGAGACAGTCTGGGTTTTTCAGGCGGGGTGGGG
>JBAUVJ010000401.1:0-5636 GCA_049583165.1 Candidatus Sulfotelmatobacter sp. | reverse complement strand
CGGCCTGACCGCCCTTTGCATTGCAGACCGGCGCAACTACATTCCTACCGCCGACGTGCGCGAGCGGGTTCTTGCCACGCTGCGATTCTTGTGGAAAAAGATGCCCACCCATCGCGGTTTCTTTTACCATTTTGCCGACATTAATTCCGGTGAGCGTGTGTGGGATTCTGAAGTTTCATCCGTCGACACATCCATCCTCCTCTGCGGACTTCTCACTTGCCGTCGCCACTTCGAAGAACATTCTGAGATCAGTCTTCTGGCGTACGAAATATTTAATCGAGTCGATTGGAGTTGGCTTTCGGAAGATACCTCGCTCTTGCCGCACGGCTGGACTCCCGAATTCGGTTTCCTGCCTTATCGATGGGACTACTACAGCGAGATGATGATGATCTATCTGCTCGGCCTCGGGTCGCTTCCCCATCCCCTGCCGGCCAATGCATGGAATGCCTGGAAGCGCACCCGGTTTGAGTACGATGGCATCCGCTATATCGGCTCCTTCGCGCCATTATTTGTCCATCAGTACTCGCAGGCCTGGTTTGATTTCCGGGCCAAACGTGATCAGTATGCCGACTATTTCGAAAACTCAATTTTGGCGACCGACGCTCACCGCCATTTTTGTTTGGAATTAGGCAAGCAGTTTCCGGATTACAGCGACGACCTCTGGGGCATTTCAGCTTCTGATTCCCAGGAGGGCTACGTGATTTGGGGCGGTCCGCCGATGATGGGTGCGATCGATGGAACCGTGGTTCCGAGCGCGTCAGCCGGTTCCTTGCCCTTTATGACCCAGCCTGTCCTGCGTGTGCTCAAAAATATAAAAGACCATTACGGACGAGCCTGGTGCCGCTACGGATTTATAAATGCATTCAATCCATTGAAGAATTGGTATGACACCGACGCAGTCGGTATTGACGTCGGCATCACGATGCTCATGGCGGAAAACGTCCGCACCGGTTTTGTTTGGAATACTTTCATGAAGAATCAAGAGGCGCAGCGCGGCATGGATCGCGCCGGCTTCAAAAAGTACCAGCCTTAAAGTTTTTCTATTATTTAAACTCGACCACGGCCAAGCCCTGCCCAGGCACCGTTAGCATTAACTCATCGTGCTCAATGCGCCGATCCTCCGGCGCGGGAAGCTCCGCTGCTCGTTGAAGATCCCGAATTTGTGTCTGCGTGGGATAACGCGGGCTGCCCATTTTTTTGTAGGCAGGGTGAATATCTCCGTGGTTGATGTCAACCTGTGAGATCACGGCATGCTTTGCATTTATGCCTTTGAGCTGCAAACGAATCTGCTTTGGAGAACCGGCCTCTCCAGGTGAAGCATAATTCCAAACGGCCAACACTAGCGCGCCGTCCTTCCTGCGCGTGAGCAGAGCCGAATCCGAATCGATCTGGATTCGTTCGTCGCCAAGCTTGTGCAGGAGTTTGAAGGCGTTGAAAGCCGGCTTTGGAATGTCATCCTCCGCGATCAGCCCGTAGCCGCCATAAAAAGGCGTCTTCACTACGCCTTGTTCTTCAAACACATCGGAGAAGGTCCAGTAAGACATCGAATCCACCAACCCATCGCACTGGCGGATCGTGTCGGCCATCCACGGGCCCATGTAGGCCGCATCGGTGACTTCAGGCTCGTTTTTGTAGCTGGCGTTGAACTCGCTCCAGATCAAGGGCAGGTTCGGCATCGCCGAGGATTTTATCTGGCCATGAACTTTATTCACCGCCCGGCAAACCATCCGATCGCGGGGAATATTTTCTTGCGTTCCGAAAATATCTTGAGAAGTGTCGTTTGCGTAAACATGAGTTGAAACATAATCGACCGGAATCTGTTTCTCCGCGCAGTGCCGAATGAAAGCGTCCACCCATGCAGCCTGCGCGGTTGCAGGTCCGCCCACGCGCAGCCGTGGGCTTACCTTCTTCAGTGTGAGAGCGGTGTGATCGTAGAGCTCCCAATAGGTCTCCTGCTTTGGCTGTCCCGCCCAAAAATCAAGATTGGGCTCATTCCAAACTTCGAAATACCATTGCGCCACTTCATCCGCGCCGTAGCGCTCAATAAGATGCCGTGCAAACGCCGCAACCAGGTCGTCCCAGCGGCCCCAGTCCTTGGGAGGTGCGATATTCGGGTGGTACCAAAAAGGATGAAGAGTGTGGCTGGCCGCAAGTTGATTGGGCATAAAGCTGATCTCTACGAAAGGCCGTACACCGGCGGCGAGCAGCCCATCGTAGATTTGATCGACGTAAGAAAAGTTGTAGACCGGATTTCCCTGGCTATCTTCCGTGTAGACGCCGACTTCGTCATTAAAAATGCCGTGAAACCGAATGTAGTGGACGTCGGTGATCTGCTTCACCGCATGCAAGTCGCTACGATAGCTATCCCGCAAGCTCAGGATCGCCCGCCCCGAGCCGAACATTTGCTCCCAGAAGTGAGGAAAGGGATGCGATGCCGCCTTGGCATCGACAACGATTATCTCCGGGGTCGATCCCGATTGAGCAATGAGTAAGGAAACATCCGAGGAAAAAAACAAAAAAATACAGAGAGCAAGATTGCGCAAACATTGCGTACCATATCGTCGCATTAGCCTATCCATTCAGATTACAAATTTATTGATGACGATCGTGAGTGAATCGTTCTCGCAGGTGATGAAACTTCACGCGACCTTCGCGTTGGATCCATTCGAACCCATGCGAGCCGCCGGTTTCTCCTGCAATAAGAGCTCCGTGGCCTGCACCCGCGGGTTGTTGTGAAACCAGCGTTGCAAAATTTCGTCGTCGAGGAAATTTGCGATGGCAAGCAGGCTCATGCCCTGGTGATGAGCCATCCAGCATCGCACCACTTCCAAGCCCCGAGGCAGGGTGCGGGTGAAATCCAGCGCCTCATAAAATCCATACGGTCCCAGCCATCGTTTGCGTTGCATCTTCCGCAAGTTCCGCGTAGCGGCTACGGGATCGATATCCAGCGCCAGGAAGGTCGAATAAGGAGAAATTACGGGACCGTCCTGCTCCGGCTTGTGGATGGCCAATTGAGGCACACCAAAAGCGAAGTAGTTGTAGTTGCCGCAATCATCCAACTTTGCGGAGGATGATTCGGAAATGCCCCAACAAGGTGCGCCCTTCTCGGTCGCGTAAGCTCGCTGCGCGCGAACCGCGGTTTCCGCCGCGCGCTGTAGCAGAGTATTCGGATAGAGCCGCATCCACAGCGTCGGCATCAAGTACTCAAACATTGTCCCGGTCCACGAAAGCAGACCGGTCATCCCCTGCTCCTGCATGAGCGGACGCCCCAGCTCGAACCAGCTTTCCTGCGGGATATCGTCTTTCGCAATGGCCACGAAATAGGCAATGCGCGCTTCACTCGCCAGCAGGTCGTAACAGGCAGGATGATTCTGTTGCTTTTCCATCTCGAAGGCGACAGACAGCAAAGCTCGGCTGCGGTTCAGCAAAAATCCAAAATTCATTTCATCGGAGAGCGCAAATGACTGATCCGCTACTTTGTTGATCTCTTCGATAAGGCGCACAGTCCGGGACCGCGCGTCGGGAAGCAATTCGAGCAATTCGCCGCAAAGCGCGGCCGACTCCTCCGGCCCTTTCGCATCGAGCCTCGCACGCAATTGCGCGACCAGCCAATCAATAAACTGCGGGATCTGCTCGATCGCTGGCCCTTCGCGCAGCACTCTTATCGAGTGGACCGCCAGTTGGTCTCTTATGCCGGCATACTCCGGCAGCAGCCAGGGTGAGTAAAGCTGCACCGCACGGGAGATTTGCCGAATACGTTCTTCGGCCTGGTTCAGGAACCAACTGCTATCCGCCTCATTCGAAGTGGTCGATGGCTGATGAATGTCCTTAAGAACGGACTCCGGAATATCGAGAACGTACTGCAACCAGTCGCGCCGCCGGAGCGCCTTTTCGATCGGAGCAAACTTCCGCCGCGGAATCGCGCCTAGCACGGAAAGCAGAGAGAGATGATCGAGAAGTCCATCGGCCAACTCGCGGGAAAATAGAGGCCGGTTCAGCAAATCTAAAGCCCCTTGCTGCAACGTCCAAAGAGAAGCAACCAGATTGCCGCTGTCCACGCTTGAAACGATGGCCGGACTAAACGGAGCCAAGGTCTGCGTGTCATACCAGTTCAACAGATGGCCCCTATGCTTTTTCAGCTGGGAGACCGTCTCCAGAGTGCGCAGCGTCTGCTGGGCAAATTCCGGTGCCGTGAGATAACCAAATCGGCAGGCTGCCTGTCGCGCGTTTAGCAGCAAGCCAAGATTCGTGGGAGAAACTCGGGGCGCAACCTTGGTGTCTTTTTCCAGAACATTGTCGGGAATCAGCCAATGGTGCTCTTCCGTGCTGAACTCGGCAAAATACCGCCAGGTGCGCAGCGCCGCTACGCGAAGCAACCATCGATCGCGCTCCGAAGTCTGCTTGCGCGGACTTTGCGGCGGGCGGTTCAACCACAACGAAACCGGCTTGCTGCATGCCCACAGAAGAAGAATGGGCAACGCCGCTGGCAGCGCGCTCGGATGGACCAGGCCCACCAAAAGAAACAATCCAAGCGCCAGAGCCGGAGTCCAGTTCAGGTAAATGTCGAGCGTAGTGCGCTTGTCGCCCGCGAGCTCCGCTTCCGCCGCGGTTTCCCATTGCAAGAGCCTCTGCCGCGTGATCAGGCGCCGAACCATCGTTCTCACCAGCGCGTCAATCGACAGGAGCGCCTGGTGCGCAAGGAACGTAATTGTCAACCAATTCGCGATAGTCGCATTGAGAAAAGCATCAAACGCGTCGCGGACGATGAGCCGTTTCCCCGTCGTCGTTGCATGCACCATATCGAATATCAATTGGCACAGCGCAGGCAAAAAGAGAATGAGTACCATGGCAATCGTCCAGGAGCCCGCGCCTCCGGGCAGGCACAACCATCCCAACAGAAATAAAACAAAAATGGCGGGTTCCACCAGGCTGCGCCGCAGGTTATCGAGAATCTTCCATCTCGAAACCACGGACAGAGGATTAGGAACCCGGCTTCCGGATTCCTCCAAAACCAGCGGAAGCAGCCATCCCGCAATCTGCCAGTCACCTCTCATCCATCGATGCTTGCGCCGGTTGTGAGCGCTGTAGTGGGACGGGTAATCCTCAATCACCTCAATATCGCTGACCAATCCCGCCCGCGCATACGCGCCTTCCACCAGATCATGGCTGAGCAAAGCATTCCGCGGAAACCGGCGATCGAGCACGCGGTGCAGGGTTTCCACCTCGTAGATCCCCTTCCCCACGAAAATGCCTTCGCCATACAGATCCTGATACACATCGGAGGTCGCATGCGTGTAGATATCGAATCCGGTTTGCCCCGAGTAAATGCTGGCCAGCCTGGACCGTACCGAACTCTGAACACTCACTCCCACCCGCGGCTGAAGAATGCCGTAGCCCGCAACCACGATTCCTTTCTCCGGATCAATAATCGCCTGATTCAGAGGATGCGCCAGGGTTCCAACCATGCGGCTGGCCGATCCTCGCGGCAACTCAGTATCGGAATCAAGCGTGATGACGAAACGAACGCCCGACAATATGGAAAGATTCCCGACCTTAACCGGAAAGCTGTCAAACTTTCCGCGCAACAAATTGTTCAAATCCATCAATTTGCCGCGCTTGCGCTCCCAGCCCATCCA
>JBAUVJ010000400.1:0-13076 GCA_049583165.1 Candidatus Sulfotelmatobacter sp. | reverse complement strand
CTTAAACTCACTACGGCGCAAAATACGAATCAAGACGCTATCCAATTCTCGAAGGGTACGGGGCAAGAAACAGTATTGCAAGTAATTCGGCGGCGAACCCGGACCGAGCATTCCAAAGTGCTCTTTTTACATCTCCGTCATAATCTGAGCTACTCTACATCGCTACGGAGATCACGATGAACTATCTCATTACGGGAGCGACTGGAAACATCGGTTCGCTGGTCGTCGAACGCCTTCTCGACCGCGGTGACCGCCCGCGAGTTCTGGTGCGCGATGCGGAGAAGGCACGAGCGCGCTACGGCGATCGCGTGGATGTCTTCGTCGGCGATTTCGCGGATGCGGCGACGATGACGGCAGCACTTACGGGAGTCGATGCTTTCTTGCTGGTCAGCTCGATTGACGACCTTGCAGCCCGAGACGAAGTGGCAGCGAAAGCCGCAAAGGTTGCGGAGGTGAAGCATCTGGTAAAGATCTCGTCGATCGCCGTGCCGCAAAAAAATATTGGGACGGGCGTGTGGCATGCGGCGGGCGAAGCTGCGATTCTCGCCAGCGGAGTTCCGTTCACGTTCATCCGGCCGTCAGGGTTTATGGAGAATTGCCTGTGGTGGGCGAGCTCAATTAAGTCCGAAGGGGTTGTCCGTTCCTCCGCCGGCGACGGGAAAAGCCCGGTCATTCATTCCGATGACATTGCCGCCGTCGCCACCAAGGCATTGACGACGCAGGCCTACATCGGAGAGTCGTTGCCAGTTACCGGCCCGGAGCTGCTCAGCTATCCCGAGATGGTGGCGAAGATCGGGGCTCGGATAGGAAAGCCAATCCGCTTCGAAGCGCTCTCCGACGAAGAAGAGCGCCGCCAGTTGCTCGCGAGAAACCGGCCGATGCATATGGTTGAAGCGCTCACCTCCGTTTTTCGGGCGATGCGCGAAGGGCGTCTGGCAAAGGTTACGGACACCGTCGAGCGCGTCCTCGGGCGAAAGCCGATCTCTTTCGACCGTTGGCTGGAACAACACGCGGCAACGTTTCGGTGATCGAAGCCGTTCGGCACTTTGGAAATTGTGACCGGCTCATTGCGCCCCTGCATCCTTCAACAGCGTCAGCACGCTGTCGGTAGTGGCCGTCTCACTGAGCCGGGGAAAAATCTTCTCGATGCTGTGACGGTGCGCATCGATATTCCGGTCCGTCATCGCATCCACCACCATAACCACGTTATAGCCCAGATCGTAGGCGCTTCGCGCCGTCGATTCCACACCTACACTCGTCGAGACACCCGCCAAGAAGACTTGGGTTACGCCGTGCTGGCGCAAGTAATCATCCAAAGTTGTGCCCAAGATCGCGCCCCATCGCTCCTTCGTGATTATGTGGTCGCCAGGTTGCTGCTTCAATTCGGGAACCAGATCGGACCAATCGTCGGGACGCGAAAGATTGAACCTCTCGGCATCCGTGCGGCCCGGAGCTGCCCCCCTCACATTTACGAGAATGACGGGCAGACTCCGCTCGCGGAAAGCGCGGGCCAGCCGCGCCGCACGGCTGATGATCTCGTCGATAGGGTGGACGGTTGGTAAAGCTACAATGCCTTTTTGCAAATCGATCACAATCAAGGCAGGAACGGCATCGAGTTTTGTCAGGGGCACGGTTTTCCTTTTGGTCTGGAATTAATTGCGATGCAAGCGGGCCGCGCGCTTCCGTTCTACCAGGTCACTGGCGGCAAGGCCGACCCGCGCAGCAAGATGTTCTCTGGGTATTCGAACTGAGTAGCCGGCGCAAGTTTCAAGCTAAGAATCACCAAAAGTATAAGAAGCGCCACACGACGGTGCAAGGGACCGACAGCGCACGAGGCAGAAATCCTTGTGCTGATTGAGAACCCCACGCCTCAGAAATCCCGAATCACCAGGCAGCAAGCCCACGGCATATACATTGACTGCGGAGACGCAGCGAGTATAACGTTTAGCCGGGTCGCAGCATGCGGTTGACCCTGGCCGGCTCTTTTTGAATATGGGAATGACGGGCACAAAGCCTAAAGTGTTTCACGGCTGGTGGATCGCGCTGGCCGGGTCCCTGGCTCTCTTCCTGAGCACCGTTACAATCGTCATATTTCCTTTCGGTATCTTTGCCGGGGCGATCGCCCAGGAATTTCACGCCGGGCGCGCCAAGATTTCGCTTGCGTTCGGCATTCACAGCCTGACCGCCGCGCTTTGTTTCCCGATCGCGGGCCGATTAGTCGACCGACTCGGTGCGCGCAGAGTGCTCATTCCGTCCATGACCCTGCTAGGCTTGATTCTGGTTTGCAGCAGATTCTTGTCAGGATCGTTGTGGGAACTCTACGTGTTCTACTTCGCTTTGGGGACACTCGGCGGTAGCGCCGGAGCAATGCCCTACACCGTCGTCATCTCGCACTGGTTTGACCGGCGCCGCGGACTGGCTCTGAGCGTCGTGATGGCCGGATTGGCGGTGGGAGCAATCGTAATTCCTCCGGTGGCGCAGCATTTGGTTCGAACGCTTGGCTGGCGCATGGCTTACAGTGTATTTGGCATCGCGATTTTACTGATCCCCTTGCCGCTGGTTATCGCACTCCTGAAGGAAACGCCTGAGAGTATGGGTTTCCTGCCGGATGGTGCTACACGAGCCCACGCCTCGGACCCCGACCCTGCGCGCGAATTCGGACTCACCTTTCGCGAAACTATCCGCACGTCAGCATTCTGGATCATGGCATGCGCGTTCTTTCTGGTGACGGCGAGTGTCCATGCCTGTTTCATTCACCTGCCTGCTATGATGGCCGACCGCGGAGCCGCGGGTCGATTGGCCGCTCTTGCCAGTTCCCTGTTTGGCGTTGGTATATTAGTTGGGCGGATAGGATGTGGGTATTTGCTGGACGTGTACTTCGCGCCCCGTGTCTCGGCCGCGCTTTTCGCTGCCGTTACGACTGGTCTCGGGTTCCTCGCCGTGGGCCACGCTATTTGGGCTGCATTCGCTGGAGCGTTTCTCGTCGGTCTGGGTCTGGGCGCTGAGACGGACATTATGGCGTACCTAGTCAGCCGCTATTTTGGGCTGCGTTCTTACGGAGCGATTTTCGGATGGATCTGGGCTATCTTCGGCCTCTCTGGCGGATTGGGAGCCTTCCTGATGGGACTAGGTTTCGATAAGACAGGATCCTATGTTGTGCCGCTAACCGGATTTGTTTGCGCATCGGTGCTGGCCACGCTGCTGATCATGAGTCTCGGGCCCTACCGCTATCGCGTCGGGGCCACGCAGGTGCAAGAACTGAGTCTGCGAGAAGCTTCGTAGTCGCTGATCCGCGGAAAATGGGTTCCTCACTATCCCCTTCGATGCCTAACACGACCCGGCAATGGATTTACGCCAAGCCACTCGATAAGGACAAACTCGCCCCGCAACATTTTGAGCTTCGAGAGGTTGCCCTGCCCGAGTTGAAGGACGGCGAAGCTCTGGTCCGGGTAAAGCTAATCAACATTCACTGCAACACACGCATGCGGATGTACACCGGGGCAATTGCACAGGGTGAAACGAACGCGGGGAACTATGCCTGTGCCGAAGTCATCGAGTCGCGCACCCCGACGTTTGCGAAAGGTGAGCTCATCGCCTGCCAGGCTGGCTGGCAAGAGTATCAGGTTGTGAGCACAGAGGCCGGACCTATCGGACACGGATCTGCAACCGAACTTACCAAAGCTCTGAACGGAACGAACTCTCCCTTCACCTACAAGTACCGGGCAGCGGTGGTGAAGATGTGGCCGGAAGAAGTGCTAATAGAGATGCTGGGCACCTCGGGGATGACGGCATATTTTGGTATGCGCGAGTGCGGTCCGCTCATGCCAGTGGACCGGGTCGCGGTCGCCGCGGCCACGGGATCGGTCGGGTCCATCGTTGGGCAATTGGCCAAGGCCGCGGGGTGCTATGTCGTAGGATTTGCCGGCGGCCGGGACCGGTGCGCCTGGGCGGTAGAAAACCTCGGGATCGACCGCTGCATCGACTATCGCGCCGGTGACTTCCAGAATCAACTGAGAAATGCCTTCCCCAACGGCATCGACGTCTACTCGGATGGCGTTGGCGGCTACCTCACCGAAACTGTGGTGGAACAAATCAAGCCCAACGGACGGTTGTTTGCCTACGGAGGAGCAGCCGCGTTTTACGCGGATGAGCTCGGGGCTGAGAGCGAGTCCGCCAACATTCGCAGATTCTTTGGCATTTCGGATAAGGTCGACGCGCTCATTAAGCAGAAGAACATCAAGGCAGATGCTTTCATGGGGCACCTGTTTTATCACGAACGGCTGAAGGCGGAAGACGATCTTTCTCGGCTCATGCTCGCCCGTAAGCTGAAACCGATTTACAACGTGGTAGAGGGTTTCGAGAACCTGCCTCAAGCCATCATCGGCCTCTATGAAAAGCCTCGCCACGGCAAGCTGCAGGTGCGTTTCTAGGCCGTTGAGGAAAGTCGATTATGAAAGTTCCCGGCCAAGATCATAAAGAAACGGCTACCATAGTCCCGCTACTGCCCACAAACGCTTGCTCTCACGGATGGCATTTAATTTCAATCCGAAGAAGGGTCGGGTGGTCCGGACTGGCTTCTGCAGTCCCAACATTGTCGACGACTTCAACCGACCGCATTGGTTCGGGTTCCGACCATCGTACTTTCCATACCCCCGGGTGAACCGGTGAGGTCCTGCTGGGGACGTCCTGAACGCTGCCGTCCGGCTTACGAAAACGAATGTGTGAGGTCTTGCCGCCGGTATCCCAGGTTAGAAAGAAGCTCGGCCAGCGGTGATGATGCGTGGGAATCATCGTTCCCGTTGGCGGAGTGGGGATTTCCAGCACGCGTACAAACGCGTTTTCGAAAACAACTTTGTGAGCCATAGGCGCGGCCTCGACGGCGTCATAGCCCTCAGGGTATTGCGATTTGTCCTGTCCGTAAAGATAAAACGCCCCTGCGGACATCAGAAGACCAAGCGCGATTACAACGCCGATCAATCCTCGTCGTGGAGGATGGAGCAGCCCTTTTGATTTCATGCTGCGAAGTATAACGATTTTGGGACTGAATTTGAAGATATTCGCGCCGCCGTTTTCTGAACGAAGCTGTCATCCTGAGCGTAGCCGTTTTTCAGGCGTAGCGAAGGATCTCCCCCTTAAGGGGACTGGCGCGTAAGCCTAACTGCACCTAACTGTCGCGCGCCTAGGAGCAGCACCGCCGACTCGTGTATCCTAATTCCGCACCTATGACGATCAGCACAGATGCAAACCGCCAGCGCAAACCACGAAACGACGGGTCCGACAGTTAGAGCATGAAGAGGCTGGGGAAAATCCTGCTGATCGCAGTGGCAGCGCTGGCTGCAGTTCTACTCATAGGCGTGAGGGTGAAGTTCGGATCGGGCCCGTTCATTGGGCCGAAGACGCGCCCTTTGACGGCCCGCAAATTTGAGCCGACTCCCCAAAGACTGGAACGCGGGCGCTATATCTTTACGGCGTTATCCGCCTGCACACGTTGCCACACCCCGATGGACCTGTCGCAACGTGGCTACCCTCCCATGCCGGACATGATGGGGGCTGGCCAGGTCCTTCCGCAAGGATTGCTTCCCGGACAAATCGTCGCGCCGAATTTGACCCCTGACGTGGAAACCGGAGCCGGCAGTTGGACGGACGACCAACTTGCCCGCGCCATCCGCGAAGGGATTGGCCATGATGGACGGACGCTGTTTCCGATTATGCCGTACCAAAACTTTCGAGAAATGTCCGATGAGGATCTGGCCTCGGTCGTGGTTTTCCTGCGGTCTCTGCCTGCCATTCATCGCGAGCTACCCAAGACGCACATCAACTTTCCCATCAATCGTCTGATTAACGCTTTCCCTCAACCGGTCACCGCGCCGGTGAGTGCTCCCGATCCAAGCGACCGCATTCTGTGGGGAGAACATCTGGTGCGGATGGCAGGTTGCCCCAGTTGCCACACGCCCGTCAGCAAGGACAATAAGCCCCTCCCGGGGATGCAATTCGCCGGCGGATTCCCCATCAGCTTCAAAGGCGAGACAATCGTTAGCGGAAATATCACTCCCGATCCCTCGGGGATTGGCTACTTCGACCAGGCGACGTTTATCCAGGCTTTGCGAACCGGCTACGTGGGCGCGCGTGCGCTCGGCTCGGCGATGCCGTTTGTCGTCTATAAAAACGTGACCGATGACGATCTGAAGGCGATGTTCGCTTATCTGCGAACCTTAACTCCGGTTCACCACCGCGTGGATAACAGCCTCCCGCCCACCTATTGCCGGCTCTGCCGACACAAACACGGGGCCGGGGATCAGAACTGAAGATTTTTAGAACCGTCGGAATTCCTTCCCTGAAGGCGTAGTCTTAGGGGACTTTGGTGGTTCCCTGAAAACTGGCAGCGGGATCTTCCGTCCGATTGCCTTCGTCGGAAGTGGCCCGGATCATGGACAAAACCTGTGGCGGAGTCATCGGCACATGCGTGATTCGCCCGCTTATGCCCAACGCATCTTCGATCGCAGCGGCCAGCGCTGGCGCAACCGGGATGGTGCCGCCCTCGCCAACTCCTTTTACTCCGAGCGGATTAAAGGGACTGGGAGTGACTATATGCGACTGCATTAAGGTAGGGATGTCCGTAGCGCGCGGCAGCAAGTAAGTGTCGAGCGAGGCGTTCTGCACGCGCCCCTCCCGGTCATAATGCAACTCTTCGAACAGAGATGCGCCTATCCCTTGCGCAATGCCTCCGGTCATCTGGGTTTCGACCACGGCCGGATTGATCAGGTTTCCGCAATCATGCACCAGGGCATGGCGGATGATCTTGACGTATCCGGTTTCAGCATCGACCTCCACTACCACCGCGTATGCTCCATTCGAGTAAGCGGGAGTCGTGCTCTTATAGAAACGGAGCGCTTCGAGTCCGGGATCAATGTCTGGAGGAAATGGAAATACGAGAGCGGGCGAATTAAGTGCACCCGCCACTTCGCCGAGTGCCAGGCTTCGATGGGGCTCCGCGAGCTCTCTGACTTTGCCGCCCTTATATTCCACCGCTTCAGGCGGCAGGCGCAACATCGCGGCCGCTGCTTTGACGACCTTTTCGCGAATGCCTGCGGCAGCCATCGCGACGGCGTTCCCTGCCATCACCGCCGATCGGGCAGCATACACGCCAATCCCCAAAGGTATGATGGATGTGTCTCCCAGCTGCACGTGAATGGTGGATGGTTCGACCTCCAAGGCGTCGGCGCAGACTTGCGCGAGTGTCGTTTCATGCGATTGGCCCTGCGAAGATAACCCGGTGGAAAGAACAATGCGCCCCCCCGGATCGACTCGAACCAGTGCGGACTCGTAGGGACCCCTGCCGGTCATTTCGATGAAGCACGAAACTCCAATGCCAAGCTTGCGGCCGTCCGCTGCCGCATTTCTTTTTTCCTGATCGAAAGAACCATGGCCGATTAAGTCCAACACTCCTTGCAAGCACTTCGGGTAATTTCCGCTATCGTAGCGCACCTGAGTGTTGTCCACATCCTTTAGCCCCGTGTCGTAAGGAAAGTCCGCCGGCTGAAGTAGATTGCGGCGTCTTACTTCCACTGGATCGATTCCGAGCTTGGCGGCTGCCGCGTCGAGCATCCGCTCCATTACGAAACAAGCCTGGGGCTTCCCCGCTCCGCGATACGGCACTGACGGCGCCTTATGGGTGTAAACGCAGGTACATTCGACTTGAAAATTAGGAACGCGGTACGGTCCGGGAACGCTGATCGTAGTGATATGCGGCACCACGATACCAAGTGTGACGTAAGCGCCTTGATCGTAGAGAATGCGGACGCGCATGGCGCGGATGCGGCCGCTCGCGTCGAGACCAAGAGTCGCATGGTGAATCTGCTCGCGCCCGTGATAGGTGGCAAGAAAACTCTCGCGGCGGGATTCGACCCATTTGACAGTCTGTTTCAGTCGCATCGCCAGCAGAGGAATCAGGGTATGCTCCGGGTGGTATCGATTTTTAACCCCGAAACCCCCACCGATATCGGGCGCGATCACTCGTATATCGTGCCGGGGAAGGCCCACCTGCTGAGACAACAGACCACGCGTGAGGTGTGGCGACTGCGTGTTGGTCCAGACCGTCAATCGCGCCGTGGATGAGTTGGGCTCGAATCTAGCCACCACGGCCCGGGTTTCCATGGCTTGGGAACTGACGCGGCCAATGGTAAATCGCTCCGTAATTACGCAATCACAATCGGGGAGTGTGGCAGCCACATCCCCGGTTTCCTGGCCGAATTGGGCGGCGATGTTGTCGGGCAAATCCTCATGGACTTTCGCTGAGCCAGACATTCCCATTTCAGCGTCCAGGACTACGGGCAGGGGTTCGTAGGTCACTTCGATTGCGCGGAGTGCCTCGCGGCAAGCAGCGCGTGTTTCGGCGGCTATAACCGCGACGGGTTCACCTACATGGTGCACCACATCTTTAACCAGCGGGAACGCCGTTCGAGGACGTAAAGAAGGGTGCGGCGCAACTTGAGGGATAGGTTTGAGTACGTCTGCCAAATCGGAAAACGTCCAGACCGCAAGGACGCCGGGCATCTTGCGGGCTTCAGCCGTCTGAATTTCTTTAATCCGTGCCGCCGCGTGGGGACTCCGCAGAACTGCCGCGTAGACCATGTTTGGCAATTGCAGGTTGCTTACATATCGTCCACCACCAGAAAGCAGGCGAGAGTCTTCAAAGCGGTGAATCGATTTCCCTAACATAGGTTATCCCTGCGTTGCGGCGTCCAGGATTGCCTGAACCACTCCGGAATATCCGGAGCAGCGGCACAGGTGTCCTTTAATAGTTTCGCGAATCTCCGCTTCCGACGGCCGTGAACCGGTGTGTAGTAAAGCCGCGGCTGCGACCATGAAACCTGGAGCGCAAAAGCCGCACTGGATGGCATGGTTCTCGGAGAATGCTTTCTGGAGTCGAGGCAACTGATCCGCAAGACCCTCAAGGGTCGTCACAACCCGCCCGGATGCTTGGATAGCCAGCAGGAGACAGGATCGCATGGGCCGGCCATCGATCAACACGCTGCATGTGCCACAATTTCCCTCGCCACATGAGACCGATGTGCTGAGTCCGAAGCCCTCGCGAAGCAGACTGGCAAGGGTTTGGTTGACGGGGACACTGCGGCTGCAGGCCTTGCCGTTCAGCTCCATTTCTATCGTGCCTGTTTGCATGTTTATTGAGCTTTGGTAGTAATGGCTTCACACTGCGCAACTGCTCGCTTGAAGGCGCGAGCGCCCAGCGATCCGGCCACGTGCCTGGCATAGTCCGCGGGTATGCCGGGCACAGAATCGACGCGCACGTCTTTGCTTTTGCGAATACGGGTTGCCAGTTCGTCGGCCAATTGAGTGGAAGATTTCTCGCCCTTAACGAATGATTCCACCTCGTCTATCCTTTGAGCAGGAATGCCCTGTCCAAAAATGGTGAGGCGCAGCGAGGAGCAGAATCCGTTTTGTGCATCGACCACAACTGCCGCACCACAAGCCGGAAAACTCAATTGAGTGTAGCGGATCTCTTCAATCGCGGTCCCGCTGTGTTCGTGGTCTTCAAAGTTAACATGGGTGAGAATTTCATCCGGTTCCATAGCTACTGTTCCGTCTTTCCGGTAGAAGGACGTCGCACAGACCTCGCGGTCGCCCTGCCTGCTGCGAATGTGAAGGTGAGCATTGCAAGTGAGGGCGATTGCCGGTAACTCTGCCCCGCGAGGCGCAGCCGCGAGGCTTCCACAGACTGTGCCGCGGTTCCTTATCTCTTGATCTGCGATTAAAGGCAATGCTTGCGCGATGAGTGAGTTCCGCCGGTTGGTTCGCAGAAAGACTTCCAAATCATGTTGCCTGCAACATGCACCGACGCACAGGCTGTCCTTCAAATCGATGAAATCAAGGCTCCCGACGCCGTTGATGTCGACAAGGTGCTCGGGTCGAAGCGTCCCGTTCTGGATCAACGGTAGTAGGGTCTGCCCTCCAGCCAAAATTCGAGCCCGTGATCCCCACTCCGAAAGAATATCGAGCACTTCTTCGATCAAAGTTGGCGCAGAGTAGGTAAACATTCCAGGACTAATTCAGCCACCCCAAATCGACGCGCTCGCCAAGCACGAGAGGGTTTCTCGAAGCCCAACCTCTCCCTGCCGGCAAAGTGCCTTTAAATACCCACTAGCGACGCTTAAGAGTCGATTTCAAGCGTTCAATTGTCGGGGTACGTGTTGTAGAACACATATCATCATCCTCAACGCTCAAATCCATTCCAACGCAATCCTACACGTATTACACGAGGTTCGCCATTATTGATGACCGGAGTATATTCAACCACGTAGTAGCGATCCAGGGCGTTTTCCATGCCGAAGGTGGCGGACAACTGTCGCCAGAGGTGCTGAGAACCTGAAAATTGCACAACGGCATAACCCGGATCGACAAATTGGTTGTTCTGATCGTCAAATGCGCGGGAATACGCCAGCAACGCCCCGGACAACATGGTCCCATGATGCAGGTAGGTCACTTGCGCCGAGCCCTGATGATGAGGAACCTCGGGAACGTATAGCCCGGCTAAGGGTCCGCTGGTCAGTTTGGTGTCGGCGTACAGGTACCCGACGCTGCCGAGCCAGTTTCGCCAGTGTTGCCGTGCGCTTACTTCGAAGCCTTCATTGATCCCATCGCCGACATTCTCCCGTTCTCGAGTGATCTGAGTTGCTGTCTCGGAGATATTGGGTTGTTCGATGAAGTTGCTGATTGAATTCCGAAACAGCGTGACGCTGAGACTCCGGTCCTTACCTTTGACATCGAATCCGAATTCGCCGCCATCCATGGTTTCCGGAACCAGCAAAGGATTGGCCAGCGTCTCGATATTGCCCTGACGATAAGGCCGGTATAGCTCGTTGAGCGTCGGGACTCTAAAGCTTCGGTTGAGCGAGGCGCGAACCCTAAACATCCCCCTACCGTACGTGATGCCACCGTTAGGCGCAGTGATGTTGTTGCGCGCGTCGGTAAATTGATAACGAATGCCGCCAAAGAATTGGACCGGACCAATGCGGTAATCCGCTTGCGCGAAAAGTCCGTGCTCCAACAAGTCTCCACCCTCCACTGCGAGGGCGTCGGTAAACGTATTGAAGTCGTGGGAGTGACCGGTGACGTATTCCACGTCGCCTCCGCCGGTCACCTGCCAGTGGGACTGGAAGTGCTGCCAGAATGCCGCCCCACCCCCGCCGTTTGATGGCACGTATTGCAGGTCGACGAGCTTCTCCACTGTCCGGGTCTCGTTGATCGAGCTGTAGTGAGCCGTCCAATCTTCGTGCTCTCCGTACCCCGCTATAGAAAACGTATCGTTTTTCATTTCGCGGGAGTAGTGTCCCGAGTACTCGCCTAAGCCAGTAGACTCCTGGTCCACCAAGGTGCCGATGTTCCGATGCTCGAAAAGAGCGTCGGCCTTCAAAAAGAAACGATTTTTACCCGAGAACCAATCAAGCCTCGGCGCACCGGCGGCAAAGCGGTCGTACGCTTTGCCATCGATTGGCCCTCGCAGCTCATCGGGAACCACGTAATAGCCATCGGTCAGAAAGCTGCGAGCATCCACCGAGAAGCCGAGATTCTTTCCTAGCCAGGAATAGGTGGCATGGTTCAGCAGCGTACCTTGCGTACCACCCTCTTGGGAAAAATCAATCAAGTTTTTCTCTTCGGGCCGCGAAAAAATAGACACCGC
This sequence comes from Candidatus Sulfotelmatobacter sp., assembly GCA_049583165.1. GTDB lineage: Bacteria > Acidobacteriota > Terriglobia > Terriglobales > Acidobacteriaceae > Sulfotelmatobacter. Next base: position 1,378 of record JBAUVJ010000400.1, on the reverse strand, counting down.
GCCCGTCATTGCCAAATCTCCGAAAACGCTGGTGGTGGCGCCACGAGTGACATCGACTTCGCCCTGGTTCTCGGGAGAAATACGAGTCCAATTGATCCATCCGCCAAAGGGATCATTTAAGGGAAGGCCGTCCCAAAGCACAAGCGCCCGGCTGGGACCTGCCAGTCCTAATCCACGCAACGCCACTCCCTGAATCGTCGCGCTCGCCACAACCCCCGATGTGCGGCGCAGCAAACTGAAACCCGGAACGATTCGAAGTGCATCGTCCAAACTTACCCCGGGATCTGTTTCCAGAGTTTGATTGGAGAGCACAGAAATATTCGCCGGGGAAGATTCAGCGATGCTGTCCGTGACATTGACTGAAGTCTTCAGAACCGGGATGTCATTAGCTTCCGGTTTGGGTTGTTGCGCGCTGTTGGCTGTGGGAACATCGGGGGAGTTTACCTGGCCAGCGTCTGACGGCGACGCCGTCGGAATCTGTTGGGTCTGAGTCTGTGGTTGGGTTTGAGTCTGCGGTTGGGTTTGCGCCTCGATAAAGCCGGACCGCCCAAGAGTTGTCAATGACAGTAGACCAGCGACCAACGCTAAACGACCAATGCATCGACCATGGTATTTCGGCCGAAAGGCCGCCGAGCATTGCGAATCTTCCAAGCCTCCTGTGAGAATTGAGACTTTCATGGTGGCTTCCTCCGAGGATCGAATCGTCGAAACCCTTTAGTCTACGGAACACCTCAGTGTGCCGCTTGTCGCCTTCTACTCGAAACCCTGCTCACTGCAAAACCCGACAACAGTATCCCCCGGAAATGCACAATGTCAAATGGGAACAATTTATAAAATCGATTTCGTCCCACCGGGTGCCGCAAAAAAAGCGCGGTTCTGCGGCGGTTCGAGATCGGGGCCAAAAATCTACTATCGCAAGCAGTACAACGCCCAGAATTCCAGCGACCTCTCCGCAGACTCAGAAGACGGAGAGAATATGGCATAATGGCGACCTAAGTAGGATAATCCGCGATTTCACGTAATGTTGCGTCGTGAGTTATGGGTCGACAGTGGTCGAGCGAATCCGATGCTGCGCCCGACCCACGGCCACCGGCGGAGGTTACACCGCTTCAGCACGACCCCGGAAGAAAAGAGAATAAGGTGTGTCAACCAACGTAAAACCAGGTCTGAGCCCCGAGTTTGCAGGCGTCCTCCGGGAGACCCTACTTTATTGGGCGTCCCGCGAACTGGAAACTACCAAGAAAGTCCTTTCCGCGATTCCTGACGCCAAAGCCGACTACCGGCCCGATCCCGACTCGCGCACTGCCTGGGAATTGGCGTGGCATCTGGCTAGTATGGATATCCATTTCCTCGACGGAATTGCCGACTTTAAACTCAA
>JBAUVJ010000399.1:0-23478 GCA_049583165.1 Candidatus Sulfotelmatobacter sp. | reverse complement strand
GCCCACCCTCGCCGCGGTTCAGTGTCATCAATAAAACACTGTCGCCGCGTCCGCGAGACTCAAGCGTCAGCATCCCGCCATCTTCATCATCCGGATGCGCCACCGTCTGCATCAGCGCAGCAGTCGTGCTCAACCGCCGCAACATGAGCCGCAGACCAAGCGTTCCCTGATCTTGCGGAAGAGCGGCCGGAGTTCCCTGATAGGGCAGTTGAGGGAAGTCAGTGACGATGGTCGAGCGATCCGGTGCCGCAGCATCCCCACCGCCGCGCGGCGCCGCCGCTAGAAGAATGGGAAACACAAAGAGGAATAAAAATGAGGTCCGGACGATTGGAGTTTTGGCGAGGCGCCGTGCCGCCCACCCCGGGCTTTTCTCAAGATAGTCACGTTCCAGGAAGTTCACCCTACAAGAATGCGGCCAACCCCCGTTCCGACGCAAATTCTTTCACGGCGCGACTCTGCAAAAAACCCGCTGATTCAACAACGGATAGCTCAGAACTGAGAATTGAGAACTTCTACTGCGCACGCCCTTCCTTAAGCGTCTCCTGGCAGGTGCTACCTGCGGTCAGCACTTCATTGAAAGCCGTTTCCTTACGCAGGTCTTTCAGCAGCGGATCGTCCAGTAACGCCGAATAGGCGCAATAATTCTGCTGTACCGCTGCCTTCAGCAATCGCAGCGCGGCGTCTTTCTGCCCGCAATATGCCATCAGCGCCCCCACGTGATACCACGCCTCCGGATCAGGCTCCGTCATCACCGAAGATTCCTGCTCCCGCACAATCCTATCCATGTCCGCGGGACGTTGTGCCTGCGTGCACGCGATCATCAACTCGCGGTGATAAATCGGGGACTTCGCCATGCTCCGGGCCGCGTCCCGTGCCTGGAGCAAATTTCCCGCGGCCAGATAGTCATAAGGGGTTGCCCACGCAGCCCACTCTGAGCCCGCATCGAGATGGATGAAGTCCATGGCACGATCCGTCTGGCCCAATCCAAGAAACGCCCAGGCACACGACCGGAAAATAAAGTTCCCCGGGTCGAGCGCACGGGCCGTATTGCACTCCCGTACGGCCTGCTCCTGCATACCGGCGTAACGCAAGACATAGCTAAACGCGAAATGCGCTTCTCCGCTCTGCGGCCTTCGCTGCACCAAGTCCGTCGCCGCATCATAAGCGCGGCCCAATTCGCCCCGCTCCACGCGATTCGTAATCAAATTGCTGGCTGCGGCCACGCGATTCGGATCGAGCGACAGAGCGCGCTCGTACGCCGCGTTCGAACGCTGAAACATCTGCTCGCCGCCGCCGCCATACACCGAATCGTAGTAATACCGCAGCCCCAACGCTTCCCATCCCGGAGCGTAGCCCGAATCTTCTCCAACCACATGCTCCAGCACCGCAATCGCGTCCTTATTCGGCTGCGGATCATGCGGCAACGCCAAGCTGTGCAGATACAGGTCGTAAGCTTCCTGACTCTTGGGACGCGATGCCGCGCTTAAAGCTCCTCCCGCCACTCCTAACGCTGGCAACAATCCCTGCTGCACCTGCGTGCTCAACTGCGATTGCAGAGAAATCAAATCATTCACCGAGGCCGTCGCGCTCCCTTGCCACAACAGCCGGTCATTGGCCACGTCGATCGCTTCGAGCGTGACCGTAAGCCGCTCTCCCTGCCGCATGAAGTGCCCGGTCAGCAGCCTGCCCACATGCAATTCCTGCCCAACCTTATGCGGATCCAAGTCCAGCTCCACATATTTCCGGGTCACCGACGACGGCCGCACTTCCAAAGAGCGCGAATAACTCAGCACGCTGGTCAACTCGTCCGCGAGCGCGAAACGGAGATAATCCACCGTGAAGTCTCCATTCATGTTTTGCAGTGGCAACACCGCAATCGCATTCTTCTGCTCGGCATTCACCACGTCTCGATGCTTTAACCAGTAAGCGCCCACCGCCGCCAAGACCGTGCCCAGCATTGCCAGGCTTCCCAGCAGCAGCCAGAACTGCCACCGGCTGCCGCTTCGGCCAAATGTCTTGCTCGCAACCCGCAGCCGGGCGGGGTGCAGCGCGCTTTTTATCTGTCCGGATTCGGTCTCGCGCTTGAGCTGTTGCAGGTCCGCTTTCATCTGCGTGGCGCTTTGGTACCGATCCTTGCGGTCCTTTTCCATCGCCTTGCCGATGATGCCTTCCAGCTCTACCGGAACCTTCGGATTTAACTCGGAGGGTGGGATCGGCTTGTCGTGCAGTACCGCATCCAGCGTCATCAGGGAATTTTTCCCCGAGAATGGTTTCTTCCCCGTGGCCATCTCGTACATCACCACGCCAAAAGAAAATAAATCGCTGCGGAAATCGATCTCCTCGCTTCGCGCCTGCTCGGGCGACATATAAACCGCCGTGCCCGGAATCACTCCCACCGCCGTCAGCGAGTTGTCCGCCGCACCTCCGTCGCTATCCGTGCCGACGTTATGCACCAGCTTGGCCAGCCCGAAATCCAATACCTTTACCTGTCCGCTGGGTGTCAGGAAAATATTTGCCGGCTTAATATCCCGATGCACAATTCCTTTGGCGTGCGACGCCGCCAAAGCATCCGCCACCTGGATGCTGATCTCCAGGAGCTTTTCCGTCTCCACCGCATGCCCGCCGATGCACTGCTTCAGGCTTTCGCCTTCCAGCTTCTCCATCACGATGAAGGGATGCCCGTTGTTATCTTCAATGCCGTGGATGATGCAGATGTTGGGGTGATTGAGCAGCGATGCCGCCCGCGCTTCCCGCTCGAACCGTTCCAGCGATTTGGGATCGCCGGTTAGATTTTCCGGGATGAACTTGAGCGCGACGTGCCGCCCCAGCTTCAGATCCTCAGCCTCATACACAACGCCCATACCACCGCCCCCGAGCTTTCCCAGGATGCGATAGTGGGACACAGTCTGACCGATCATGAAGAGAGGACACTCCCGAACGCGGTAATGTTAGGCTTCGCTAGTGATCCGGGTCAACTAGACCCTGCTGAACAATTTAGATGCCGCTTCTATGCCGCCGTGTGGAGGTTCAAGAAAGACATGTTTTGCCAGCTTCTTGGTTTCCCGAAGTGACAAGCGCCGCGTCCTTTTGTGCGCCGCTGTAACACTGCGTGACATCAACCGCGTCTACTATGAATCTAGCAAGTGAAGGGGAGCCGCAGTTCATCATGGCACGCAAATTTAAAAGTGCTTCGGAGTTGCAAGAAGCGATCCGCCACCGGGCCGCGGAACTGTACCGGAAAAGCGGAGAGCTGGAAGGTCACGACGTGGAAAACTGGTATCAGGCGGAAGCGGAAATCATGCGCGAAACCGGCGCTCACCTCAACCGCCCGGCGGTCGTAATCAATGTCGAGGGCGTTGTCTATACCGGAGAATACGACCTCGCCGCCTCTTCCGGCTATCTTCCCGGGGAATGGAAACCTGGGGATCGCGTTCCTGTGCGACTACAAGGTGACAAACTCTTCCTTCGCCGCTCGAATGGGAAGGAACTCGAGACCAGCGTCATCAAAAGAATCGGTTAAAGTGATACTTGAGGAGTTACAGACGAACACATTTAGGATAAATTAACTCGGAGTTACATCCACAGTCCGGCCGAAGCCCCCACCCACTCCATATTCTTGTTGTGATCCACGCCCATCATCAGGCCGCGTCCCATGCGGATAATGGTCAGAACCGCTTCCAGCCGGTCATCCCACACATACATCACCCGCACCTCCGCCTTGGTCCCGCCAAAGGGAGTCTCGATCACCGGCTCGAAGTGCAGCCGCTCCTGCAAAATATAATCGGCCCGCTTCGCCACCGGTATCGCCTCGATGTGTTCTTTCTTTGGCGCGATCACCACTCCCAATCCCGCGAAAGAATAAAGAGGCTTCAAGGCGTAGTTCTGCAAGTCGTCGGGAATCTGATCTAACTGATCCAGGAACCAGGTTTTCGGCACCGACTCATGCCGCAGATACGGAATCGAAAATTTGCTGATGCGGAAATACCAGTTCGGATGCCCCGCCCACTCCACGTTAAGATCGTCCCGCCAATCGAAGCCCAGCTTGATTTGTTTGCGCTGCAACTCGTCCACGATCGCGCGGTTGTAAATTCTCCGGATGGCAACTCGCCCGCCGTTCCGCTCGTAGTAAAGCTGCGCCCCTTGTTTCTTGATGGCCTCGATATCGACGGTCCGCACGCCCAGCATCCGCTCGGTCGCCAGAAAATCGGGCAGCGTCTTTTGCTCTTCCGGACGGATCTCCATCAGAATCACGTTTTCCGGATCGTGAGTGCCCACAATCGCCCGCCGCAAGAGTTCGCGATAAGTTCTTTCATCGAGGCCGCTCAGAAAAAAGCGCAGCTCCTTGCCACCTTCAAATCGATTTATTCCGAACACATCTATGTAGGTTTGCGCCACGGCCACCTGATAGGCATAGAGGGAAGGGAAGGCTTGCAACTCGACAAGTTTTGGTTGCAATTCGCCGTTCGCGTCGCGAACTAACCCAAAATCTACCTGCACAAACAACGGATGCGCCGGCTCATTCGGCACGCGGAACTCCGCCGGAATTGAACCATCCGACCTTGCCCGATACTCCGCGCTCTCCACCAGTTGCCGGATTAATTCTTTCCCATCCTCCACCATCCGATCCAGCAAGCTCTTCGGAAAGAAACACGGCGTCTCCGACACCCGGAATTGCACATGCGTTCCAGCCGCGTCATCGATCCGCCGCAAAAACTTCTGATATTTTTCCGGAGTAAAGTTCTCGTTAAATTGCTTCCTTAGGGAGGGAATCATGGCAGGAGATGAAACGCGGGGATTTTATTCGTGGATTTCCATATTTCGAATCAATCCACATTCCAACGAATACACATGCTCAACCATTCGATCCAGCAAAACCCTGCCCTCAAGTTCACGCACCACTTGATGAACGCTCACCACAATCCGGCCCGCGCCGTCGGGCTCAAACTTCACCGGATCGACATGCGGATCGATCATACCCCACTGCCGCGTCCAGTATTCGCGCACGCCAGTGTGCCCGCAAACCGTGCCGCCTTCCATGCCGTTCGGCCATTCCACATTCGGTTGCATGGTCGCCAGAGCCGCATCAATGTTACGAGCGTTAAAAGAGCTATAAGCTTTTTTCAGCGTCTCAATCGTAGGTGCGTCGAGCGTCAATACCATTTCCGACATGAGCCACTCTAAGCTTCTACTAACTAGGCTTCCACCAAAAACTTCCCATCCTGCATGATCTGCTCGTCGTCTACCCAGATATTAAACTTCCGCCCGACCACATCGATATGCGTGGTGCAGTCCCACTCCGCGCCCGTATGCGCCCCGTAAGGATTTCCGAACGCAATATGCACTCCTGGATACTTCTCATCTTGCAGAATCTGCCCAATCACATCCTTCAAATCAATATTTGTCCCAATGGCAAACTCACCCACGCGATCGCTGTTCTCGTCGGTGTGCGTGTACTTCCAGAAGTCGTCTTCCAGTTCCCGATTCTCCGAGTGCGCCTGGGTCAGCCGGTTGCCCTTCATATGGACTGTCAGGGGCGTATCTCTCAAGCTGCCAAATTTAGTGCACAGGTAATCGCCGACCACGCCGTCGATCACAAACGTCCCATTCACCTCGCCCGGAGTCGTGAAGATTTCTCCTCCGGGCAAATTCCCCCACTTTTCCGCCGAAATAATTCCGCTGGTTTTCAGCCAGTGATAGTTCGGATTCAGATCGGCCGTCAGGTCCGTACCCGCCGCCGTCTTCGCCCGCACTCGCCGCGCCTTGCGCACCATGGCCACTACCTTCGCGCTCAGCCGGTCCACTTTCTGAAAATCCGCCCGCATGCCCTCGAGCATAATCTGCCGGTTGATGTTCACCATGTGCGCATGACGAATCTTGCGCCGGTTCACCACGTCGGTCATCTGCATGCGCGACCGCAATTCGTTGCGCTGCGCCCACACCGCAAAAATTGAAACCTGGCTGGTCTCCAGATCGGCAAGAATCTCCGCCGGCAGATCTTTTAGCGGACGCTCCGCCACATCCTCAAGGACCCACACGTTGTGCGGCGAACCTAGTTTGTCCAACTCGGCAACAATCGCTGCCGCAATCTCCCAGGTGGAGTCGTCCGTAATTACGCAAACCTTCTCCTCTGGCCGCACGCGCAGGCACACCCCCACGGCATTCTGCGCGCCAGGAACATATTCAGGATCGAAAGCCTTTGCGTCTCGGGGGCCCCACCCGTGTCGCGCTTTTTGCGACGGAGCCTGCCCTGGGCCTGCCGAAGGGGTGGGTTTCTTGACTTGGTTTCCAGAGGTTTCTGCCGAAGCGGTCATTACCCCACTTTTCTCACGTCGGCCGGCTCATCTTCCAAGCCCGCCTCCGTCTCTTCCATAATGTAGTCAACAACTTTTTTCAAATCTCCGGTTTCCCGGTACACCCGCAACTGGCGGTCCGCGCCGCTGCCTTCTTTCAGCATCGTGTGGATATATTCCAGCTCCTCGCGTGAGTCCAGTTCATCCACCACATCATCCACAAAATCCAGATATTCCCGGATCAAATCACGCGCCGGCACTTCGGTCTGTTTGCCGAAATCGATCAGCTTTCCGTCCATGCCGTAGCGCGACGCCCGCCATTTGTTTTCCATGATCAGCGCCCGCCGGTACAAACGAAATCCTTGATTCGCCGTGTGCAGCTTGTACAGCTTGGCCACCGTGGCCTGAATCAGCGCCGCCAGCGCAATCGTCTCATCGGCGCGCATGGGAATATCGCAGACCCGGAATTCGATGGTATTAAAGAATGGATGCGGCCGGATGTCCCACCAGATTTTCTTGGCATTATCGATGCAGTTGGTCTTGATCAATAACTTGATGAAGTTCTCGTACTCGCCCCAGCTCGGAAAATAATCCGGGATGTTCGTTCGCGGAAACTTGTCGAATACCTTGCAGCGGTAGGATTTCAGCCCGGTATTCATCCCCAGCCAGAACGGCGAATTGGTCGATAGCGCCAACAGGTGCGGCAGGAAATACCGCGCGTGGTTCATCATGTGGATCGCCGTCTCGCGATCCTCGATTCCGATATGCACATGCAGGCCAAAAATCAAATTCGCCCGCGCCACCAGCTGCATGTCCTCAACAATATTTTTATACCGGTCGTCGGGATTGATCTCCTGCGTCCGCCAATCCGAAAACGGATGCGTCGCCACCGAAGCTAGCCGCAATCCATTCTCCTTGGCCAGCCGGATAATATCGCGCCGCAGCATCTTCACTTCCGCCTTGGCTTCCTTGATGTTCTTGCAAACCCCGGTGCCCACCTCCACCACCGACTGGTGCATCTCCGCCTTCACCCGCTCCTGAAGGATGAGTTGGCCTTTTTGCAGGATTTCAGCCTGAATATGCGACCGCAGATCCCGCGTCTCCGGATCTATGGTCTGATATTCCTCTTCGATCCCGATGGTGAACGTAGGCTTCATAACCAATCATGTTGGACAGCCGCCCTCGGCTGTCCGCCGAGCGAAGCTCGGCTCGCCGAAGTGCAGACGTACCAGTATAACAACCGCGGCAAGTGCCCAACTCAGAAGCGATGGTGCACCAGGAACCCGAGCAATCCCAGGAAAAGACATACGAGAAGGAGCATCAGTGCGCTTACGCAGATGGATAGCGTGGAAAATAATCTGCGAACCCAATGTCCGTTAGAAAATGTCCGAAACAACGATACGATTGCAACCACTTCTCCAATGAGAATCGCGCCGATACCGCACAACACGAATGTTCCAGAAAGGCCGCCGCCCGCGATTGCACCAATCCCGGTTGCTTTGCTGGCCGATACTCCACGCAGAGCGTAACCCAACCCAATCAGCGTCGGAACCAACGGAGACCATGCCAGCAACACGCCAAGAAGAAATTGCTTTCTGCCTAGTCCGTCCTCCATTATTTTCCTGCCTTCCCCCGCTTCCGCTGCGCCACCCACGCCGGCTCACCCTTACGCTCCACTTTTTCCGCGGTCGGCTTTCCCGCCAGGAACGAAGCCCACCGCAACTCCCGCGCCGGATCCTCTCCCGTCACGGCCATTTTCACCGCCATCTCGGCGACCGCATTCACGATCCAGTCAAAATTCTCCTGCCCCACGGACGTAATCTCTGCATCCGGCGCCGGATTCAGAAAGTCAATCGCATACGGCACTCCACCCTCCACCGCAAACTCCACCGTATTCAAGTCGTATCCCAACACACGGCACAACGTCAGAGCGTCCTTTTCAATCCTGGCCCGCAACGCTTCCGACGATGGCGGCGGATTCCCCTTCACATACCGCTCATGATGCGGCAGCCGGGGATCGTACTTCATGATGTGCACTTTTTCCTGCCCCACCACGTAGCATCGGTAATACTCTTCAAATACCACCCCATGCTGTAGCGTCATGCACAAATCGCCCGTCTGGTTGTAATGCTGAAAGAACTCCTCCGGCGAATGCACGTGATACACATGTTTCCACCCACCACCGGAATAAGGCTTGAGGAAAGCAGGGAAGCCGACGTAGTCAAACAACTCCTGCCAGTTCAGTGGATAAATTAAATTCCGCATCGACCGGTCCGTCGTCCCCTCCGGATGCTTGTTGTGCGGCAGAATCACGGTCGGAGGAATCGCCACGCCCAGCTTGTGCGCCAACGCATAATTAAAAAACTTATCGTCCGCCGTCCACCAGAACGGATTGTTCACCACAATCGTCCCGTGCAGCGCCGCATTCTTCAGGTAAGCCCGGTAGAACGGAATATCCTGGGAAATCCGGTCGATGATCACGTCATATTTCCTGGGCTCATCCATCCGCACTCCGCCCACCTGCACAAACTCCGCCGTCACGCCCTCCACCTTCATGGAGTTAATCTTCTCAACCACCGCCGGCGGAAACGTATTCTCCATCCCAAACAAAATCCCAATCTTCTTCACGACGGTCTCCTACTGCTCGGTCACGCCGAGCAAACTAAGCATTTCGCGAAATTCCGATCCTCTTATGAGCAACGATCACTTCAGCCTCCGCCGCCCTTCAGCGTCCAGAACCATGCGACCGTCAGTCCAATCATAACCACGGTCGTTCCCCAGGCGACGGCGTTGAACAGATGCGAGTTCACATACTCGCCCATCAAGTCTTTTTTGTTGATCAGCAGCAGCATGAAAATCAGCACAAAGGGCAGCACTATCCCGTTCACCACCTGCGATAGGACGGCGATCTTTATGAGTGGAAGGCCGGGTATTAAAAGTACGGCCGCACCGGCTACGATCAATAGCGTGTAAAGCCAGTAGAAAATCGGAGCTTCGCTGAATTTCTTGTCCACTCCGGATTCAAAGCCCATGCCTTCGCATACGGTGTAAGCGGTAGAGAGCGGCAGAATCGACGCCGCGAACAGGGACGCGTTGAACAGCCCGACGGCAAATAAAATGTACGCGTACTGGCCGGCCAGTGGTTTCAGCGCCTGGGCGGCATCGGCGGCGTATTTGATATCGCGGTAGCCGTGCACGAACAGGGTTGCGGCGCAGGCCACGATGATGAACCAGGCAACCACGTCGGTAAAAATGCAGCCGGTGATTACGTCCCAGCGCGAAGCTCGGAGTCCGCGGCGGGTTACGCCTTTTTCTACGATCGAAGCCTGAAGATAGAACTGCATCCAGGGCGCGATCGTCGTGCCAACTACACCAATCACCATGAACAAATAGGCCTGGTTGGCAAACGCGCGCAGGGCGGGCGGTTTGACGGTGGCGACGGTTGCTTCCTTCCACATCGGATGCGCCAGAGCACCGGCAAAGATGTAGGTGATGTAGAAGAACGAGGCGGCGAGAAAAACCTTTTCCACGCTCTTGTACTGGCCCTTCACCACGATCAGCCAAACGATAACCGCGCAAACCGGGACCGTGATGTAGCGGGAGAGGCCGAACAATTCAAGGCTGGTGGCGATGCCGATAAATTCCGTGACCACGTTGCCGAAGTTGGTGATCAGGATGCCGAGCACCATCAGAAAGGTGATGCGCAGGCCAAACTCTTCGCGGATCAAGTCGCTCAGGCCCTTGCCGGTGACCGCGCCCATGCGGGCGCTCATCTCCTGCACCACGATCAGTGCCAGCGTGACCGGGATCATGGTCCACAGCAGAAGAAATCCGTACTGGGCGCCGGCCTGCGAGTAGGTCAGGATGCCGCCGGCGTCGTTGTCGACGTTCGCGGTGATGATCCCCGGTCCTACAACCGCCAGGAACAGCAGGGTCCGGCCTTTCCAGCGTCTCCAAAATTTCATGCGCGCATTTCGCCGACATAGAAATTACAACAACCCAGAGCAGGCCCCGGTGCCGTGTCTCGCGGGGTTCAGTCCGCTCAGGGGACGCATCAGAATACATGGACAAGCTGTGCCCCGCCTACATGAAAATGAAAGTTTATGGAGAAAACGCGAGGACGGGAATCGGTTGGGCGGAATTGAACTTCACATCCCCGAGCGGGTTAAGATGTTGATAGGCTAATACCAGGGATGACCAAAAACTCAGCGCGCCCCATCTACCTGCTGATTGTCCTCATTGTGGTCGCGCTTGACCGTTGGACCAAGCATCTGGTGGCGCAGCATATCCGCCTTTACGCGCATATCCAGGTGATTCCGGGTTTCTTTCGACTTACCCATACTGAGAATACTGGCGCCGCATTCAGCCTTTTCGCTGACTCTCCCGCGCCCTGGAAGACGGGATTACTCATCGCATTTTCCATGATGGCGCTGGTGGTGGTTTCGGTATTGCTGTGGAGAAACCATCATAGTCACTTCGCCACCGGCGTGGGCTTGTCGCTGATCATGGGAGGAGCGCTGGGGAATTTGTGGGATCGCCTGGCCCGCGGGCGCGTGGTCGATTTTCTGCTGGTCTACGTCAAGCAGTATCAGTGGCCGGTGTTTAATCTGGCGGATAGCGCGATTGTGGTGGGCGCGGGGCTGCTGATTGTGGAGATTCTGTTCCACAAGACGCACGTGCCAGAAGATTCTGAACCCAGAGTGAATCTGTAAAAGCGCAATTTGTTTGATTTTCTGGTACTGGTGCGATTTGAATGAAACGGCACCACTACCGATTTTCTCTACACCCGCGCAAAAGCAGCAAAATCAAATTCCCCGCCCTGTCGCACAATACGCGACAAGGACGGGGCACCCTCAAACACTTCGATTCCTTGTCCGCCACGAGGAATTTCACGGTGTCCCATACAGCTGCTTGTACACGCTGGCATTGCGCATGATGGCCTGCACGTACTCGCGGGTTTCGGTGAAGGGAATTGATTCCACAAACTCCTGCGGGTCGCGATATTTTCCCTGAGCGAGCCACTCGTCTACGCGGTCCGAGCCGGCGTTGTAGGCGGCGAGGGCGTACTCGAATGACCCGCCGAACTTGTCGACCATGCCTTTGAAATAACGTGTGCCCAACTGCATATTTACCGCGGGCGTGTACAGCTGGCTGGCGTTGTAGCGCTTCAACTTTTCTTCTTTGGCTACGAGTTTGCCGGTCTTGGGGAGAAGCTGCATCAAGCCAACCGCATTGGCGCGCGAAACTGCATTGGGGTTGAATTCGGACTCCTGACGGATCAAGGACGCGACAAGGTAAGGATCGAGTCCATTGGCCTCGGAAGAATGTTTGAGGTCGCTCCAGTAGGGTTTAGGAAAAAGCGCCTCCCAATATTTTCGCGGCAAATCAGGAATATCGAGGGCAAAGTAATTGGGCGAGGAGTGCTTCATGTACTCGATGGCGCGGTCGTAGTGCCCGGTTTCCACGTAGAGTTGAGCAGTCTCCGCCGTTGCCCAGCTTCCACCATCGGCTGCGGCCGCGGCTTGTAGCTCACGCACGGCAAAATCGACGAGACCTCCATTGCCCAGCAACTCTGCTTTTTGCACGTGGAGCTCATCCGCCGGCGCTTCCGACTCCGTCACTTTGCCGCTGCTGTCGAGCGGAGGGACACGATCGAGCAAAGCATAGTCTGTTGGCGGATCCGTGACCGGGGGGAGGCCCTGCAACCTCTGCCTGCCTAACTCCGCGTAATAGAAGTTGCGGTAACGGTCGGAGAGCTTTTGATAAAATGCCCGAGCCATGTTGAACTGATTGTCTTCCTCGGCCAAGCGTGCTCGCCAATACAGGGCGGCCGGCGTCTCGCCGCCGGAAGGATAGAGCGCGATCTGTTCTTCGAAGGCTTTCTTGGCATCCTCGTTGCGACCCTGCCGCAAGGTGAGCCATGCCGCCTTCCAGTGGACGTAAGAACCACGCGGACCATTGGGGAAGCGCTCCTGGGCCTCGCGGAAAGCGTCGAGAGCCTGATCGTATTCGTGATGTACGAGATGCAAGTTGGCCGAAGATAGAAGCGCCTGCTCCAGCCATGGACTTGCCGGAGCGGCCTGCCGTAGTTCGTCGACTGTCCGGTAGAAGGTGTCGTTGTCATTCGCGGCCCACGCGACCTGGCCCAGAAGATAGAGGCGCTGCGCGTTCAACTCGCCACTCATATTGCCCAGCCCCGCGAGTACCTGCTTGGCGTCACGATTCTTGCCGCTGCGGTGCAGGGCGTCGGCGAAGTCCAGTTCGAACTTTGGCCGGTCCTCAGGGCTGCCCTGGTTGGCCAGGGTGCGGTATTCGTCGGCCGCATCGGCGTAGCGCTTCCGGCTGACCAATCCCTCCGCCCGGGTCTTGAGCTGAGCGATGGTTGGAGGAGGTGCGTTCGGCAGTTTTTTTAACTCGGCATAGGCCGCATCGGCCTCAGCGCTGCCCGGCATGGTGTAGTAAATATTCTCCAGCGTCTCAGCGGCTTTTGCCGTTTGCCCGGATGCCGCATAGGCGCGACCCAAGGCAAATTCGACGTCCGAGCGAATCGGCACCCGGATGTGTTCCAGCAGAGTCCCAGCTTCTGCGGCTTGGTTCTCCAGCAGCAGCGCATCGGCATAGCTGACCTGTGCATCGCGCACCAGCAGGGAATCTGGGTGCGCGTTGCCGAAATCCGCCAGATTCGCCAGCGCCTCTGCCATGTGTCCGGTCTCCATGTATGCGGTTCCAAGATAGTAGGCGACGTAGTCGCCCAAATCTCCAGCGTGAATTTTGGCGCGATTCAGCGGGTCGATAGCTTTGGCATAGTCTTTATCCAGCACATGGGCGTAGCCCAGAACCAGCCAGGCGAGCGCCCCTGCGTCCTCTTTGGAGTGGGCGCGTGCGTAGGCTTGAACCCCGGCGTAGGCAGGCAGGGAGCGGTCCTGCAATAGTTGTTGCGCCATGGGCCGCAAGCTGGCCGATGCCACAAATGCCTGACGCATGCGCCGGACGCGCGGAGAAATCGTTCGCTTCCTGGCACTGACGTGATGAGGTTTCGCACCGCTGGGAGCAGATTTCTTGAGGGGCGTCGTTTTGTTTGCTGGACTCTTTTTGGGGGTGCTCTGAGTTGCACCGGCAGGAGCGCTCTGAGCAGGTTTCGCTGGAGCAGCGTCAGCTTGATCTGGAGACGGGCCGGGCAGCGATAACGAAGGAGCCTCCGCCGAAGCCAGCAGAGCGCCAAAAAAGCCGCAAAGAATCGCAGCTGCGAGTACCCGCCACCCTTTGGAGACTGATCGAACCACTTTTTACTTTTCGCGCAAACGCGACTGCCAAAAAATTAGCGGCGGAAATTTGCGCCCATGATCGAGGGGTCATCTTCCGCCAGACTGCGTACTAACTCATTGTGAAAATAATCGCCGCCGGCGGCGACAGTGCTGCCGTAACGCTTCTGGAACGTGCCGCGACTCTTATCGATATCTTCCTTCAAACGGTCGTACAAATCCTTATTGCGCCGCCCCTCAGCCACTTTTGCCTGGTTGTAGAGCTTGATTTCATCCACCAGCAGGCGCGCAAAGCGCTGCGCTTTGCGGTGGAGATCGGCATCCTCCGGCGAAAGCCCGGCCAACGGGTCAGTTGCGGCGGCGGGCGCTGCTGCTGAGGCGGCATGTGCCGCTGCCACTTCGACAACTTCCGCCGCAGGTTCGGGATCAGGCTGCCGGGCCGCGGGGATATGTTTGGGCGCGTGCGCTGCGAAGGGGTCAGAGAATGAGGAAACCGTATGCACCGGCGGTGCAGCTCTCTCCGCCACGTGCGCGCTTTCGCCGTCGTCTTTCGGAACCGCTTGCTTGCGGAGAGAAATTACTTCCAGCCAGGCGCTGGTAGCGAGCACCAGCAGTTCCAGAGCATCGGAGCTCAACTTGCCGCCATCGCCGCCATCGGCATAGACCAGCGCGGCGACCTTATCCTTGAGGGCCAGCGGCAGCACCAGAACCTGTTCATTGGCCGGACCGCCGAACTGGGCTGCGAATTGTCCGCCCATCTCCGCAATGTTTCCGGGGGTCGCTACGCGGTTGCGATAGGTATGGGATACCGGGCCGGAATTCAAATCGAGCGGGAAATCTTTCACTGTTTCGTCATCGCCGAAGCCGCGAGCTTGCCATCCTGACGCCGATCCGGACTTCACCACAAATAAAGCGATGCGGGAGCAGTACTCGCTGCCCGCGTCTAACAAACCCCGAAGAACTTCCTTCTGTGTGGAACCCGCATGGATACTCGAAACTGCGCGAACCAATGTGCCGGAAACTTCTTGCCCCACGCCGGAAGGTTCAGCGGTTGAAGCGGGCAGTGCTTCGAGAACACGCTGCGCAATTTCTTCCTGAAGTTTTGGGAGATGGTTCTGAAGCGCCTGAGACACGGCGCGCGCCACGATCTGCTCAATCTCGCTCTGCGCCTGGTTGTGTTTCTGCTTCAGTTCTGCCATGCTCGAAAACCGTTTTTCCCGTCGAGATCGCGAGCCGTCCGCTCGCCTGACTGCAAGACCGGTCCTAACTACTGATTGTACGGCACTTGTGGGACCGTCCCAGAGTACGTCAGGACGTGTTCGACCGCGTATCTTTATTATCCACAGCGTTATCCGCAGCGGATCAACACCGCACCAACTCTGCCATCGACTCTATCGTAAACCTAGTTTTGACGAAACCGGAAACCGATTGGGCAAACACTCTAGTTACCAAGTAGAATAACAGCTGAAACTTTTCTGAGCCGCGATTCGTTTCCTACAAAATACTGCATCGCCGAGAGAATGGAAACCATCCAAAACAAACTAGAAGGGCCTGTCACCGACGAGTTGACGTTGGTGCGGGCTGCTAAGCAAGGCGACGACTCAGCATTTGAAGAGTTGGTTCGCAGGTACGACCGTAACGTTTTTCGGATCGCGCAACACATCACGCAAAACCGCGAGGATGCGGAAGATGTGGTGCAGGAAGCGTTTCTGAAGGCGTATAGCAACCTGGCGAAGTTCCAGGAGCAGTCGAAGTTTTACACCTGGCTGGTGCGCATCGCAGTCAACGAAGCGTTGATGAAGTTGCGCCGCAAGAAGCCAGAGCGCACGGTATCGCTGGACGAGGATATAAAAACGGAAGACGATTCTCTTCCGCGGGAGATTGCGGATTGGAGCCCGAATCCTGAGCAGCAATATACGCAAGCGGAGTTGAGAGATATTTTAAGTAAAACGATCCAGGGCCTACCCCCGGGGTTTCGGACCGTATTTGTACTGAGGGATGTGGAAGGATTGTCGACCGAGGAAACTGCCGCAGCGCTGGAATTAAGCGTACCGGCAGTGAAATCGAGACTGTTGCGGGCTCGCCTGCAACTTCGCGAACGGTTAGGACGGTTCTTCCAGAAACGTGAGAGTGGAGATGGCAACCAGTGAAATGCTCTGAGTTTTTGCACGAGCTAACCAACTATTTGGATGGAGTGCTCGACGAACACACCAAAGTTGAGTTGGAGAACCATCTTTCCTGGTGCCACAACTGCTACGTGGTTTGCGACACAACCAAGAAGACCATTGAGATTTACCGCGACTCCCAACTGTACGAGTTGCCGGAAGATCTCCGCACCCGGCTACGATCGGCCATCATGGTCAAATGCCAGCAACACAAAAAGCGCGGGCCGGAGAGCGTCTGAGGGTTTTTGCGCGAGGGGGAGTCCTCCTCCGCAATAAAATTTTTCCTGATTCAAATCCAACTTCAAAGAATGAAATTCACGGAAGCTTGAAGCTGATCGTGATCTCTCGAGTGATGGCGATCGGCTTACCGTCGAGCATGGTAGGAGTGTAGCGCCATTGGCGAACGGCTTCTATGGCGGCTGTGGCGAAGATCGGCTGACCGTGAAGTACCTTGATTTCGCCGATGGTTCCGTCCGTGCCGACCGAGGCGGCCAAGATTACCGAACCTTCCAGGCGGCGGCTCACCGCCATCGAGGGATACACCGGCGCAACGTGGCGAATGATAACCGCCGGCGTTACGCCCTGGGATATCCTGGCCTCAACTTCCGGCATCGTGGCTGGCGACGAAGCGATTTTTGCCAACTTATCGCTATCCACGACCACACCTGCTGGAATGATTGGAGGGGGCTCATCGCTGGAAACGGCAGGCGATGAGCCGCTTGTCGGTTCGCTCGAAGATGGGGGAAGAACGATGGCTTCCGAGGTTGTGGTCGGTGAAGTCGCTACGGGCAGTTTTGCAAGATTTTCGCGGCTGGCCGCGTTCGAAACGGTGCCACTCGTCCGTGACCTCCCAAGCTGATTTTTTGAGTTGGGGGTGGATTCCCGGGGAATCGCGGATGATGGCTTTGGTGCAAACACTACGGGCGCGGCGGCATTCGATGATTCCATTCCCACAGTAGCCGTTGGCGCAGCCGAGTGACTGGCTGCCGATTCTCCCAGCGGTTCATGCCAGGTCCACCAGACAATCGCGCCAGCCAGAAGCAACAAAACAGCGATGCTACCCACGATCCAGTAGCGACGGTTGATTCGTGGAACCTGCTTCTCGGTTATTGCCACCGGGAGCGGCACTTCATTGCGCGGAGAAGCCGCCAAACTGTCATAGCGCTCAAACGAGATGCTGGGTCGCGTGGACGTGGACAACGAAAACCGTGCGTCGGATTCTTGCTCGTACGCACTTTCCGCAATCTCCCCGATATTTTTCAGAGAACCCAGCTGATCATCGGTAAAAGCGCGAGCGCGGCTCGAAAACGCCTCCAAAAGTCCGAAGGCCCCCATTGGGTCACACAATGGGATGACGGCAATCGAGCGTATTCCGAGAGCCAGGCAAACCTCTGGGTCCACACGGTCGTCGACCATGGTATCGTCGCAGCGCAGGCTGGTCGCGGTTCGGAGGCATTCACCGGAGATTCCGGATTCTACGTTCAGCGGGGAACCCAACGGTGGCGCGATTTCGCCGCTGCGTGCCCGGCATATAACTACGCCATCGGTTTGCAACGCAATGGCGGTTCCGTCGGCGCCGGTCAGAATCCTCGCCGTGTCCGCAATTGTTTGCCAAAGCGCCTCTACCGGATAGCGCCCGCTCACCACTGCGTCATCCAGCACGGTCAAAAGGGCAGTCGAATTGACCGGCGGGCTGGTTTTTACATTTTGCGGAGCCGGGGAAATAAAGAGCGTTTCCTCGGGCGGGTCGGGTTCGGGGAAGTTTGCAAGCGGCAGATGGCTCATCTCACGTGACTACAAGAAATCTGGGTTGGGGACAATATCTGTTGGGTTCGAACGTCGGGAAACTTAATTGCTTGGAAGTTTGCCGCAAAGATGCGGGGATGTCAATCCAAAATACAGTTAGAACCGTATTGGAAGCCGGATGCCAAGGTGCCATACTTGTAGGTTGCATTTGGGCTCGCAGGTTGGGAGTCCGGCGCTATAATAGGCCAGTCAGTTTGTGGTGGTTTTATGGACCGTGTCCGTGCCAGCACGCTTTTCGGGGTTTTCGTGGTTGCGGCAGCCACGGTTGTGCTGTGCAGCGGAAATAGCAAAGCACAAACTACGGATTCAACTTCCTCCTCAGCTTCCGCGGCCCCACCATCGAAAACATCCTCTCAAGCTCAACCTTCATTACGGAAAAGCGTGCAGCAAAACGATCCGCAAAGCGTACAGCAATCCGTCGCTGCGCCGATCCCGGCGAACGCTCCTCACATGGCCCGGCAGACGCGTCTCGAAATTATTCGCGACTTCGAAACTCAGCTGGTGTATGCGCGCACTTCTTTTCCCATGGGCACCAAAGGCCTCCTGCTGAAGCAAGGTGTGATCACCCCAAACGGTGAGGACTTGCAGCAGATGCTGAACCTCTGGGGTCCGGCAGTAAAGCCCGGAGATCCGGCGCACATTTCCTTCGTGCGAATTAAGACAGACCACATCCATTTCGAGATCAATGGTGGACCGATACGCCGGGAGAAGTGGTACCAGCGAGTGCAGATTTCAGGGGCGAATGGCCCTCCGCTGACCGCTGGACCGAACGATCCGCAAACCAATCCCCACGGCTCTTATGTCGACCTCTATTTCGATAAATTTGTCCCCGAGATGACGGCGTCGCAGCTACGCGATTTGTTATTTCCGGTTCTCGATTTCAACGCCCGCAACAGAGAGCAGGCTTACCTGGATACCGTACCCCCGAAGGCGAAAGCGGCGATTCAAGCGCATCACGTGCTGGTGGGAATGAATCAGGAAATGGTCCTTCATGCCAAGGGCAAGCCTCCGAAGAAAGTGCGCGAGCGGAGCGGTGAGACGCAATACGAAGAATGGATTTATGGCGAGGCTCCGGCGGACGTGGACTTCGTTCGCTTCGTGGGAGACGAAGTGGTTCGCGTGGAAACCATGAAGGTGGATGGCGAGAAAATCGTTCGCACCGAAAAGGAAATCATCCTGGACCAGCCGGATAAAGAGAAAGATAAGGAAGCGAAGACAGAACCGGAAGCGCGCCCAGCCAATGCTCCAAGTCTCAGGCGTCCAGGAGAGGATTCCCAAGACGTGCCCAAGCCGGCGAACGGAGCCGCGCCTCCGCCCGCTGTCCCGCCCCCAGACTTGCCCCAGCCTCAGAGCGGGCCGGGAGACTTGGTGGCAGCGCGGTAGAGTTTGTCTCTATTTCATTTATTTCCAATCTCATCTCATAGCGACCGCCGCCGCCGAGTCGGCGAACGAGAAAGCCAAGGACACGTTTGGATATTCCTTCCCGTCCACTTCCACATAGGGATAGACAAAATAATTCAGTGGTTTGCCCTCCTGCGGAGGGTTCAAGCGCAGATCGCGGCCCATGCTGAACTGCACTCGATTCACGTCGTGCGATCCGAAAAAATAATCCCGCTTCTCCGGGTGCTTCCAGGCTTCCGAAATATCTACCGGAATCCAACCCTTGCCATCGATGTAGAAATCCGACCAGCAGTGATAGCCGGCGATCTCCGCGGAATGCTTATCGGGCGGAAGGGGAAATCCGATTTCGAAGCGCGCTGGAATGCCCTGGGAACGAGCCATGGCAATGAATAGCGAGTGGAAGTCGGTGCAGTTACCCTTTTTTGCATCGCACGCGTAGAGAACATCTCCATGTCCCCAACCGGTTCCCGTTTTGTCATATTTCATCGTGGTGAAAACGTAGTCGTAAATAGCGCGTGCTTTATCGAGCGGTAGAGTCTTGCCTTGGGTGACCTTCACGGCCAGATCGGCCGGCAGGCCGGTTACGGGGACAAGCAAATCGGGCTGGAGATACTGCCGCTTCTCCGCAGATGAAAGCGAAACCGGAATCGCCCGGGGCGCAGATTGGAGCGCTATACGCTCGTGGCGCGTGACGTCGTATTCGATTTCGAAGTGCAATTCCGGTTGTGTGGAATCAGTTTCGGCATAGTAGATCTCATTTCCATATTTTGATTCGCTGGTCGTTTTCAGGGGCAAGTCGCCGTGAGCGGAGATGAGCTTCACTTCCTGATAGGCGTCGGAGTGCGCTTCCGGCATCCAGATGCGAACCTTTGTTCCAGCGGGGAGATTTTTTACCGTAAAGGCGTAATGAAAGGTGAAGTGGCGGGAGTCCTGGGCGACTAAGGACAGGGCGACGACAGAAACAAACAGCAATGCGCAAAGATGGCGCAGCATAGGCGGCTTCCTTTCAGATTCTGTGATCAGGAGATAACTGGAAACGACACACGGGCGTCTTAGAGGGTGCGCCGTCAAGTGAAGCCGCGCTTCGGGATGCGCATGGGAAGAAGATACCGCAAACAAATCAGACGATGCGAAATTTTAGCAGAGCGAGACGTGCGGAGACGGTACAGGCCGGTAAATGACGCCCCTGCGAGGCAGAAAATCCAAATTCCCCCCGATTACGTACATAGGGTAGAAATTCCGGACCGGAATCCACTTGGGTCGCTTCTGGTATCCGAGAACCTAAGGAGAACGGACCTATGAAAACGAATTACAAGCTGGCGCTGGCAGTTCTGGCCGGCGCATCGATCGGCGTTGCTGGCGGCAGGGCGATTCACGCCCAGCAAGTCAAGACACCACCTGCCTACGTCATGGCGGAAGTTGAGGTCACGGACCCCAGTCCCGATGCCCTGAAGGAATATGGAATGAAGAATCCAGGAATTGTGGCGGCTTTCAACGGCCACTATCTGGTCGCCGGCGGCAAGACCCAGTCTCTCGAAGGCGAAGCGCCGAAGGGCTTCATCGTGGTGATTGCTTTCGACAGCATGGAGAAAGCCCGTGCCTGGTATGATTCGCCGGACTATGCGGCGATCAAGCCGATGCGGCAGCGGGCAACGAAGAGCCGCATATTCATTGCCGAAGGCGTCGCCCCCAAGTAGCGCATGGATTGTTCCTGAAATCTGAGCTGTTCAAGCCTCGCAGAACATTTCATACGTTAGAATGCCTGCGTGGCTGTAGCCATCCAATGTCGCGATCTGCGCAAAACATACGACGGCAAGGTCGAGGCCGTGCGCGGTCTCAACCTGGAAATCCAAACCGGCGAATGCTTCGGCCTTCTGGGGCCGAATGGCGCGGGGAAGACCACGACCATCGAAATCCTCGAAGGCCTGTTGCAGCCGACCTCGGGCGAAGTATCGATTCTCGGCCATGCTTGGCGTGAGGATGCGCGCGAGATGCGCGAGTGGTTGGGCATTTCGTTGCAGGAAACGCGGCTCTCCGAAAAATTGACGGTGCGCGAAACCGTGGAATTATTTGCCAGCTTCTACCGCGAGCCGCGGTCGTCCGATGATGTGCTCGAGCAATTACAGCTCACCGAGAAGGCCGATTCCTGGGTAGGAAAACTTTCTGGCGGGCAGCGGCAGCGGTTGGCCGTCGCGACGGCGCTGGTGTGCAATCCGAAAATCCTTTTTCTGGATGAGCCGACCACCGGCCTCGATCCCCAGAGCCGCCGGCAATTGTGGGACATTATTCGAGAGTTTCAGCGCGATGGCGGGACCGTGCTGCTGACCACGCATTACATGGATGAAGCGGAGCGGCTATGCGACCGGCTGGCCATCGTCGATCACGGACAAGTCATCGCCGAGGGTTCGCCCGCCGGTTTGATCGAGCGGCTGGGCGGGCATCACGTGGTGGAATTTGCCGTGAATGGAAATTCGGACGGTGCGGCGCTGGAAATCTGGCGGGCGCTGCCGAGCGTGGAATCCGTGCGCGAGGATGACGGCATGCTTTCGCTCAATGTGAAGGAGCCGCATTTGGCAATTCCGGCGCTCCTGGAGGCGCTGGGAAAACAAGGAAGTCAGCTGCAACATCTCACCACGCGCCAGGCCAGCCTGGAAGACGTGTTTGTGCGGCTCACCGGGCGGCACTTGCGGGAAGATTGATGGGAATGAATCGATGAAGACGAGAAAACGATATTTTAGCTTTCGTTCTTGCGCCATCATTTTTTGTCCCATGATGATCGTGGGCGTAGCAGTTGCGCTGATGGTTTGCGGGCAAATTGCGATTGCACAGGCCGGAAGCGCAGATGCTCCAACCGGTTTCGCCCCGCTCGATCAGTGGCGAAGCGCAATTCTTGCCGGAGATGCCGCCGCGCTGAAGGCGATGTACAGCGGCGATCCCGCAGCGCAGGTGATGGCGAACGGCATTGTGACCAATGCCGATGCGGACGCAAATTTTTGGCTTGGCCTGAAGGCGAAAAGGATCAACTTGGAAATCGTGCGGAAGGCGGAGCGCCATGGGGGCATAAGCCTTGTCTTCAAGGCCGAGGTACAGTTGCCGAATGGCAAGACCCTGCGGGTGACGGATGGTCAAGGATGGCGCCAGCAAGGTGAGCAGTGGCGGCTGACGGGCGTGGAACGAGCGGACGACCCTCACCTCACGCAGCCTTCGGACATGAACAAGAATATTTATCCGGCAGATGCGGACGCGCATGCCGATATCAAGGCGGCCGAGAAGAAAGCTGAAGGGGAACACAAGCGCGTCATCCTGGTTTTTGGAGCGAACTGGTGCTTCGATTGTCACGTCCTCGATTTGGCATTTCATCGGCCCGATTTCGCGACAACCATGGCGGGCTTTGAAGTTGTGCATGTGGATATTGGCGAGAACAGCGAGAAGAATGGCGATCTGGCCAAGCAGTTCGACGTGCCCCTGAATAAGGGTGTTCCCGCGTTGGCGATCATCGATGGCGATGGCAAGCTAGTCGTCAGCCAGAGGAATGGAGAGTTCGAGGACGCACGCTCGATGACGCCGGAAGCTTTGCTTGAGTTTTTGAATAAGTGGAAGCCAGAGTCGCGATAGAAAGAATTGCCCTGTGAGTGTGGCACAACAACCCGTCATCACGGAAAAAGCAGCTCCGCGGAGTCGGCCACCGCAGCGCAACGGGCGCTGGGCCGGATACCGTCATCTATTGATGGCGCGCATGTTGGAGCTAAAGCGCGAACCGGAGGTCGTCTTCTGGGTTTTCGTATTTCCCCTGCTGCTGGCCGTAGGACTGGGAATCGCTTTTCGCAATAAGCCGGGGGACGCATCTTCGGTTGCAATTGTTGCTGGAGCGGGAGCGCAGGAAGCGGAGGCGTTGCTGCAAAACTCTTCGCAGCATGCGTCGTTCAAGGTCGATGTGCGAGACGAACCGTCTGCCCGGAAGGGATTTCGCCTGGGCAAGTACGATCTCGTGATCGAACCCAAAGGAAGCGGCAGGCTGCGCTACCTTTACGATCCTGCGCGGCCTGAGAGCGTTCTCGCAAAGGCTCAAGCCGATAGCGCGTTGCAAACCGCCGCCGGCCGCAAAGATGTGGTGCAGACCAGCACCGTGACCTCCTCGGACCCAGGCTCGCGCTATATCGACTTTCTGATTCCGGGATTACTCGGCATGAACCTGATGAACTCCGGCATGTGGGGCATCGGATTCGCGCTGGTCGATATGCGCCAGCGCAAGCTGCTCAAGCGCTTTGTGGGCACGCCCATGCGCCGCGGAGATTTCCTGCTCGCGCTCATGTCGAGCCGCCTGGTGCTGATGATTATCGAGATTGGGTTGCTCCTGGCGCTGGGCGTGATTGTCTTTCACATGAAGGTATTGGGATCCGTGCTCACCATCGTTTTCCTCGGCGCCGTGGGAGCGATGTGTTTCGGCGGAGTTGGCTTGCTGACGGCGAGCCGCGCGCAGAAGATTGAGAGTGTGAGCGGGCTCATGAATCTTGTAATGATGCCCATGTGGATCTTTTCCGGAGTGTTCTTTTC
>JBAUVJ010000398.1:0-1863 GCA_049583165.1 Candidatus Sulfotelmatobacter sp. | reverse complement strand
GTTCAGGATCTGAAACATTTGCTGAGGTCCTGTCCAACTTTCCGCGTCGATTTCCTTGCTTGCGATCCGCCGCGCCGAATCCAGCATGGCTTCATGTTCACTTCCGCCGGCGCAGAATTCGCAATCTCCGTGGGCCGGGATTTCAACTCCGACCACCGCAGCCCGCAAATGTGCAACGTTGCAAAGAAAAGCCACCGGATTTTCCCGGTCGCCGTTCTCCATTTCGCCGTTCGCCGGACACATGCCGCAAAGCGATTGAATGCGGCACTCCACGCATTTTGTTATCCGCGTGCGTTTGCGAGTTCGAACCTCGAGGAGAGAATGCTCCCAGGCCGGCTTTAGCCCATCACGACGAACATCGAAAGTTTCCTGCTGCGAGATCACACAGATTCCCATCTCGCCGTAGGCATTGATGGCAAAGCCGTTCATTCCTCCGCCGCAGAAATACACCGAGTCGTTCTGCGCCAGATTCGGGGGATTCTCCAGATCGCGCTTCGCCAGCCTGCGGTATTCACTGGCACCTTTCGGAGAATTCATATCGAGCGCGACCACTTCCTCGGGCGAAAGCCGCACTGCGAGCGGACTCTGCGAGCAGTCAATTCGCGGATTGATCTGACCGTCGCACTTAAATTCAACTCCGAGTTCTTCCTCGGCAAATTCGCGAATGGCGGAAATTTCGTGCTTATTGATGCTGGTGGCCACCGTTTTCAACTTGAGTGGCAGGCCTCTCTCGCGTAGCAACTTGATCCCGCGAAGGCATCGGTCATACGAACCGGGGATTGCGGTGAGAGCTTCATAGGTTTCACGTGTTCGACCGTACAGCGTGATTTCGATGGCGAAGGGCGGCCACTCCACCAGATAGTCGGCGATTTTTTCCGTGATGAGCGTGCCGTTCGTGAAGAGCGTGATCAGAAAACCTTTTTTCTTGGCGTAGGTGTAAATTTCGAGAAAATCTTTGCGCGCGAAAATTTCGCCGCCGGTGTAGAGCAGCCAGAAGCAGCCCATCTCGATCAACTCATCGAGCATACGGAAGTGCTCTTCCGTGGTCATTTCACGGGAGCGGGCATCCTGATCGCCCATAGGAAGATTGTTGTAGCAGTGCTGGCACTCCAGAGGACAACGGCGCGTGACTTCAACGGAAACCTGCATGGGCACGCGCTGACCGGATTGACGCTGGTGCAGGTCGGCGCTGAATGCTCCGTAACTCAGTTGTTCCATGATCCTCCTGCTCTAACCCAATCTGATCTAACCCTAGTGTTGACGCGCGTGCGGCTCAGTGCGAACCTGCCTGGCGCAATTCCGTACGCGGCGCTGAATCCATTGCCGCCATGGCGACTTCCTCGCGAGCTACCACAAGGCCAGCGGACAACGTGTCATTTAGAAATTGCTTTACGTCCCGCTCCGCTTGCTCGTAGCTGACCGCGTATTCCTGCTGGACCGCGTCGATCAAATCGGCGAGAGGCCTGGGAGATTCCAGGGTCTGCCAAATCAGCGAACCGGTTTCGTTAAAGCTGTAGATGGACGCAAGGTCTCCAACTTTTCCGCGCACCGGAACAATTAAAGTTTCTCCGGCGACGCGGCGGGAGACGACGGCTTGCGAACGAACGAAGACCTGATCCAACTGCTGAGTATGCGGGGTTTCAAGGAATTCCGTTTTTTGTAACAAGCTTGTATCCATAAACATTTAGAGAAAATTCTCTGCTTTCGATTACCGCAGAACTGCTCCTATAAAGCAATTGCGCGAATGGGCACAGGTATCCCATTAGTTATCGGCTTCGGAGTGTCACCAAAATTTCGTTTTTCGTAACCAGAGGCATCCCGGCGAGAGTTGGGTAGTGGACCAGTTTCAAATTGAAACTGGTC
>JBAUVJ010000397.1:0-13458 GCA_049583165.1 Candidatus Sulfotelmatobacter sp. | reverse complement strand
CCCTAATCACTTACCGAATTGTGGCAAACCAAAGTAACTCTTGTCGCCAACAAAATCTGGATTCCTTCGGCGCCCCTCGCTAATAATTTTCTCAGGAGTAGTGTATGCATCGAGCGATAGCCCCGCTAATCGTAGCTTCTGTCCTGGCCTACGGCGGTTTTTATCTCTGGACCAATCACCATCAAACGCCACACCGGCTGATCGCTGAACAACCTCCGTCGGATTCGGCGCAAAAGCCTCCTGACCCGAACCCGGACCCTCCTGAGGTGCAGCAAGCTCATCATCTCGTCACTTTCTCTGGACCACTGGCCGATCTCTTCACGCAACATAAGACTTCCGATTCCGAAGCTTCGGCGCCCTCCCAGTACACGCCATCATCCTTGGATCACGTCGAAGACTCGCCCATGGGTACCAGCAGCCACATCTTGCATAAGACTTTTGCCGTGGGCCGGGCGGTGCAGGTCCCATTCGAAATTCCGCCTCATGCAGCCACCCCGCGATTCCATGGAACCTTTCAGTCGTTTGAGCAGCAAGGCGCTTCCTCCCACGACGAGAGCGCCAATGTCGATATGCTGCTCATGAATGAGCAGCAGTATGCGGAGTTTTCCCGCGGCCACGACTCCGATGTTCTTTTCGTCGCCGATACTTCTCATTATCAGGACATCAACTTCGATCTTCCTCCATCGCTCGATCAACCGGTCAAGTATCATCTCGTTTTTCGCAACTCCCCGGGCGGCGCCGCGAAAAAAGTCGTGAAAGCCGACTTCACCGTCGATTTCTAGCGCCTATCGATGCTGCTAAACTAAGGGCTTGCCCGCCCGTAAGCAATCTTCGGAAGCGCGTCCGCCCGCTTCATCTTCCGCGCCCAATTCCAGCAAGCCCAGTAAGCCCAGCAATCCGGGCAAAGAGCGCATCTTCCTGATCGACACTATGTCGTTCATTTTCCGCGCCTATCATGCTATGGCGCGGCAACGCTCCGGCATGTCCACCAAAGCAGGAGTTCCCACTGCGGCCGTCTTAGTCTTCGTCAATATGCTGCGCAAATTGCGCGACGATTTCTCCCCCGCCTATCTCGCCGCCGTCTTCGACGTCGCGGCTAAAACATTTCGCTCCACCCAAGCCGAAGCCATCACCACCGTCCGCAAGTTCGATATCAAGACGCAAACTTTTACCGAGATTGAATACAAAGGTTACAAAGCCAACCGCGCGGCCATGCCGGAAGACCTCGCCCAGCAGATTCCATTCATCCGCCGCGCTCTCGAGGCCTACCGCATTCCCATCCTCGAACTCGCCGGCTTCGAGGCCGACGACGTCATCGGCACTCTCGCCCGCAAAGCCGCCGCCGCTTCCCATTCCGTCTACGTCGTCAGCTCCGATAAGGACATGATGCAGCTGGTCAACGATGATGTGCAGATATTGAATCCGCCCAAAGACAATCTGATCTGCGACGCCGCAAAGGTGGAAGAAATTCTCGGCGTTCCGCCCGACCGCGTCATCGACATCATGGCCCTCCGCGGCGATGCCATCGACAATATTCCCGGCGCTCCCGGCATCGGCGACAAAGGCTCAGTCGAGATCATTAAGCGTTTCGGCACGGTCGAACACGCGCTCGACCGCGCCGCTGAAGTGGAAAAGAAAACTTACCGTGAATCCCTCCTGAAGAATCGCGACATCATTTTGTTCAGCAAAAGCATGGCTACCATCGACACGAACGTTCCTGTCGATCTCAACGTCGAAGCCATGCGCGCCGGCGAGCCCGATCTCGACTTGCTCCGCCAGCTCTTCACCGAACTGGAATTCACTTCGTTGCTGAAGGAAATATTGCCCCAGGTTCAGGTGACCGAAACTCACTACACCCAGGCTCAATCCGCCGCGGACGTGGAGGAAGTGGTGAATGCACTCGCCACAGAAACCGCTCTCGCCATCGCCGTTGAGCTGGCTCAAACAGAGTCTCTTGAGGAACCGGAAGAAGAGATCGCTGAAGAAGCTCCGCAGTCGGGCATGCTCGCGCTGACCGATGGCGATGAGCCCACATCGTCTCCCGAGCCCGCCACCCGCCGCATCGCAATCTCCTCAGCCGCAGGTTCGGCCGCCACCATCAAACTGGATTCGGGCGGCGCTGCCGAAAAGCTACGCTCCGTTTTCAGCGGCACTTCAACACCTAAAGCCGTTCACGATTACAAAGCCGCGATCCACGCGCTCGATTCCCTCGGTGTTTCTCTGCGAAATGTCGAGCACGATCCCATGCTTTATTCTTACCTGCTCGATCCCACCTACTCCTCGCATCGCCTGCCAGACGTGGCTCTTCGCCGCTTCAATCTCAAACTCAGCCAGCTCGGACAAAATGGCCAACTCGGACAAAATAATGGCCTCGCCGAAGCAGCCGACGTCACCGGCAGGCTCACCACTGCTCTGCGCGAGGACGTGAAGCAAGCCGGCCTCACCAAACTCTACGAAGAGATCGATCTCCCGCTCGTGCCCGTCCTCGCCCGCATGGAGCAAGCCGGGGTAAAAATCGATACCGCCGCTCTCGCCAAAATGTCGACCGAGCTCCAACGCGAGATCGCCGCCAAAGCAAAAGACATTTGTGAAATCGCAGGATGCGAATTCAATATCGGCTCGCCACGCCAGCTCGGCGACGTTCTCTTCAATAGACTGAATCTGCCGAAACCAGTAAAGTACGGCAAAGGCCGCACTATATCGACCGCCGTCGATGTTCTCGAAACCCTCGCCGAGGATTATCCCATCGCCCGCATGGTCCTCGACTACCGCCAGCTCACCAAGCTGAAGTCTACCTACGTCGACACTCTGCCCGCGCTGATCAATCCTGCGACCGGGCGCGTCCACACTACCTTCGGGCAAACTGGAACCGCTACTGGCCGGCTTTCTTCGACCAACCCCAATTTGCAAAACATTCCCATCCGCACCGAACTCGGGCGCGGCATCCGCGCCGCCTTCATCGCCGAGCCCGGCCACATCCTGCTCACCGCCGATTATTCGCAGATCGAACTTCGCCTGCTCGCCCATTTCTCCCGCGATCCGCTCCTGGTCGAAGCCTACCGCCGCGGCGACGATATCCACACCCTCACCGCCGCGCAAGTGTTCGGAGTTCCGCCGCTCATGGTGACGCCCGACCACCGCCGCCAAGCCAAAGTCGTCAACTTCGGCATCGTCTACGGCCTCTCGCCCTTCGGCCTTTCGCAAAATCTCGGCATCGACACATCCGAAGCCAAGCAGTTCATCACCAACTATTTCGATACCTACAAGGGTGTCCGCGCCTTCATCGACAAAACTCTCGACGAAGCCCGCCGCGACCTGAAAGTAAAAACTCTCCACGGCCGCATCCGCCCCATTCCCGACATCAACAGCAAAAACGCCAATCAACGCGGCTTCGCCGAACGCACCGCCGTAAACACCCCGCTGCAAGGCACCGCCGCGGATTTAATTAAAGTAGCCATGATCCGCATCGACGAAATTCTGCGTGAGCGCAATCTGAAATCTCGCATGACCCTGCAAGTCCACGACGAACTAGTCTTCGAAGTCCCCGAAAAAGAAGTGGAGACGATGCAATCGTTAGTCCGCGAGCAGATGGAAAAAGTTCACGCGCTGGCAGTTCCCCTGCAAGTAGATATGGGCACCGGCACGAACTGGAGAGATTTGGATTAGCAAGTGGACCAGCCCGTGTGGCGCGGGCACTCCTGCCCGCGACTGCCGGCAGCACCGATGCCTATGTGGGGACAGCCGCCCCCGGCTGTCCGCCGAGCGAAGCGAGGCAGTTGTCGCTGCGGCGTATGTTATACTTTGATATAACTTGAAGGAGGCCGCGATGCACACCACCAACCTTCGCAAAGTTGGCGGCTCGGTCATGCTAGCCGTTCCACCCGCACTGCTCGAAATCCTGCAATTGCAGCCTGGTGCCAGGGTCGGCGTCGCAATTGAGAGTGGCCGTCTCGTCGTAGAGCCTCGGCAGCGGCCTCGCTATACCTTGAATGAACTGCTCGCCCAATGCAGTCCCAAGGCCCGACGCTCCAAGCAAGAAAAAGAATGGCTCAATGGTAAGCGCGTCGGACGAGAACTCCTCTGATGAAGCGCGGAGAAATCTGGCTGGTTAGCCTCGATCCAACATCCGGGCACGAGCAAAAAGGCCACCGTCCAGTGTTGATCGTATCGCCAGAGGCCTTCAACCGCATCACGAAAGTCCCCGTAGTCCTGCCGATCACGAGCGGCGGCAATTTCGCTCGCACCGCAGGTTTCGCCGTGCCTCTATCCGGAACCAAAACAACAGGAATTATCCGCTGCGACCAGCCCCGCGCACTCGATCTCGCCGCCCGCGGCGGCAAAAAGCTGGAAGGTATTTCAGACGCAATCATGAACGAAGTGCTGGCGCGGATATCACCGATCTTTGAGTGAACGACCCTACACTCCCAACCTCTTCTGAATCTCCCCCGCAATCCCCGCCGTCAGCGCTTTCATCTTCTCTTCCGACTCCGCCTCCACCATCACTCGCGCCAGCGCCTCCGTCCCCGAATACCGCACCACCACGCGCCCATTCCCGTCCAGTTCGCGCTCGGCGGCGTCAATCGCACGCTGCACCTCCGGCACCTGCGAAAACGGAATCTTCTCCCGCACCCGCACATTTTGAATCTTCTGCGGAAACACTTTCAGGTCGCTCACCAGCTCCGCCAGAGATTTCCCCGATCGCACGATCACATCCATCACTCGCAAAGCCGTCAGCAATCCGTCGCCGGTCGTTGCATCGCCATCCCGAAAAATAATGTGCCCCGATTGCTCTCCGCCCAGCGTAGCGCCCGTCTTCAGCATCTCTTCCAGAACATATTTGTCGCCGACATTCGCCCGCAACATGCGAATCCCGGACTTCTTCAGCGCGATCTCCACTCCCATATTCGACATCGTCGTCCCAACCACCGTATCTCCCGCCAACTTCCCGCGCGCCTTCAAATCCCGCGCCGTCAGCAGCATCACGCCGTCGCCATTCACCACGCGCCCGGCGCCGTCGCAAAACAAAGCCCGGTCAGCATCGCCATCAAACGTGACGCCCAAATCAAACTTCCCGCCAGCCGCAGCCACACTCTTGCCCAGAGTCTCCGGATGCAGTGCCCCGCATCCATCATTAATATTTTTCCCATCCGGCGATACATGGGTAAACGTTGCCTGCACCCGCAACTCGCGAAACAATTCCGGAGCCTCCGACGTCGCCGCTCCATTGGCGCAGTCCACCAGCACCCGCAGTCCGCTCAAATCAGACGACACACTGCCCGCCAACGACTCGATGTAAGCCATGCGCAGCGCCAGTTCTCCCGGCAGAGTCGGTCCGGCAACCTTAAGCGCCGTATCGTCCATTGCTCCCGGCTTTCCCAGCAGCGCAAAGATTTCTTTTTCAATCGCCAGCTCACGCGCGTCTGTCAGCTTGAATCCATCCCCGGAAAAAACTTTGATCCCGTTATCCGTCCACGGATTATGCGAAGCCGAAATCACAACCCCCGCGGCAAAGCCGCGCGACCGCGCCAAATAAGCCACTCCCGGCGTCGTAATCACTCCAGCGCTGTGCACTTCCACACCCGTCGCCGCCATCCCGGAGGCCACGCGGTCGGCAATCCACGCGCTCGATTCGCGCGTGTCCTGCCCCATCACAGCCAGCGCCGAACGGGCGTTGTGGATCAGATCGTGCCCCAGCGCGCGCCCGATCAAATAGGTGCTTTCCGAGGTCAACGGAAATTCGCCGGCGACGCCTCGTATTCCGTCGGTGCCGAACAACTGCCTGCCTTCATTGCTCATAGATTGAGTGGATTCCTAGAAGAGCCGAAAATGTGAATCTGAATTGTAAAAACGAATATGCTATCGTGCGGATGACAAAAGATAATCCACGAAAAGCTGACCCCTGAACGCCGGGGCCACCAACATCAATGCCCGCTCCCTTCAGGCGCCGTTTTTCCCATGATCACCGTTACTCGCACCGGTGTGGGTTGTACTACCTGCACCAGAGGGTCCGCTACATATACATTGGTTACAAATGTCGCAGTAGTCGTCGTTCCTGAAGCGTCCACCGGATCGGTTGTGGCCGCATCCACCATTTCCACATGATGCCGCGGCCCCGTAATCGTGATGCTCTCGGGATCAACCAGCACCCTGGCGATCTGTTCGCCCGTCGCAAAATTCCCAATCACCCGCGGATGAATCTTCAAGTCGCTGCGCGTGAGCCGCATATCAAAACTCAGGTGCACCTGGCCCGGCACCACTTGCACCACATGCAAATCCCTCTGGTGCCGGATCTGCTGCGCCGTCAAATCAAATGTTCGCTCGCCGGCATGTGCATCCGCCAGTTCGAGCTCAGCGTGAATGTCCGTCGAGCGCAGGTCGCGGATCAATCGCTCCGGCCCGCGCACCCTGATCTGCGCCTCCGGGATGGTGGTGGAGCTGATCTCCAGCCCTGGCGGAACGTGACGGAACTCGATCGGCACCCGCACTGCCACTTCCGCCGGCTCCTGATCCGGAGAAATCGCCAGCCACAATCCAGTCGCAAGCAACAACGACAAAATTTTGAGCCAGAAATTATGCAGCACCCAGCGGCGCAGAAAGTTCATCACAGCGGACGCTCCATTTCTGAATCATCGCCGTCAGCGCCCATCTGCGTTCCAGCCCGCAGCGATGAGTCCATTGCCGCGTCCGACTCGTGATTCTGCATCATCACGGTCGGCAACGTCACCGGCGACATATACCGCCGCAGCTCGCGGCTCAGCCCTTCACGCAATTGTTCGGCCGTCAGATCCCGTTCAATCTTTCCACCCACGGCCATGCTGATCGCGCCCGACTCTTCCGACACAATCACCGCAATCGCATCCGTCTCTTCCGTAATTCCAATCCCCGCCCGGTGCCGCGTGCCCATCTGCGTCGAGAGCACAGGATTCATCGATAGCGGCAGGAAACAAGCCGCAGCCGCCAAACGGTCTTTCTGGATGATCACCGC
This sequence comes from Candidatus Sulfotelmatobacter sp., assembly GCA_049583165.1. GTDB lineage: Bacteria > Acidobacteriota > Terriglobia > Terriglobales > Acidobacteriaceae > Sulfotelmatobacter. Next base: position 6,473 of record JBAUVJ010000397.1, on the reverse strand, counting down.
TCCATCGTGCAGCGGCGCGCTCGGCCGGAAAATTGTGGCCAGCAGATCGTAGGAGAGCTTCGCATCCATGGCCACGCCGCTTTCAATGTAAGTCCGCAACCCAATCTCGCGCTCAATCACGATCAGCGCGCCCGTCTGGTGCTGCGAAAATAAATTCGCCGCCAGTACAATGTCGTCGTACGAGTCGCCCTCCACTGCCGGCCCGCGCAGAAAACTTACCCTGCGCCCCACATCGGACAACACATGCCGGATCTCCGACTGAAAAACCACAATCAGCGCAAACACTATATACGGCAGCAAGTGGCTCACTAGCCAGTTCAAGGTAACCAACTCGCCGATGCGCGCCAGGTAAAACGCCACCGCCACGGCCGCCAGCCCCGCCAGCATCGGAGCCGCACGCGTTCCGCGAATCATCACCAGCACTTCGTAAATGATCAGCGCCACCAGCAGAATGTCGAGCACCGTAAACGGCACTCTCAACCATGGCGCCATCAGTTGCGTCACTGCATCTCCTAATCCGCGGGGTTTCCAGCGTCGGGAACTCTATATTCTAATGCACTACCTTAGATTCGATGGAAATTGCTGATGAGTAGAGTATCGCGTGGGCGAGAGCAGGAGTCCAACGAGTGTAATTGATTACAACAGCTTCGTTCACATTCTGATCTATACTTCGAATGAGAGTCTCGCGGAGAAGATCCATGTTCGAGCGTTATACCGAGGCGGCTCGGTGTGTGATCGTCCGCTCGAAGCATAAGGCTAGTTACGTCGGTAGCTCAGATATTGACACAGAACATCTACTCTTGGGCTTACTGTCGACGGACAAAGGCCTTGCCCGTCGCTTCCTTGGTTCGCCCTGGGCCGCTGATTTGGTCTGGAGAAAAATCGAAGAAAGCGGGAAGGTGGGCAAGCCAATTGAAGGTCCTTGCGACCTTCCACTCAGCAGCGTATGCAAGCGATCCCTATCTTATGCAGCCGAGGAAGCCGACCAGTTTTCCAGTAAGCACATCAGCACTGAACATCTCTTACTTGGCTTACTTCGGGAAGAAAACTGCCTTGCAGCCCGGTTCTTGAACGAACACAATGTGCATCTTGTGCAAACTCGTGACGAGTTGATACGAACTCCACACACGTATTCCGCGTCAGAGGAGTTTCTCCGAGAACGCGCCCCACTGCCGGAAGAAATTGAACTGAAAGATCGGATCAAGTCTAGTTTTCGCAGCGTGGAAGAAGCGATCGCTGAGCGAGATTTCGAGAAGGCGCGCCGGTGTTCGAGCGAGGAGCGCATCGCACGCGAAAAGTTGCGGTCGCTTTATCGACAGTATGGGCTCCTTGATTGGCTCTACGAATAGGGTTCGTCCATGAATCTTAACTTTGGTCGATCCAGTTGACGTAACATTGCGATTTCACTCATCATGGGGTTTTGAGGCACCAGACATCGCTTTCTTCACCTCCGCCCGAATCTCTCCCCGCGCAACCCGCGCTAAAATCTGCTCTCCAGCCTTCACTTGCCCCGCATCTTTAATTAACGTTCCCGCACTATCGAACACGAGCGCGTATCCCCGCTCCAGAATCGCCAACGGAGAAAGCATCTCCAGCGCCCGGCCCATACGCTCGGCGCGCACCCTGTTCTGCAACAGCAGATTCCGCATCGCCGCCGCTAGAGTCGCCGTCACCGCCTCCAATTCCCCGCGCATTCCCGCCAGCACTCGCCGCGCATCGTAATGCCGCACCGCCGCCGCGACCGTCTCCCATCTCCGCCGCATCAGTTCCAAAGATGCGCGCTCGCCCCGCTCTAGCCGGTAAGTGAGATCATCCACCTTCTGCTGCCGTCGGCGAATCAAATCCATCATCCGCGCAAACGCTCCATGCTGCGCTCGCTCCGTCAGCGCGTGCCGAGCCTCCAACAATCGCCGTTCCATCGCCCGCACCAGCCGCTCCCGCACCGCCTCTTCCTGATTTTCAATTTCCACCCGCGACCGGATCACCAACTCTGCCGCCGCCGAAGGCGTGGGCGCACGCAGGTCCGCGACAAAATCCACAATCGTAAAGTCGGTCTCGTGCCCCACCGCCGAAATCACCGGAATCTCCGACGCCGCAATGGCTCGCGCCAGCGCTTCATCGTTGAACGCCGCCAAATCTTCCGCCGACCCTCCGCCGCGCGCCACAATAATCACTTCCACGCTGCGGCTCTCATCATCTCGAATCTCATTGAAATACCGCACTCCCGCAGCCACGTCCGCGGCCGCCGAATCCCCCTGCACCTGCGCCGGATAAATCATCGCATTCGCCGAATGATGCCGGCGTTGAAGGATATTCAGAATGTCGCGCAGCGCCGCCGCCTGCGGAGAAGTTACAATGCCAATCCGCGCCGGCAATGTCGGAATCGCTTTCTTCCGCTCCGCCGCAAACAATCCTTCGGCCTCCAGCTTCGCCTTCAGTTGCTCGAACGCAACCTGCAACCCTCCTGCGCCCTTCGGCTCCAGATATTCAGCTGCAATTTGCAGCTCGCCGCGATCTTCATAGATCGTGACCCGTCCACGCGCCACAATCTGCATCCCATCCGCGGGACGAAACCGCAGCAGCCGCGCCTTCGAACTGAACATCACCACCCGGATCTGCGCGTTCCCATCCTTGAGCGTGAAATAAAGATGCCCCGAATCCGGCGCGCGAAAATTCGAAATCTCCCCCTCCACCCACGCGTCGGAATACTCGCGCTCCACATGTGCCCGCACCGCCGCCACCAGCGCACGCACCGTCCACACGCGCCGCTCCGGTGGTTGAAACTTCAACCCGAGTTGATCCCTGGTCGCCATCGAATACAAGGAGTCTAAAACAGATTTAACTTCGATGAGAGGCTCAAGTAACTCCGAAGGGTTAGATTAGGACATAGAATTGTTGCAGGCATAACCCGCACCCATGACCGGCCTCGGCAAATTGCTGGTATTTTTCGGAGTGATCCTAGTCGCGATCGGCTGCGTGCTGATCCTGCTCGGGCGCACCAACCTGCCTGTCGGCCGTCTTCCCGGCGACTTCCTCTATCGCGGCAAAAACACTACGGTATACTTTCCGCTGGCCACGTCGCTGCTGTTGAGCGTGGTGCTCTCGCTGCTGCTGTACTTGATCAACCGCTTCCGGCGATAAGGCAGAGATTACGAGATATTGAAGCAGGGATTACGAGTACTAAGGCAAAGATTACGAGGTTTTAAAAATGCCCGGCAAATTCAGCCTGCTTGCTGCACTCCTGGTCCTGCCGCTCTCCGCGCAAACTTCGTCTCCCGATTCCAGCTGGGTCGCCATCAGCAACTCCTACACCGATAAACTCATTAAGGTCGAGATGAAGCACCGTCCCGAATCCGGCTCTGAGCAAGGCTTGAGCCAGTACGATGCCCTTGCCTCGCAGCCCACTCTTGCCGATGAAGACCAGGAGCGCCGGGAAACCGAGGCGGTGCTTGCCGAACTCAAGAGCGCGGTCGGACAGCAGAAACAGAAGCCGGTCGTGCAAGACCTGCAAATCGTCATCCGCAAAGTAGAACTAGGATTCCGCGAGCAGGATTTCGAGCGCGCTCATGTAGTCCCCTTCATGAATGCCAGCGCCATGGTTTTTCGCGGACTCCACTCTCTGCTCGATGAGCAAACCCCCGCCGAGCGCCGCCCCGCTGCCGTCATTCGAATCCGGGAGTATGCCGGCCTCGCACCCGGCTACCAGCCGCTCACCGTAATTCTGAAACAGCGCGTATCGGAACAAATGGCCAAGCCGAACGCAATCTACCCCGCGCGCACCGAGATCGAAACCGAACTCGGACGAAACTCGAACTATCTCGAGGGCATCGCCACACTCCTGCAAAAGTACAACCTCAAAGATTGGCAGGAGCCTTTCAACAAACTCAAAGCTTAACTCGTCGAATACGATGCCTGGACCAAGGCCAATGTTCTGCCCAAAGCCCGCACTGATTTCCGCCTCCCGCCCGAAGAATACGCGCTCAATCTCGAAGACTACGGCATCGATATTCCTTCCGCGCAACTCGCCGCCATGGCTCATCAAGCTTTTACCGAGATCCAGGCGGAAATGAAACCCATCGCGGCGCAGATCGCACAGGAGCGCCATCTGCCCTCCAGCGACTATCGCGACGTTATCCACGAACTGAAAAAACAGCAACTCGTCGGCGACGCCATCCTTCCGTTCTACGAAAATCGGCTCAAGCAAATCGAGCAGATCGTCGTCGCCAAGCAACTCGTCACCCTCCCCGATCGTCCCGCGCGCATTCGCATCGCGACCGCCGCCGAGACCGCGGAACAGCCGGCTCCGCACATGCAGCCGCCGCCATTCCTCCACAATACCGGACAAAAAGGCGTCTTCGTTCTCCCACTCAACATTCCCGCCGCTGCTGGTCAGGCGTCCGCCGAGCAATACGACGACTTCGCTTACGATGCCGCCGCCTGGACCCTCACCGCCCACGAAGCCCGCCCCGGCCACGAGCTGCAATTCGATTCCATGCTCGAGCACGGAGTCTCTCTCGCCCGCGTCCGCTACGCTTTCAACAGCACCAACGTCGAGGGCTGGGGACTCTATTCCGAATATCTGATGGAGCCCTACATGCCCGCCGAAGGTAAATTGATCTCCCTCGATCTTCGCCTGCTCCGCGCCGCCCGCGCCTTTCTCGATCCCGAATTGCAGGCCGGAAAAATTCAGCCCGACGACGCCTACCGCGTCCTCGAGCACGACGTTGTCCTCTCCCACGCCTTTGCTCAGGAAGAAGTCGAGCGCTTCACCTATCGCGCTCCCGGCCAGGCCAACAGCTACTTTTACGGCTACACAAAATTACTCGCCCTTCGCCACGACACCGAATCCGCCCTCGGTCCCAAATTCAACCAGAAAAAATTCCACGACTTCATCCTCGCCCAGGGCCTGCTCCCTCCCGACCTGATGCGCGACGCCGTCATGAACGATTTCGTTCCCGCCCAACGATCCAGCACCGAAAGCCCTGTCATCCCGACCGAAGCGAAATGAGCGGAGCGAACGAGCGCAGGGGAGGGACCTGCTTTTTGCAGCCTGCAATGTCCTGTCCGCAATGCTAAAATCCCCCGAATGCGTGGTCACATCCTAGTCTGCCTTGCGCTGCTGGCGGCGCAGGCAACCGTCCCCGAAGTCGAAATCGCTGCCGAGCCCCACCACCACCTCGCCCTCGAAAACACATCCGTCCGCGTCTTCTACGTCGATGTCCCTCCGCGCACCGAAACGCTCATGCATTGGCACCGGCACGACTACATTGCTGTCAATCTGGGCGATGCCGAGGTCGTCAACGCCGTCAAAGACAGGCCTCCGGTCGTCATCAACCTCCAGGATGCCCAAACTATCTTCTCCCCCGCTACATTTGCCCACATCGCCCGCAACCTCGCCGATCAGCCCTTTCGCAACGTCACCATCGAAATCCTCGAGGACGAAGCTCTCCGCCGCGCCCATCCCAATTGGGATGAAGACCGCGCCCTGATCACGTTCGAGGGTCGCACTCAACAAATCCTCTTCGTCAAAGACGCCATCCGCGTCTCCGAATTGGAACTCGAGCCGGGCGCAGTCATACCCATGCACCACCACGCCGGCCCACATCTGCTTGTCGCCGTCAACGACCTCGACCTGCATGAAAAATTCTCCAATGATGTTCATCCGATCGATATCGGGAACCTGAAGTCAGGCGAATGCAAATGGCTCTCCGGCAACTACTCGCACGCAATCACGAACACCGGACCGAAGCTCGCTAAATTCGTAACCCTGGAATTTCCCTAAGCCCCCAGTCCATGCAAGCCGCCCGCATCGCCGAACTGCTTGAACCTTTTCTTAATCCTTGTCATTCCGAACCGGACCGAAAGTTCGGTGAGGAATCCGCTGTTCTCTCTCCCACTCAACCGCAACATATATTGACGTACATCGATATACTCCTCCGCTGGAACGCCCGCGTCAACCTCACCGCCATCCGCGATCCAGAAGAAATCGTCACCCGCCACTTCGGCGAATCCCTCTTCGCCGCCCGCCATCTCTTCCCGACCACTGCTCATGTGGGGACAGCCGCCCTCGGCTGTCCGGCGGAGCAACGCTCCGCCCTAGCCGACTTGGGCTCCGGTGCCGGCTTCCCCGGCATCCCCATCAAACTCTGGGCACCGGACATCGCCCTCACGCTCATCGAGTCAAACCACAAGAAAGCCGCATTCCTCCGCGAAATCGCTCGCTCTCTTACATTGACGGATGTCGATATACAAAACACCCGCGCCGAAACTCTTCCCCCATCTACCTTCGACGTAGTCACCCTACGCGCCGTCGAGCGCTTCGCCGACATTCTTCCCGTAGCTGCCAATCTCCTGAAACCCCGCGGTCGTCTGGCTCTCCTGCTCGGTTCTTCCCAGCAGAGTTTCGCGCGATCAGCTTTGGCTCGCTTAGCTTGGAACGATGCCCTCCCTATCCCCGAATCCCACGACCGAGT
>JBAUVJ010000396.1:0-27846 GCA_049583165.1 Candidatus Sulfotelmatobacter sp. | reverse complement strand
AGGGTATTGAGGAGGAAGTGCGGCTCAAGCTGCATTTGAAGAGCGCGCAAGTGGGCGCCGGAAAGCTGCTTCTGCAATTCGAGAGAGCGCATGGCGTCGCGTTGGGCTCCCAGTTGGGTGTTCACGGCCGCGCAACCGAGCCAGACAAGCCCGTAGATGAGCAACTCCACGCCGAACCGAGGGAGGCAGAAGAAATTCAGTCTGCCATACTCGGCTCTGGTTGCTGCCGGCCCCACTCGGGCGATCCAATGTACGGATGCCTGGAGCACGCCAAGGTGAAGCACAACGACTCCAAGGGCGACGACGCTCTGGACGCCAAGAGTTGCGAAGGAAACCCGCAAAGCTGAGGGCCAAGGGACGCTCGCCCGCCAGAGGAGGTCGACGACGAGCACCCACCATAGCCAGAGCACGCATCCGTACGCTAGCGAGAGGACCCAGGACAGCACAGAATCGGGCACCGTCGACACGGCGTGACATTCAATGGCGGTTGCCACGGCTAGCGTGGCGCCGAAGGCGAGCGGAACCACTCGCGGGCGAGGCAACAACTCAACCCAGGCCCTTTTGCGAGGGAGGGTTTCGATGGCGTCTGCGGCCCGAATTTCGGAAGCGGGGATCAATATCCTCCTATCGGAAGCCAGCTACGTTAATCGTACATCCTACGCACTGGCTGCCATAGAAATCTTTGTTGCTTTGCTCGGCGGTTGTTCTAAACTGCGCAGCCTGTACGTGCGATCCTGCCTGGTCGAGGACTTGCGAATAGGCTATTTCCGCGGCGAAATACTTCGGATTCTTGCGACCCAGCGCATGATCGAGGATGGCTACTCCCTCCCGCATATCAGCCACAGCGCTCTCCATATTGCCGGCCTGGGCGTAGGCCTTGCCACGAAGCAAATGTTCCCACCCGGTGAGCCAATGGTTCTCGCCATAGACTCGTTCGCAGAGCGCCAAGGCGCGTTGATATCCTGCCACGGCGTCGGAAGCATATCCCTGGGCGAGCGCCAGCCAGGCTTGGGTCTCAAAGAGAACTACAGAATCGTCGTCACCCAGGTCGTGGGTTAGCTTCATTTCTTTGGAGGCTGTCTTCAGATAGCGATCGGCCTCGCGCACCCGTTTTTGAGCCAGGGCGAGTCCGGCAAGTTTTGTGAGCGATCGCATGACCGCCGCGTGGTCGCCGGTTTGCTGCCGCAGGTGAAGGGCTTTCACCCACATCGGTGCGGCAATCTGAAGCTGGCCAACATCGCTATAGAGTCCTGCGTAGTTGTCGAGGGCGGAAGCGTAATCGCCGATATGCTCGGGATCTCTCTCCAGAATGCGGAGAGAATGCTCGAACGCAGCCTGAGATTCATTAAACTTGCCTTCGACCTCGTAGGCAAAGCCGAGCAGGATCCACGCCCGCCCGAGTTCGACTCCGCGCAGTTCATCCGAGTGGATGATCTGTTCGACCAGATCGATGGCCCGATCATACTGCCCCTTTTGTTCCAGCAAAAGAGCGTCGTGCAGGCGCTGGTGTGGATTCGCCTGCGCGAAAAGCGGCGAGCAGGCCAGCAATAGGGTGAGTAAGATTTTTTTGGTATGTCGCATGGAAGCAGAATGAGGGCGAGTCGCGAGTCAAGCCAGCTGTAGTCCGTGAGGAGTGACATCCTTGCAGGGAGCGCTGGGCGTGGTGCAGTAATCAGAACTTACTAGGTCCAGTAGGTCCGGTCGAGAGAGCGGTACTGGATGGCTTCGGCGATGTGTTTGGGTTCGATCTGCGGGGTGTCTTCGATGTCGGCGATGGTGCGGGCTACTTTGAGGATGCGGTCGTGGGCGCGGGCGCTGAGGCCCTGCTGGGTCATGGCGCGCTCCAGCAGGCGTTCGCAGTCGGCAGAGAGCTCGCAGAAGGTGCGGATGTGGCGCGAGGACATTTGAGCGTTGCAATAAAGTTTTTCCCGCGAAGACGAAAAGCGCTCGAGTTGCTTTTGGCGGGTGCGGATGACGCGGTCTCGAATTTTTGCCGAGCTCTCAGGTTCGTTGGTAGAGCGCATTTCTTTGTAGTTCACGGCGGGAACGTCGATGTGAATATCGATGCGGTCCATCAGGGGGCCGGAGATTTTAGAAATGTAGCGCTGGATCATGGGGGTTGTGCAATTGCACTCGCGGGTGCGGTCGTTACGGAAGCCGCAGGGGCAGGGATTCATGGCCGCAGCTAGCATGAAGCGGGCGGGAAACATCAGGGACATGGCGGCGCGCGAAATCGTGACCGTGCCATCCTCCAGGGGCTGGCGCAGGACTTCGAGGACGTTGCGAGGGAATTCGGGGAGTTCATCGAGAAAGAGCAGGCCGTTGTGAGAGAGCGAGACCTCGCCGGGGCGCGGGATTGCGCCGCCGCCGATGAGCCCGGCATCGGAGATGGTATGGTGGGGTGCGCGATAGGGGCGCTTGCCGACAAGGCCGCTGCCGGGGTCGAGGACTCCGGCGACGCTGTGGATTTTGGTGGTCTCGAGCGCCTCCTCAAAGGTGAGCGGCGGCAGAATCGTGGGCATGCGCTTGGCGAGCATGGTTTTGCCCGAGCCGGGAGGGCCGATCATTAAGATGTTGTGGCCTCCGGCGCAGGAGATTTCGATGGCACGCTTGGCGGTTTGCTGGCCACGAACGTCTTTGAAGTCGACCAGAAAATCCTGGGACTCGCGCAGCAGGGCGTCGCCATCAGCCTTGAGGGGAGCGATTCCGTTGCCGGAGTTTATGAAGTGGATCACATCCAGCAGAGATTTGACCGGATAGACGTCGACTCCGCCGACCATGGCGGCTTCACGGGCATTGGCTTCAGGCACGACGAGACGGGAAATCTTGCGGCCGCGAGCTTCGAGGGCGATCGGCAACGTGCCACGAATGCCCCGAAGGCCGCCATCGAGAGATAGTTCACCGACGAAGAGACAGTCGGGGATTTCCTTGCGAGTGAGGCCTCCGTAGGCTCCTACGATGCCCAGCGCCATAGGCAGGTCGAAGCCTGAGCCTTCCTTCTTGATATCCGCGGGGGCGAGGTTGATGGTGATGTGGGTTGAGGGGATATCGTATCCACAATTCTTGAGCGCGGCACGCACCCGGTCGCGGCTCTCGCGCACGGCGGCGTCGGGCAGGCCGACGGTGTGGAAGTGGTCCTGGTCGGTCTTGATGCCGGAGCAGTCCACCTCTACCTGAATGATGTTGGCGTCGATGCCATACACTGCGGCGCTGAGGGTCTTGTAAAGCATCGGGTATGCGGGAAATATGGGGCCAGACTCGGCACACGAAGGCCTGATCCGGGAAATATCTACCTTATTCGTCCGGGCATGGTCAGCGCAGTGATCGATGTCACAGGGTGTGCCTGTGGATAGCGTCGGATCCTGGGCTGTGATAGGCGGTTGTTACCTCTGGATTGGCCTGACGTACCTACTTCTCCAACAAGATACGGTTGTTCCGCTTCGGTTGGGGGCAGTACGATGATGTAACAATAAGCTCATTTTCCACTTAGTGCGGGACAACAGCTTGGTTTCCTCATGATGCAGTCCTCCTCCGGTAGTCCTCGACGCTCGCGACCTCCTCAGAATCTGGAGCAAGAAGAGTCACAGCTTTGGCGCTGGGTTCTTTTGTTCATGGTTTTGCTGGCCGCGGGTTTTGCCGCGCTGGCATGGGAACGACTGGAGACGCTGCCCTACCACCTAGGGCCGTTGGCTGTGGGCGTGTTGGTGCTGTCGGTGCTTCTGGCGGTTTACGCTTACGGGCGGCGGCGCGAGGTTGTCCAGCTCAAGCTGTTGCTGCAGGATTTGCAGGAACATGTGGGCGCCGCGCCCTCGGAAGAGCAACTCGATCAACTGAACGAGATGATTGCGCGCTCCCAGCGCAGCTTCAAGGAGTTGATCGATTCCCTGGATGATGCCGCCTGCGCTGTGTCTCTCGACGGCACGCTGCGCACGGTGAACAAACGCATCAGCGAATTAGTGGGACTTCCTTACACCGCGATTGTGGGACAGAAATTTTTTGAGTTTCTGGAAGAACCAACCCGGGCCAGCATTGAAGCTGGAATGATGCGTTTTCTGGAAAAGCGGCACTGGGCCGGCACGGTGCGGGTGCGCCTCAAGAACAACGGTCGTCCGCTTTATTTCGACTGCGTGCTCAATGCGATCGTAAAAAGCGGCGAGGTGGTGGGACTAAGCGCGCTGGGGCGCAACGTCACCGGGCAGCATGAGAAAGAGCTGCGCTTCACGGAACTATTTGAGACGCTACAGGAAGGCGCTTATTTCAGCACGCCGGAGGGAAGACTTTTGGACGTGAATCCGGCGCTGGTGAGTATTCTGGGGTATGCCACTAAGGATGAACTGCTCGCCCTCGACGCAAATCAGTTGAACCTCGATCCGAAACAACCGCCGGTACTCGGCCGGGCGGCTGACGATCGCGGCGGAGTACGGGCGCGGGAGATCACGCTGCGGAAGAAGGATGGGAGCGCTGGGGTATTTCTCGAGTCGTCCCGCGCGGTGTGGGATGCGAGCGGCAAGTTGATTCGATACCAGGGCACGCTGGTTGACGTGACGGAAAGGCGCAAACTGGAGCGCCAGTTGCTACAGCAGGAAGAATTTCGTCGAAGGCTATTGGAGAGTTTTCCCGACCTTATCCTGGTGGTCGACCTGGAGGGGCGATATACCTTTGTAAGTTCGCGCGTGCACGAGGTGCTGGGTTGTAAATCCGAAGACTTGTTAGGCAAAAAAATATCCGAGATCCAGGGACATTCGCCGGAATTAGTGACACTCTACAAAGATATGGCGGCCGGCAGCAGAGTGTCCGGGTCGACGGAATACGGCGCGCGGGGAAGCGATGGCAGCGGGCGCACGATGCGCGCTTCCGCCAGCCAGTTTTTTGACGCCGATTCCAGGCTTGCGGGCATCATCATGTCGGTGCGCGATATCACGACGGAAAAGAAATTCGAGCAGCAGGTAGTGCAGAGCGAACGCTTGGCGGCGATGGGAGCGATGATTGGTGGAGTGGCCCACGAACTCAACAATCCGCTTACCAGCATCCTGGGGGTGAGCGAACTTTTGCAGGACAGTCAAACCACCGATTCGGCGCGCAAGCAGATTGGCATATTGCAACAGCAGGCACGACGCGCCGCGGAGATTGTCCACAACCTGACTTACTTCGCAACTCCGCCGACGCCGGGCAAGACTCGGGTCAATCTTGAGGATGTGGTAGAGCGCACGCTCAATTTGCACGCATACTCACTGCGAAAAAATAACGTGACCGTGGACTTTGTTCGCCAGCCGGGTTTGCGCCACGTTCAGGGCGACCCGCACCAACTGATGCAGGTTTTCCTGAATCTGATTCTGAATGCGGAACAAGCGATTCGCGAAGCACGCGACCGTGGAACCTTGCGGATTCGACTGGGAAACAACGGCGAAACGGTTTGGGCGAGCTTTCTGGACGATGGCCCGGGAATTTCGCCGGACATCCTGGCCAACATCTTCGATCCCTTCTACACCACCAAGCGTCCGGGAAGAGGAACAGGGCTGGGGCTTAGCATCTGCAAATCAGTGATCAAGGAACACAACGGCACAATCGAAGCGGCCAACGCGCCCGGAGGCGGAGCAGTTTTCACAGTTACCGTGCCGGCGGTTGCGGCCTCCAACTCAGCCAGTTTCTAGTGCCGGCTTCGGGTTTCTTTTCTAGTTTCTCTTCTAGTTTCTCTCGACCGCCATCGCGACTGCGTTGCCTCCGCCGAGGCATAGGGCGGCGATTCCGCGCTTCGCGTTGCGCCGGGCCATCTCATAGACTAATGCGACGAGCACGCGAGCGCCGCTGGCCCCGATGGGATGTCCAATCGCGACGGCCCCACCGTTCACATTGACCTTATTGGGATCGAGTCCTAGTTCGCGCATCACGCCCAGCGCCTGCACCGAGAAAGCTTCATTGAGTTCGTAGAGATCGACGTCCTCATTTTTCCATCCCGTCTTTTCCCAGATTTTCCGCACCGCATCGACGGGCGCCATCATGACCCATTTGGGTTCGACGCCACTGGTGGCCTGCGCCACAATTCGGACCATCGGCTGGGCACCGAGCTCTTTTGCGCGTTGAGCGCTGGTCACGACTACGGCCGCGGCTCCGTCGTTCACTCCCGGAGCATTGCCGGCAGTCACGGTTCCATCTTTCTTGAATGCGGGCTTTAATGCGCTGAGGGTTTCGATGGTGGTGTCCTCGCGCGGAGATTCATCTTTTTCGAAGAGCACTGGGGCTTCGCCTTTTTTCTTGGCGGGAATTTCCACGGGGACGATCTGTGATTTGATGCGACACTCTTTCATCGCGGAAATCGCCTTGCGGTGCGAGTTCACCGCGAACTCATCCTGCTCTTCGCGGGTGATGCCGTACTTCTCGGCAACGTTCTCACCGGTTATGCCCATGTGGTAGTCGTTGTAAATATCCCAGAGACCATCGTGCACCATGGAGTCGATGACTTTGCCGTTGCCCAGGCGGTATCCTTTGCGCGCTTGCGGAAGCAAGTATGGAGCGTTGGTCATGGACTCCATGCCACCGGCGACGACGATGGAACTGTTTCCGGTTTGCACCGCTTGCGCCGCGAGCGCGACCGCTTTCAATCCGGAGCCACAAACTTTGTTGATTGTCATGGCACCTGTCGCGGGAGACAATCCGGCGAAGATTGCGGCCTGGCGCGCGGGATTTTGTCCGAGTCCGGCGGGGAGGACGTTGCCCATGATGCATTCGTCAATCTGATCGGAGTTGAGTCCGGCGCGTTTTACCGCCTCGCGAACGACGACCGCGCCCAACTGAGTGGCGCTGAGATCGCTCAGACTTCCCTGAAATTTTCCTACCGCCGTACGACAACCGGAAATGATCACAACATCATCGAAAGCCGCCATAGATCATGCTCCCATGAAGATTCGCCACTTCATTATAGATGCGATAGGATGCGGAAACGATGAACTTCTCCACACGATGGCAGCCGCGATTCCAGTCGTTATCAGTGCTCCGCTTGCCGAGACTCAACTCGCATCAAAGACAGCGCCGACACTTGTTCGTGGCGTGTGATAGAGCACTGGAGTTGCACTTTAGGGTAGCGAACGCAGAGATTCTTGTCTTCACTCGCATCTCGGTGTGACTTTGGTACAGCATCACTCGTCGCCATACGTGCATTTTTTTCTTGACTTCATTTTTCATTAACTGAATACTTCAAATAGTTGCAACAAAAGAGCGTTGCAGATTTTTCCATGAACAATGGAAGGGAGAATAGAACACAATGGCAACGAAGAAAAAGGCAAAGAAGAAAAAGAAGCATTAAGAAGTCAGTACGAAGTCAAATGGGGGACGCCAAAAGCGTCCCCTAAGTTTTTGCGCGTGAGTTTTGCGGTTGGTATGTTTGCGCTTGCGAGAGGCGGGATTAATCGAGCGAATTTCCTGCATCCACCGCAACTTTGATAGCGATGTTCGGAGCCAGTTTTTCGCGGGCTGGACACAAGCCACGAAATGCGCAGAAAGTGCAGTGGAAATCCGGCTTGGGTTTGAAGTTCCCTTCCGCAATGCCTCTCGCCACCGCCCGCACGCGCTCCCGAGCTTCTTCCAACTGAAATTCGGCTCGCTTTGAAACCACGGCGACGTTTCCTTCGAGATTGTGAAACGCCAGCTCTCCCACGCGATATCCCCACTTCTGTTGTGCGGCCATGGCGTAGATGGAAAGCTGAAGGCTCTCGTCCGCATCTTCCTGAGAGCGAGCCTTGCCGGTTTTGTAGTCGACGATGCTAATGCTTCCATCAGGCAGACGATCCATGCGATCGATTCGCCCCGCGACCTTGGTTCCGGCGATCTGAACGTCGAACCATTCTTCCGTGTGGAGAACTTCGGGCGTGGAGGCTGAACGCGTTGTGGCCAGAAAATCGCTCAACTGCTCCAAACCCTGCTTCAAGTACAGATCCCGTTGATAGTCATCCTGGATTCCAGAGGCTGCCAGATCGTCACGAAACAGTTGCAGCAACTCGTCGTCGCTCTTCGCCCTGCCCAAACGAACCGAATCGTAGTAGGTGCGGAGCACACGGTGCACGGCTGCGCCATATTGCACGGCCGCGTGAAGTTGCCGGGACAACTTCCACTCCCGCTCGAATTTGAATTGCAGAGGGCAGGTCTCGTAGGTCTCGACGGCGCTGGCGCTCAAGCGCGCGTCGAGTCCGTCAATGGGCGGGATGGCAAGCCAGGCCGGCAGGCGGGAACCTACGCGTGCGGTGGTGTCGGCGGCGGCAGCCATCTCGATTAATTCAGGTTGCGATGGCAGAGCCGGGCGCGATCTGAGATATGGCTGCAAACCGGGGTTACCGATGAGTTCGCGCATCAGCCCCGCTGGAGTTTTATCGCGACCGATTCCCTGCTTGCCATAGATGTGCAGCGAATCTTTAGCGCGGGTCATTGCCACATAAAAAAGTCGCCGCTCTTCCTGATCGTGGAGCGTCTTGTCGTCGCCGGCGCTGGCTGAATCTTGATCGCGCAACTCGGCGGGGAACTCGACTAGCGTTTCCCGATAACCGGCGGGGAATGAGCCTTTGGTTGCGCGCAGAACAAAAACGTGAGCGAACTCCAGACCCTTGGCGCCGTGCACAGTCATGAGGCGTACGGCATCCGCTTCGTCGTTCGACGAGAGCGGAATGACGCCGCAAGCTTCGCGGAAGTAGTTGAGGTTTTCGATCCACTCGCCCAGTTCGCCGGATGCGGTGGCGGGCTTGCCTTCCCAGTCCGCGGCAAACTTCAGGGCGGCCTGGAGCACGGGAGCATTGAGCGGAAGACTGAATCTTTTTCCAATCAGCTGAAGGGCGGAGCGGGTTTTTGCTTTCTTCAGACTGACTTCCTCACGAGCCTGGCGAATGTATTCCAATACCGCTGCGCCTCCGGCAACGCCGTCGAGCACCGAGGCGAGCGGGACGACCACTCCCTCTTTCGAATCCTTGGCAATCGTCCGCAGCGCGGTGCGGAGTTGTTCAGGATCGACATCGAATTGCGGCAAGGCAGCCACGCGAAAAAGGCTGGCGTCGGAACCGAGATCCACAACGGCGGCGACGCAGGCGAATAGATCGCGGACTTCGGGCGTGTCACTGACGTCCATGTTTTCGATGGTGAAAGGGATTTCGCGGTCGGCCAATTGCTGCACTACATCGTCACGATGAACATGCGAACGGTAGAGGATGCCGAAGTCTTTCCATTTGCATTTCAACCGACGCTTAACGTCTTCAATGATGCTGACCACATCGGGCGCCTCGGCGTCTTTGCCGCTGAACGAGATGGCTTCCACCGGGATGGAAGGCAGGAGCTGGCCGGCTTTTTTGGCGTCTTCTTCACGGGCCGATTGCAGCGGAGGGCGGCGGTAGGCAAGAGATCCGCGATCGTTGTTTGTTAAGGCCGAGCTTCCGAAGACCGGAGGGTTTTTATCGACGACGGCAAAAGCGCATTGCAGAATCGGAGTGGTCGAGCGACGGTTTTTGCCCAGCACGACCAATTTCGTTTCTGGAAAATGCCTGCGGAAAAGATGAAAGGCGGCGCTCGATGCGCCGCGAAAACGATAGATGCCCTGATCGGGATCGCCAACCGCGAAGACGTTGCGCGCCTGGCCCGCGAGGGTCGCGAGAATCTCAATCTGCGCGAAGTTGGCGTCCTGGAATTCGTCTACCAGGATGAAGCGGCAATTCTCGGTAGCCGAAATAGTCTTATCGGTCGCAAGCAAGTCCTGGGCGCGGGTGATCATGTGGCTGAAGGTGCCGTAATTGTCCTCGCGCAACCAGCGTTCGGTGATGGCGTACACACGGGCAATTTCCTGGCAGCGACCGATCACTTCCGCATCGCTCAGCTGCACTTTCGATTTCGCAACCCGCGGAACCGGCAGCTCGCCGCGTTCCAGCCGGGCGACATAGTCCGCGTATTTTTCCGGCGTCACCATTTCGTCGTGACAACGGCTGAGGAAATCCAGCAGGTCGTTGAGAAACTTTCCTACATTTGCTGCGCGAATATAGTGCTCCAGATGGAGTTCATGAACTCTTTTGCGGAGGTAGATCCAGAGATCTTTGTCGTCGAGCACGCCGAAGTCTTTGCCGGCTCGCTTGAGCAAGCCATTGCAATAATCATGGAAGGTGGCGGAGTGAATGTGGCAGCCGAGAAGCGCGCTCACGCGATCCCGCATCTCGCCGGCGGCGGCGACGGTGTAGGTAAGAGCGAGGATTTCATCGGGCTTGGCGTGTCCTGCCTGAACCAGGCTGGCGATGCGATGGATGAGAACCGAGGTTTTACCGGTGCCGGCCCCGGCTATAACCAGCATTGGCCCGTGGACGTGGGCGATGGCTTCGCGCTGACGATCATCGGGGAGAAATGGATGAGATTTTGATTTCGAGACAGCCATTGGGGGTCAGAATATCACCAGCCTGGCGCTCGCGAGATGGCCAATCTGACGGCTTCGACGAGATAAAGGGTCGAGCTGCGCTCGAGCGGACAGCCGAGGGCGGCTGTCCTACATAAACATTGTTAGAGCGAGGAGAGTGCGGAAGTGACAATTGCCGTGGCTGCGATTGCTGCGGTCTCCGCGCGGAGAATGGTGGTTCCGAGCGACGCTGAAACCCATCCGGCGTTCTGAAACGATTGCAATTCGTTTTCAGTCCAACCACCTTCAGGACCGATGGCGAGCGCGATTCCGGTCTCTGTTACGGCAGGCGCGAGGACGTCGCGAAGCAAAGTTTGCTCTTCCGACTCAGCCAGCACGATTCTTAGGCCTTGGGCAATCTTCAACGCATCGGGAAGTTTGACGGGTGCTTGGATCTCTGGCGGGGCGGCGCGGCGAGACTGCTCTGCGGCTTGTGTGGCGATTCGCCGCCAACGCTCTGTGCGCTTGGTTGAGGCCGCGGCCAAGTGGGCATCTGTACGATGCGCGATCACTGGCACAATCCGCGAGACACCAAGTTCGGTGCACTTTTCGATCGCCCATTCCATGCGATCGAATTTGAAGACAGCGAGGAATAGGGTAATCTCGGTCAGGATTGTCGCAGAGATTTCTTCGCCTAGATCAAACTCGACTCGACCTTCTTTCACCGACGTGATTTGGCCGCGGCGGACAGATTGGCCGGTCGCGATATCAAAATCCTGACCGACGCGAGCTCTAAGCACACGGACGAGATGATCGGCGTGCTCTCCTACGAGAGCGGCGCGGTTTCCTGAGACTTCATCGGCGATCCAACGGCGGCGGGTCATGCGAGTTCTGAGTTTCTAGTTTCTAGTTTCTAGTTTCTAGTTTCTAGTTTCTAGTAAAGCTCGATCGAGGCTCTGGGCACGTCAAGAACAAAAGCAACGTCCGGCTGGGAAAAACCCAAAGAATGTGAAGGGGGAAAGAATCAAACTAGAAACCAGAAACTGGAAACTACGAGCTGATCTCTATCCGAACATATCTTTCATTTTGCCCAGCAGCGAGCGGACCAGCGGCTGGTTGTCCACTTTGGAGGTGGTCTCGAGTTCCTGCAAGAGTTCTTTCTGGCGCTTGTTGAGTTTGGTTGGAATTTGCACGCGCACTTCCACGTAGAGATCGCCTTTGCCGTGGCCATTCAGCACCGGAACGCCTTTGTTGCGAATGCGAAACGTGGTTCCCGGCTGGGTGCCATCGGGAATTTTGAGGATGTGCTCGCCCTCGAGCGCGGGGACACGAATCTCCGCGCCCATGGCCGCTTGCGCGATGGAAAGAGGAACGGCGCAGTGCAGATCATTTCCTTCGCGTACGAAGAAGGGATGCTCTTTCACATGCAGGACTACGTAGAGATCGCCCGCCGGGCCACCGAATGGACCGGCCTCGCCTCCGCCGGTAAATCTGATCCGCGTGCCGTCTTCGACGCCGGCGGGAATCTTCGCGTCGACTGAGCGCTGCCGTAAGGCACGGCCTTCGCCTTTGCATTTGGGGCACGGATCGGTGATCACATTGCCGGTTCCCTGGCAGGTGGGACAAGTGCGGGCGATGCTGAAGAATCCCTGCTGGTAGCGGACTTGGCCCCGTCCCGCGCACGACGCGCAGGTAGTTGCGCCTTTGCCGGGGGCAGCGCCTGAACCGCGACAATCCTCGCAGGCTTCGTGACGCCGCACCATGACGCGAGTCTCGGTGCCGAAGACGGCTTCCTCAAACTCGATGGTGATGTCTTCACGAAGATCGGCGCCACGCTGCACGCGACTGCGGCGGCGTCCTCCGCCACCGAATGCATCTCCGAAGCCGAAGAATTCGCCGAAGATCTCACCGAAATCCTGGAACACGGTGGCGTCAAAACCGCCACCAGGCGAGGATGTACCGCCGACTCCTGCGTGGCCGTAGCGGTCATAAAGAGAACGCTTGTCGGAATCCGCGAGTATTGCGTAGGCTTCCGTAAGTTCTTTAAATCGTTCTTCCGCATCCGGATTATTGGGATTGCGGTCGGGATGCCATTGCATGGCGAGCTTGCGGTAGGCGCTCTTGAGTTCAATCTCGGTGACCGTGCGGGTCACGCCCAGCACTTCGTAATAGTCGCGTTTTGCATTGGTGGTCAGAATTGAAGCCTTCCCTTCATGAGAGATACAGCGGGGTTGGAAACTTACTTCCCGGAATTTCTGGCAACCTTCACCATCGCCGGCCGCAGCAGCCGGTCTTTCAACTTGTAGCCGCGCTGCAACTCCTCAATGACCTGATGATCGGGAACTTCGGTGGTGTCGACCATCTCGATGGCCTCGTGATAGCGGGGATCAAACGGCTCGCCCTTCGCGACGATCGATTGCAGCGACAGCTTGCCCAACGCGGTCTGCAACTGCTTGTAAATCAGATCGACTCCGCTGCGGAATTCGGCCGCGTCCGCTTTGACCTGTAGGGCGCGCTCGAAGCTATCGAGGACGGGCAACAAAGATTTGATCGTATCGGCGGCGGCGTAATCGCGGAACTCCTGCTGTTCTTTGATCGTGCGACGGCGCGCATTTTCGAATTCGGCCTGCATCCGAGCCAGGCGATCGAGCAGCGAGTCGCGCTCCGCTTTTGTTTTTTGCAAGTCCGAATCCGAGACGGAGGATTCGACCGCAGCATTTTGCCCGGTATTTTCCGCGCCGTCACCAGCGGGGAGTTCGTGCTCCAAATCCAGATTTATTTTCTCTACTTCCTGTCTACCGTTCGTTTTTGCCATAACCAACTGTGCTACTCCGATTCATTCAAAATTTTGTCGAACAGGCGTGCGATGTAGGAAACCGCCGTCATGGTGTGCTGATAATCCATACGCGTAGGGCCGATCACGGCGAGCGATCCGAACATATCGGTTCCTGAACGCGCGGGGGCCCCAATCAAAACGAAGTTTTGCATGGAGGGCAGAGCATCATCCAGCCCGATCACTACTCTTACGGCTTCCTGCTTTACATCAAGATACGCTCCGAGCAGTTGCGCAACTTTTTCTTTTTCTTCGAGAGTTTGCAGCATCTCTTGCAGACGCTTGCGATCTTCCTGTCCGGTGACAAGATTGGCGGCGCCTTCCACAAAAACCACCTGGGTTTCCGCTTCGGCGGCGAGCGCGCCCTGCTTGTAAAGTTGCTCGATGGAGTTCATCAGGCGGTCATATTCGCTGCGTTCCTGCTCGATTCTTCGGGCTAGCTCGGCGCGCATCGATTCCATCGTCCAGCCGCGAAAATTCTCGTTGATGTAACGGGCGGCGAGATCCAGTTCGGCTTGCGGCAGATCGAGCCGTAACACGCGGTCGCGCACCAATCCGGAGCGCGTTACCAGAACCGCCAGGACTTTCTGATCGGTGAGCCGCGAGAAGTACACATGCTCCAAAGCATTCTTGGTTCCGCTGGAAGCCACGGTTACGCCGACGTTCCTTGAAATCAGCGACAACACATGCGAGGTGCGCTCCATGAACTCCTGCACATCGCTGACCCCGGCGAGCGAGTCAGAAATCATACTTTCTTCCTGAGGAGCGAGCTTGGCTGTGCCGGAGATCTGCTCCACGTAATATCGATACGCTTCGGTGGTTGGGATGCGTCCCGCGGAGGCGTGCGGCTGTTCGAGGAAACCAGCGTCGGACAAATCCGCCATCACGTTGCGAATGCTGGCTGGACTCAATCCCTCGCGGTTCGAGCGCGAGAGTGTACGCGAGCCGACGGGCTCGCCCGTGGAAATAAAGGTCTCCACAATCGCGGTTAGAACTTCGCGTTCCCGCTTGCCGATATTAGGATCAGAGGGCATTTCGCGTTTAAGATTCGCGGCTTAAAACAGTTTCTGCACTTTCTGGCTAAGTATTTTAGATGCAGAAACTTAGCCGAAAGACGCAAACCGCGCTTGCTGCTTGGATTCTAGGAACGCATCTCCCTTCCTGTCAAGGATGGCTCGTTGAGTCTCTTACGAAACCTTGTGCCGTCCCTGAAGGGACTCAGGTTGATACCACTTTTGGTTTCCCGGCACCGCCGTGCCGGGCTTTTCACATCCCGCCGCGATGCGGCTGGAGCGTCGTTTGTCCGAACGCTCGGCTAAGGCTCAGAGTTTTCGTAACAGACAGCGTTGCCGGACCTTCCCTGCTACGATCTCTCGACGTATTTTCAACGACCGTGGCGAGATCGTTCCTCATGAAATCTAAACTGCATGTTGCAGTGGTTGGAGCCGGAGCCTTTGGCGGCTGGACGGCGCTTCATCTAATCGAGCGCGGGGCGCGCGTCACCCTGCTCGATGCGTGGGGGCCGGGTAACTCGCGCGCGTCTTCCGGGGGCGAAACCCGCATCATGCGCGGAACCTATGGACCTGGTCAGCCCTACAGCAAGCTCGCGGCGCGGGCGCTCAGGCTCTGGGAGAAATACGAGAAGCGCTGGAAATCGAACATGCTGCACCGCACAGGCGTTCTTTGGATGGTCAGCAGCCGGGACGATGCTTTCGAACGCGGGTCACTGGAAAAGCTTCGCGAGGCGCGAATCAAATTCCAGGAAATTTCTACGCCGGAGATGAGGAAGCGCTGGCCGCAGATCCACTTCTCGGGTGTCGATTGGGGAATATACGAACCGGAGTGCGGATATCTCGATGCACGCGCCAGTTGTCGGGTGCTGGTCGACGCGTTCGTGGACGAAGGTGGTACATACCGGCAGGTGGCTGTCTCGGGCGGCGGGTTAGAGGATGCGCCGCTGCGTAGACTTACGCTTTCCGACGGCTCGCAGCTCAAGGCTGACTGCTATGTTTTTGCCTGCGGTCCGTGGCTGGGTAGGCTGTTTCCTGAGACTGCGGGGGAGTTGATTCGCCCCACCAAGCAGGATATTTTTTTCTTCGGGCCGCCGGCGGGAGATTTTCGCTTCAGCGATGCGCAGCTTCCGGTATGGGGCGACCACGGTGAACGATTTTTCTATGGCATTCCCGGCAGCGACCGGCGCGGATTTAAGGTGGCCGACGATACGCGCGGTGCAACTTTCGATCCCACGTGCGGGGAGCGTGTCGTAAGCCAGGCAACGCTGAAGCGGGTGCGAGAATATGTGGCTTTCCGCTTTCCGGCGATGAAAGATGCTCCGCTGATTGAGACCCGTGTCTGCCAGTACGAGCAGACGACCGACGGGAACTTTATTCTGGATCGACATCCCCGGATGGCGAATGTGTGGCTACTGGGCGGCGGCTCGGGACATGGGTTTAAGCATGGGCCGGCGCTGGGAGAGATGATGGCGGAGTTGATTTTGAAAGGCGGGGAGCCGGACAGATTTTGGAGCTTGTCGAGATTTCGCAGGCGAAAAACTCAATAGACCACTGCGGGCACAGAGGTCACAGGGTAATTCTCTGCGCACTTTGAGTTAGAACCTTGCCTACTGAATCTGAATCACGCTGGCGCCCTCGGAGGCTTTGATTTCTCCCACGCGGGCAGCTACCCTCCCTGCAAATTCGAAGATCGATTTGGCGTGCGGGGAGTTCTCGCCCTCGAGCACGACCGGCTTGCCGCCGTCGCCGGATTTGCGGACTTCGGGGTCGAGCGCGATGTTTCCGAGGAACGAAACACCGAATTGCTTGGCCATGCTCTCGGCACCGCCGCGTGAGAAAATATCGACCTCATGGCTGCAATGTGGGCACACAAAATAGCTCATGTTCTCGACCACACCAATCAGATCCACTTTCATTTGGCGGAACATTTCGATGGCCTTGCGCGCATCCTGCAACGAAACGTCGGAGGGCGTGGAGACGACAACCGCGCCCGTCAGCGGAACGTTCTGCACCAGCGACAACGCGATATCGCCCGTCCCTGGCGGCATGTCGACGATCATGTAGTCGAGATGGCCCCACTCCACCATGCTCAGAAACTGCTTCACGATCTGGTGGAGCATGGGACCGCGCCAGATAATCGGCTTGTCGCCGGGATTCAGAAATCCCACAGAAATTACTTTTAGCCCGTGCGCCTGGAGCGGCTCGATGCGATTTTCTCCCACCATTTTTGGCTGGCCGCTCATGCCCAACATCAGGGGAACGTTCGGACCATAGACATCTGCATCGAGGAGGCCGACCTTATGGCCCATCTTTGCCAAAGCGACGGCGAGATTTACCGCGAGCGTGGTCTTGCCCACGCCGCCCTTGCCCGAGCCCACAGCGATGATGGCATCCACTCCGGGCAGCGGTTGCGGGCCCTGGGCAGGTTGGCCGGGATGAGCAGGCATATGTGCGTTCAAGGGGTCACACTCCAGAAGGATGGAATTAAGACTGTGTAGAACCCTCGATTATACAGGCGCGGGCGACTCTGGAGCTGTGAGTGCTGTGGCGATTTATCAACAGTTGCGACTCAGAAAATCTGATACGTGTCGCTAGTTCGAAGAACTAGGCTGCACAATGTGAAAGGTGACGGACGCCTTCGCAGTGGGATCAGCCTTCGAGACGGCCGTTAGCGTCACGAAAGGCGGGCTTGGCAAGAGGCTCGGGGCAATATATAAACTCGAGTCTTGTGCCATCTTGCCGCACGCAGACTCGGAGCATCCCGATCCGGTAACATTCCATACCACACTATCTTCTTTGGTTCCTGTGACCGTAGCGACGACCATCTTCGACCCGCCAACGGGAACCTCACGACCTCCGACCGGCGAGATTTTGACCTCTACCCTTGTTTGTGAGGGGCTTGGAGCAACGGTAGAGGCAACGGTTTGGCTTCCGTCTGCCAGATCGTTTTTATCGGGGTTGTAGTAAAAGCGAAAACGCAGAGCAAGATACTGCCCCACGAACTCGCTGGGCAAGGGTGGAAGCGGAGTGGACAATGTGATGCCGCCCCAAGCAGCGCGGTCGAGGGAGGTGTAGCCAGAGGTTGTCAAGAGCTTCATGCCCGCTATTTGCCCATCCCTCTTGATGGCAAATTCAATGGCCAGATTTCCCTTCTGCCACTGGGAGGATTCGGGGATAGAGTTGTGCCAGTTTCCTTTCACCTTCTGAAGTACGGTTTTGACGTAGAGACTGAGATCTACCCCGTGAGTATCACTGAGAATTTCGACGTTACCCACCTGACGCCCGTGCTCCGCCTTCGGCTGAGGAGGTGGGGAACCAGTTTGCCCGAACAAAAAGACACTGCAAAACAGGAGGATTGCCAGCCGCATAAAGAGACTTTCGCCGTGATCGAACGCACCAGTATAGTCCAGCATGAGCACAGTTGAGACAAACAGGCGACGATTGCACTTAGTTCACTGTTGCGAATATTTGGAGCACGATGACTCGGCACAATCTCCCAGCTGGCTAGACTATGACAGTTTTCGAAAGTGCCTTGAAAGTTAAGGGTGGACCAATTGCCAACAAAGGAGGCAACGTGGAATTTGTAATGTTTGAAGATGTAGATGGCATGGAAGTTTTTGTGAATCCCGAACGGGTGATCTGGGTCAGAGAGCGTCCCGGCGGAACTACTGTCATCAGCTGTGGACACGAGGACAAGTTTTCGGTGCGCCTGGCTCCGGCTCATGCGGTTGCTGCGTTGGGGAAGGCGGTTCGTTGAAGTATATCCGCCCGGCAGGCCGGTGTCGGAGCATCACACATTTAATCAGCGTTTTGCTTTTCGCCGCCGTTCGAACTCAGAGCGCCTGATCTCGCGTCGTCGACCGGCATCGTCATAGCGGCGGCGCTGCTCGTCGGTCTCGGGAATCACGGGCGCTACTTTAAGGCGCTTCCCTTCGGCGTCCACGGCCACGAATGTGAGGTGGGCCGAGGCGACGTGCTGCGATTTGTCGGCAATGTAGTTCTCCACGAATACTTTTACTCCCACTTCCATGGAGGTCTGAAAAACGCGGTTTACGGAGGAGCGAAGAATTACCAGATCGCCGACGCGCACCGGAACGAGGAAGTCGATGTGATCCACCGAGGCGGTGACCGCGTAACTGCGCGCGTGCCGGTGAGCCGCCATCGCGCCCGCCAGATCGATCCAGTGCATCAAACGGCCACCCAGGAGCGCGCCCAGGGGGTTGGCGTCATTGGGGAGAACAAGCTCCGCCATTTCCGATTGGGAATCATGCACCGGGCGCGGTACCAGCATCTCTTCGTTCATAAATTTTCCCTGCGCGCACAAATTTCATTAACGGCCCGTACTCACTCAAGACTGCAATCAACTCGCGATGGGCGTAATCACTTCCTGTTTCTTTCTCTTTTGCACATAGGAATCTAAAAAGCATTCTGCCATTCGCTGCAATCGGGCGTCACGATGAGGCTGCTCGCAACTATTTTGGGTCATATCGAACTCGATGATACCGTGCTCGACGGGAAGATGATCCCGTTCGCACACATAGCGAACCTGAATACGGCCATCCGGCTTGATTTCTTTGGCGCTGCACGCGATTCTGGCACCGAAGCGAATTGAATCCCATTGGCGATCTACCGGCAAACGGCCGCATCCGGAGGCGTATCCAAGGTTGCAGAACTCCTGCAGTTCTCCCGAAGATGGAGATTCGCCCTCGTGGCCGGGAGCGGTGCAGTGCCCGCTCCAACCGCATCCCAGCGGGAGCCGATGCGAGTGCAGCCATGGTCCATTCTCCAACTTTTCCACGGGCATGAAAAACGGACAAGCCACTCGCAGCTTCCTTTTGAAGATGAATTTTTGAGGACAACCTATTCTACTCACCGCACTTACGGCAAGCCAACGTCTTATGATCACGGTGACGCCACCATTTATACTAACTTCGACTTAACGTATCACTAAGAATTGAGAACTGCCCTATGGACCGCGTCGGCGCGCTGAATGAAATCCTTACGCAGAATCCGAATGACACGTTCGCCCGCTATGGCTTGGCTATGGAATACTCCAAGCAGGGCGACCTCGATCGCGCGATGGCGGAATTTTCCATCCTGCTGAAGGGCGACCCCAATTACACGCCTGGGTATTTCATGGCCGCCCAGACGCTGGTTCGGGCGGACCGGGCCGCCGAAGCGAAGACCATGCTGACGGACGGGATTGCCTCCGCTCGCCGAGCGGGCAATCTGCATGCGCAATCTGAAATGGAAGCGATGCTGGCGGAGTTGGGATAGGCAACGCGGGTTGAAAGCCGGCTCTTCACTTTGCCATCTTGACCATGGCCCACTCCACGAACGACGGGAAGAGTTGATAGATCTTCTGCGGCACATACATTGTCCAGGGGACAATCACTTCTCTCTTCTTTTTCAAACATCCTTGCAGCGTAGCGCGGGCTACGCGCTCGGCAGTGATCCCGCGTATCGAGGGGGGACGGACCGTCTTTTGTTCGTTTCCCAGGACCACGTTCGCGCTGAACGCCGTGCGCACATAGCCGGGGCAAACCGTTAACACATGGATTCCATCCTTCTTCAGTTCCAGACTGGCCGCTTTGCCAATCGCATTCATGGCGAACTTGGTGGCGCTATAGCCGGCGTGAAAGGGCAGCGGGATATGCCCGGCCACGCTCGATATGTTGACGATGGTGCCGCCGCCTTGCTGCCGCATAACCGGAATCACAGCCTGCATGCCCGCTACCGTGCCGAAGAAATTTGTCTCGAACATCTCGCGGAACGCCGCCATGTCCATCTGCGCGACCGAATCCAGAAGCCCGTGGCCGGCATTGTTCACCCAGACGTCGATTCTTTGGAAATGATGCAGCGTGAGGCCGATCGCACGGTCGATTTCTTCGCGATGGCGCACATCGCAGGCCATGGCCAGGGTCCGCTCGGGGTGGCCCACACGCAACCGCGCCGCTTCCACCCTGCCCGCGTCGCGTGACAGCATTACCACGCCGGCACCGCGATCAGCAAAAATCTTAGCAATTGCTTCCCCGATACCCATGGAGGCGCCGGTGACCACCACAATTTTTCCCGCAAATTCCATAGGCGCTTTTATTCCTTCCCAATTTGTTAAGTCAAGCCCTGCGGTACAATCGGGGACAATCCGCGCACTGTCGCGCGGCTCCAGTCGTCCTTCATCCACGGAGACTTCTTGGCGACCCTCATTCCTTTATTTCCGCTCGATGTCGTATTGTTCCCCGGCGCTCCCCTGCCGCTGCATATCTTCGAGCCGCGTTACAAGGAGATGATTGGCGAATGCGTGGCCCAGCATTGCACTTTTGGCGTTGTACGCGCGGTTGAGCAAGGCGTTGCGGAGGTGGGATGCACCGCCGAAATCGTCAGCGTAGTAAAAGAATACTCCGACGGCCGGCTCGACCTGGTTACGGAAGGACGCAGGCGGTTCCAGATTCTTGGCGTAAATCAGGATCGATCTTTTCTGCAAGCTGAGATTCTGTTCATCGACGATGAACCGGGAACGCCATCGCAGGAAGAGACCGACCGGGCGATTCAGTTGCACTCCGAATTGCTTGCTCTGGCGGACGCGCGACAGGATCTTGCCGGTGCCGACTCGTCGCAACTCTCGTTCTATCTTGCGGCGTCTCTGCCGCTCGATCTTGATTTCAAACAAAAGCTGCTCTCGCAGCGCTCGGAAGCGGAACGCATTACATCGCTCAATGCATATCTGGAAAACCTCATTCCTAACTTGCATCGCGCGGCTCGGGCTCGAGCAAAGGCGGGCGGCAACGGGCACGTGCACTGACTTCAGGCTTCGGCTTTCAGATTTCAAGCGAACTGAAAAATCGGCATTGCACTCTTCCGCGTATAATCCAAGAAAGTATTCTGGGTCGCGGGGGTTGCTCATGAGTCTTCCTTGCACGCTCGGCGAATTGCGCCGAAGTCCTTTTTCCGAAGAACGCTTGCGCAACCGCGGGGTGAAGGACGAACTCCGGGAAAACCTGATTGCCCGCCTGGCTGATAGCGATGATGCCGGCATTTTTCCGGGCATCGTCGGCTACGAAGATACTGTGGTGCCACAGATCGTGAATGCGATTCTGTCGCGGCACAATTTTATTCTTCTCGGATTGCGCGGCCAGGCCAAAAGCCGCATCCTGCGCGCTTTGACGACGCTGCTGGACGCTCACATGCCTTACCTGGCGGGCTGTGAGATCCGCGACGATCCCTACACGCCGATTTGCCGCCGCTGCCGCGAACAAGTCGCGCGGCTGGGAGACGCCACGCCAATTTCTTATCTCACACCCGACGAGCGTTACGTGGAAAAACTAGCCACACCCGATGTCACCATCGCCGACCTGATCGGCGACATCGACCCCATTAAAGCCGCACGCGGCGGCCACGAACTCTCGAGCGAGTTCACGGTGCACTATGGCCTGCTCCCCCGCGCGAATCGCGGCATTTTCGCGGTGAACGAACTGCCCGACCTGGCTGGAAAGATTCAGGTTGGACTGTTCAACATCATGCAGGAAGGCGATGTGCAGATTAAGGGTTATCCGATTCGACTGCCACTCGATCTCGCCATTGTCTTCAGCGCGAATCCGGAAGACTACACGGCCCGCGGAAAAATCATCACGCCCCTCAAGGACCGCATCGGTTCGGAGATTCGGACACACTACCCGGCGACGGTGGATGAAGGCATTGCCATCACCACGCAGGAAGCATGGACTCGGCGCAACGGTCAGGCAATGCACCTGCCGACCTATATTCAGCAAGTGATCGAGCGCATTGCCTTCGCCGCTCGCGAAGACAAAAAAATCGACAAGCGCTCCGGCGTCAGCCAGAGGCTTCCTATCTCTGCCATGGAGAATGTGATTTCGAACGCGGAGCGGCGCGCTTTTCGCAACGGCGAGAAACTGGTTGTGCCGCGGGTTAGCGACGTCTATGCGGCGCTGCCAGCCATCACGGGCAAACTCGAACTGGAATACGAAGGCGAGATGAAGGGCGCCGATTTCGTGGGCCGCGAACTGATCCGCACCGCGATTGCCAAGACCTACGACGAATACTTCACCGGCGCCAACGTGCAGCAGATCGTGCAGTGGTTTGACTTGGGCGGGGAAATCCAGTTGTCGGATTCCGTCGCTGCGCTTGAGGCGCTGGAAAATCTGAAAGAGATTCAAGGATTGCTCGACAAACTCGGACCGTTGGGCGTTTCGCAGAAAGAGAGTCCGGAGCAGCAGGTGTCCGCGGCCGAATTTATTCTCGAAGGCCTGCACGCCCATAAGCGTATCGGCCGCAACGAAGAGCGAGTCTTCAAGGCTGGAGAGAAGAAGCCTGAACCGCGCGAGCGAGAGAAAGCGTTCGAGAAGGAAGAGCCGCCGTATAGACAGAGAAGGCAGTTTAACTAGGTTGCGAGCTTCGAGCTTGACCAGATTCGCTCATAACTCGTAACTCGCGTGCTGGAAGCCGTTCTTATGAAGCGCATCCGCTACTCTAAATACGTCCCTGATCCCGCGGGTGAAATGAGCATGGAGGACTTGCTCGGTGCGCTCTCCGACTACCTGCTGCAGAGCGGCTTTCAGAGTGACATGTGGTATGAGATGCCGGAGGGGGAGCAGACGCTCGACGATCTCCGCCGCGCCATCGAGCAAGCGCTGATGGAAGGCGACCAGTTCGATGACGAGATGCGCGAGCGCCTCGAACAAATGGCGGCGGATGGTCAACTCGACGAGCTGATCGAAAAACTGATCGAACGCATGCAGCAGGAAGATTACATCTCAATCGATCAACCTCCCGATCCTTCGCGTCCCTCTGGCGTTGGCGGGCAGGTCGGCGAAGGCACTCCGCAAGCCAAGTTTGAAATTACCGATAAGAGCCTCGACTTCCTCGGCTTCAAATCCCTGCGCAACCTGCTCGGCTCGCTCGGCAAATCCAGCTTTGGACGCCATGACACCCGCGACCTGGCGACCGGCATCGAGACCAGCGGTTCGGCTAAGACCTACGAGTTTGGCGACACGCTCAACCTCGACATTACAGCCACGCTTTCCAGCGCCATTCAGCGCGAAGGGCTGGCGCTGCCGCTTAATATTGAATACTCGGACCTGCAAGTTCATCAGTGCGAATATCAATCTTCCTGCGCTACGGTGCTCATGCTCGACTGTTCGCACTCGATGATTCTCTACGGCGAAGACCGCTTCACGCCCGCGAAAAAAGTTGCGATGGCACTCTCGCATCTGATCCGCACACAGTATCCTGGCGACTCGCTGTCACTCGTACTCTTTCATGACTCCGCTGAAGAAGTTCCGTTGTCACAGCTCGCGCGCGTCAAGGTTGGTCCCTATTACACCAACACACGCGAGGGACTGCGCATGGCGCAGAGAATTCTGCAACGGCAGAGAAAAGACATGAAGCAGATCGTCATGATCACCGACGGCAAACCATCCGCGTTGACGCTTGAAGACGGACGCATCTACAAGAATGCCTTCGGACTCGATCCTCTCGTGGTCAGCCAGACACTTGAAGAAGTCTCTAAGTGCAAGCGCGCGGGAGTTCTTATTAATACTTTCATGCTGGCGTCCGATTATGGCCTGGTGCAGTTTGTCCAGAAAGTAAGTGAGATGTGCCGCGGCAAAGCTTACTTCACCACGCCTTACACGTTGGGACAATATCTGCTGATGGATTACATGTCGAGAAAAACCAAGACGATTCACTAACAACTGGAGATTGTGCTCGAGTACTATTTTTCCGCTATTGAAATCTGCAAGTAGCTTCTGTTCGGATTTTCGCCTTTCCTGCCATAAAACCCCGGTTTATTGCATTCGCGACTAAACTGTTGCCGGGGAATCCCCCCAACGATAAGGAGAATCACCATGAAAAAGATCTTGGGAGTTTCGTTGTTGCTCGTGTCGTTTGCGTCAGTAGCTTTGGCGGATGGGTCCGATCCGATACCACCCGTTGTGAAACCAACAAACCCTCCAGTGGTAGGAACGGTCCTTCTAGCCGACGGGCCGGACCCCATACCGCCGGTAGTCAACCCAACCAAGCCTCCGGTAGTAGAAAAAGTCCTTCTAGCCGACGGCCCAGACCCCATACCACCGGTCGTCAACCCAACCAAGCCTCCGGTGGTAGAAAAGGTCCTTCTAGCCGACGGCCCAGACCCCATACCACCGGTCGTCAACCCAACCAAGCCTCCGATGCGTTATATCGCGGCTTGAAATGGGCACTCTCGAAAACCGGGAGCAGATGAGATAAGCTGCTCCCGGGCCCTATGAACCTTCTCCTGCGGTATGTCCCGTTAGGCCTTCTGGCGCTACTGCTGTGGGTGTTGCTCCGAAGGCGCGCGTACAAGATAAGTCCTTGTTTTTTTGTCTATGTAGTATTTGGAGTAGTCGCTGGACTCGCACGACTAATGGCGCGGCTTTCCATCATCCTTAGCCCTGGGGATTACTACGCAACTTATTGGATCACGGAAGCGGGTTACGACCTTTTCGGAATTCTAGTAATGTACGAGGTTGTTCGAGCCGTTCTTGGGAATATGGTCGGCGGCTGGCGGGGGCGCTTCATTTTCCCGGCTCTACTTACGCTGGGAGTTGGTCTCAGCTTAGCCAGAGCTCACGCGGTCCCGACCCAATTCGGGCATGGTCTAAGCTTTTACATACTGGTAGGCGAAATTGCGGTGCGATTCGTGCAAGTGTTTGTCTTCGCGGGACTGGTTACCTTTGTTCCACTTCTCGGCCTGCGCTGGCGGCAGTATCCATTTGGCATAGCTACCGGTTTTGGGCTCTATGCCACGGTTGCGCTGCTGATTAACCTCAAACTTTCGGATTTTGGAACAAGATTCACTTTTTTGTGGAGTGTGACTTCAGTTGTGGCATACTCTCTTGCCGTGTTGATCTGGATTTGGTTTTTCGGCGCACCACAGAAAGAAGTAACTCCGAGTTCCGAGTTACCGGCTCCTTCTCCCGGTGAATTAAAGCAGTATAAGGATGCATTACGGAGGATGCGGTAGATATGTTCGCTAGTATTTTTACCTGGCTGATGGTTGCTTGGGGCGGGCTGGCTTGCGTCTACATGCTGCACTGCGCCTGGTCCCGCTTCCCGAAGCGCGATGTTAACGCCGACGATGTGATTCCGTTTCTTTACCCAGTGGATATTTCGCTGGCTGAGTCGCTGCTGGATCCGGCCTTGGAATTTGAATGTCGCTGGAAGCTTGGCCGGCCGCAATTTCGCGAGGCGCAGCGCAAGCGCATGCGCTTATTTCTGGAGCTGACGCGGCGCATGGCTCACAACTCCAAGGTCCTGGTGGAATATGCTGACACGGAATGGAACCGGGAGGATCCTCGGCGGGCAACCTTGGCCTCTACTCTGCAAGAGAAGGCAATTGAGGTGCGATTGTATTCTCTGCTGACCGGAATCAAGCTTCGCTTTTTGTTGCTGCTTCACGCGGATATTTTGAACGCGATGCCGGCTCTGGCGCATTTGCGTACCGCCGGCCAGATCGATGGCCTGCAAACGTACACTGCTTTAAAAGTTGCGGCGGCTGCGGCTTTTGTGGAGTTGCCTCCCAACGAGTTGGATTCGTTAACGCGAAATCTATAATCCATTGCCGGCCAGGATTGCTTGGGTTCCCTGCGTGGAATTGAGCCCCGCCTGCTTTTCGCTGCGCCCCTCGCGCCTATGCGAAACTCCTGATACGCTTTTATAGCGCCATGGCAAACTGCGTACGATGTGGACGTCAGCTTCCCGGTTTTTCCTTCGGCAAGAAGGTGTGCCAGTGGTGCGTGCAGCACGAGGCTTACCAGCGGGGTGAAGTTGTCGAAGACGCGCGCCAGCCGGTCATGCGAACACCGTGGGTTCGCCGGGGCGAATCCGCCATCAGCCTCACTCAAATTTTTTTGGGCGTGAATGTGGCGGTATACCTGGGTATGGTCCTCGCTAACGGAGCGAATCCATTTCAGGAGTTCCCGGGAATGGAATTGGCGAGATGGGGCGCGAATGTGGGTCCGCTCACGATTTCCGGCGAATGGTGGCGTCTACTGACCTGCGTCTTCGTTCATGGCGGGCTGCTCCACATTGCTTTCAACATGTGGTGCCTGTGGGATCTGGGTGCACTCAGCGAGTCGCTCTACGGACGATGGACTTATGGAGCCCTTTACCTGCTCTGCGGCTTGGGCGCCAGTCTGGGAAGCATCGTGTGGAACCCACAGGTGATGAGTGTAGGCGCTTCGGGTGCCATCTTTGGACTGGCGGGCGCACTGATTGCTGCTTTCAAACTGGGCGAGTTCTCGGTTCCGCGCACCGCGCTTTCGGGCCCGCTCCGCAGTCTGATGGTATTTGTTGTTTTCAACCTGGCCTTTGGAGCCGTCTCCGGCGTTACCGATAACGCCGCTCATGTCGGCGGCCTGGTCACGGGACTAATCCTTGGCGCTATCATCGCGTTGCTCGCGCCGCAACACGATCACGATTTTCGGCGTGTTGGTATTTTCATTGTCTTTATTCTCGTGCTGATGGGTGGAGCGGTCGAGGTCGCCCATTTGCATGGTCTCCCCTTCCACGTAGGACGCTCTTCTTTTTTTCAGTCGACGAATCTTCCGGAGTCGATGCCTCAGCGGTTACTGCGCCCAGCGGCGACTAGCTCTTCAACTCTCCCACCGCCCGCCAGGCCTGATCGATAGCCGTGTTGGTGAAGGCATGTGCGCCCGCGTCGGCGTTGGCGATGGCGATCCGACCGAACGGCTTGCGCGCGATCTCGCACGGTGTAGGCCCGCCTTCGAGCACAAATTTGTCGAATAGCGAGTTGTAATCGTAGGCGTAGCCGTGGGGCCAGCGGTTTACCGTGATGGCGGCAATGTCGCGCGCGGGATCGAATCCGCCGGGTCCGAGGGTGCGGGCCAACTGGTCGCGGATCTTGCGCTCCATGGTTTCAAATGTGGTGGTGAAAAGTTCGATGCGACCCATGCGGTGCTGATCGCGCGGCGGCAATCCCGCCTTGCAGGGAGACTTGCTCATGTGCACGATCATGGGCTCGTCAGGATCGCGGGGGCAATGGTAGTCGCCGATGCTCACGGGTAGATCGACATCGACCAGAGTATGGTAGCCGCCCGGCGCGTAGATGGCATTCGCTTTTAGATTCTGAAATGCTTTCCCATTGCGCAGCAGCACGTTGGTGTAAAGCAGCGGAACCTTGGTTGCGTAGGCCAGGGCCTCCTTCTGCGCGGCCGGCAGCTCGTCGCAGAAGTAAGGGATCATCATGTTCCAGCAGGCGAGGACGCAGTGCTTGGCGCGAACTGTGTAGACTTTGCCGTCATGGGCGTAGGCGATTTCAACCTCTTTCGCATGGGCGGGATCGCCCATGTGTTTCACGCGCACTACGGTGCTGTTTAGTCGAATGCGTGTCGGGGAATTTTTATCGTCCAGTTTGGCGTAGTTGGCGCGGGCGGTGACCACGCCCATGGCGGAATCGCCGGGCATGGCTTCAGGAATCAGCTTGCGCACCAGAAGGCGCGCAATGCTCGCGTTGCCATCGGGAAAGTGAAAAAAATAAACGCGCTCGTTGTGCAGGCCTTCGGGTTCGGGCAGCATTCCGCTGAAGCCGGGATAGCCCGCGTCCCATCCGTCGATGGCGGGCACGGCATCGATTCCATAGCCGAAGAGCGGTT
>JBAUVJ010000395.1:0-7314 GCA_049583165.1 Candidatus Sulfotelmatobacter sp. | reverse complement strand
GATGGTCGTTGCCGCCGGGCTGCACCCATTCCAGGTTGATCAACTGCGCCACGAAAAACTGCGCCAGCGGCTGCTGAATCTGATAATTCGCGTTGATGGTGAACATTCCGAATGTTCCCGGTGAGCTGTTGCATCCTGGTTCCATTTGCAGCGGCAGATAGTGAAAGAAGTAAACGCCATTGCCGCCAGAGTTCAAGAACGATCCGATGTAATCGGCGAGCCAGATTCCGGAGAAAATATCCTGGTAGGTTTCGCTCGCGCCCGATGAAAGATTTCCTTCCGTAATAAACATTGGCATGTCCGCCGGAACTCCATCCTCGTGCCATACCTGCATGATGTGGCTCACCAACTCGGGCTCGTCATAGAGCGAACCCCATGGGATTCTGCACGGATCGAAGGGGTAGTGCTCGAAAGAAAAAAATGCCAGGTCGTTCATGCGGTTGTGCTGCTTTAAATAATCGATAAAGCGCGCAGTCCAGGAGACTTTTCCATTCGCGTCCGGCCACACCTCAATATCTTTATTTACTCCCTGGAACGACGGGCCGCCCAGCTTGAGAGCCGGATCGACGCGATGAATCGCCGTGGCCCATTGCAAATACAGCGCGGCATAATCTTCCGGAAGCATGTACTGGCCGTCGGCTTCCTCGCCCATTTCGACGTAAGAGATCGGATAGCCTCGCTTCTTCAGATATGCAATTTCCGCCGCCGCATTGTCGGGCGTGTCATAGAGCATCGCGACCGGCATCATGGCGGGAAGGCCGCGGGTAACGCCGCTGGTGTAGAAGAGATCGAATCCCACCTGGGCCTGCTTGGTTGATCCTAAGTCCGAGGGCTGATGCCAGGGATCGACGGACGAACAATAAGTTGTTGTCTGCTCCTGATCCTGCGTGTGGCGCAGAATGTCGTGAAATTCGCCGTGGCTCGTGGTGGTGCCGAGATAGAGTTCGCGAATCGCATACCCTACGCAATCCCTCGGATCGTTTTTCAGGGGATCGGAACCACCCGCAACGCAAGTGTTCGACGATTCCGTCATCCATATGCGCAGGAATCGCACGGGCATCGCCATACTGCTCAAGCGAATGGTTTCGCTCCCGCCCTTCCCATCC
Source organism: Candidatus Sulfotelmatobacter sp. (assembly GCA_049583165.1). Classification (GTDB taxonomy): domain Bacteria; phylum Acidobacteriota; class Terriglobia; order Terriglobales; family Acidobacteriaceae; genus Sulfotelmatobacter. The sequence goes on along the minus strand of JBAUVJ010000395.1, from coordinate 6,208 downwards.
GTCATCGAGCCTTGTGGGAACGTCTGCCAGACGCCGCGTGTTACCGCCTTGATGGGATCGTCGCCCGTCCAGTACTGCACCAGGTAGTTACGGGCGTACGGTTCCCCCCATGCGATGCGAATGCTGTCGATTTGCTGAATCTGCGCCAGGTCGAGCACCACCCATTGGGGATGCAAGGCATCGCTCTCGCCGGTGAAGTGCTGCGTGAGATAGGGATTGCTCTTCCAGAAAGTGTTCAGATCTCCGTCGGTGAGCCGCGAAAAGCCCACGTTGTCGGTGCCATCGTTGCGGGTGAATCCGCGGCGCGGCAGGGCATAGCCATAGGAGTAGCGAATGGTTTCCGTGGGAGTGGCCGAGCCGGTGAAATATCCTTTGCCGCTGACGCCGCTGCCATTGCTGCCGTCGCTCCATGTGCCTTGCGGATTCCAATGCCAAGCCTCGACGGCGAGCTCGGTGTTCTGGCGGTACGTGACGGGCTGCCAGCCTGAAGCTTGTGTTTTCTCCAGCGTCGGCTGGATCAGGTCTTTATCAATCGCTTCTACTGCGATGCGATCGACGCCTGCGCCCAACGTTTCTTTGGGGATGAAGTGGTTGGTGGGACGGGAGGCATCGACTTCAATCGTCTGTGCGCTGACGCGGAAGGGGAGAGAAATGAGTACCAGGAGTAAAGCAAAACAAACCGTTGTCTTTGCCACGGCAGAATACCTCCGATTGCGCCAACTAAAACGATTGAATAGGGAGTATACGAGAGAAGCAGTCGGGAGTGCGAATCTTCGAAGTGGTTTGCTCGCGGCCGGGTTTATGGCGTTTATCGAATGTGCAACACATGCCGGACGACTTGGAATTGTGCCAGGACCTCGCGCAGAGACGAGTGCGCCAAGGGTGCGGGGGTAATCGTGGCTGCCAGCATGAACAGCGCGAAGACCGCGAGCCAGTTTCGTGTGCCCGAAACCTGCGGCCACTCTGCCACGTGAGGATGCCGGAAGCTGCTCAACCACAGCAGGATCGCCCACACCAGCCAGCCGGTCCACAGGTAATACGCCATTGGAATAAGGATCAGAATTGTGAGCCGCGAAACGAATTTGTGCGCGCGAGGGGCAATGGAAAAAATAATATGGCCGCCATCGAGCTGGCCGCCGGGGAGTAGGTTAAGCGATGTTGCCAGCATTCCCACCCACGCTGCAATCGCGGTGGGATGCAGCAACGCGCGATCGAAGGGAAGAGCTGCTGCTCCGTGAATCAAGCCAAGAGAGGACAACACGTGGTGCACAACAGTAAAAATTAAGGGATATCCCAGTTCATAATCTGGCGGCGGAAGGGCAGGGCTCATGGGCTTGGACCATGCCAAAGAAATGACGAGCACGGTGAAAGCCACGACAAAACCCGCGATAGGCCCGGCGATTCCAATATCGAACAACGCAGTGCGCGAGCGAATGCGCGACCGGATGACGATGATCGCTCCCATGGTCCCGATGGGAGTTGGCATGGGAATAAAAAAAGGAAGCGTGGCGTACACGCCATAGCGGCGGCAGTAGAGATAGTGGCCCATTTCATGGGCCAGGAAGAACAACATCAGCGTGGCCATGAACGGCATGCCACCCAGCAGGCGGGCGGGATGCGAGAAGGCCCAATTGGCGGGGAAAAATGGAACCGAGTCGTCACTGGCAGAAAGCGCTGGCTGCCCGTGCTGGAAGTTGTATTCCATGCGTGCGCCCATTACCAGCGTGGTAAAGCAGGTCGCCAACAACAACAAAATATGAAGCCAGTAGCGCTGCTTTGGAGGAGACGGCGCCAGCTCCGGCGCCGGACGGAAATATTCCAGAGTGGAGGACGCTGTGGGAGGAGTGGGTTCCGACATTCGATTGATCAGCCGCGGGGTTTTCCGCAGCCCTTATATAGATGCTACTACGATCGGCAGGAGCAGTTGGAAGCCAGAAGCACGCGCCCGAATCTAAAGGCTGAGTGCTGAAAACTGAATGCCGTCTATCTCAATCGATCGACTGCAATTCTTTGCCCGGCTTAAAGCGAACCGCCTTGCCGGGAGGAATGGAAACTTCAGCACCGGTGCGCGGGTTGCGTCCGATGCCGGTTTTGCGCGGGCGCACGTTGAACACGCCAAATCCTCGCAGCTCAATGCGATGGCCGCGGGCCAGCGACTTCTTCATGCTCTCAAAGACGGTTTCTACCGCCAACTCGGCCTTAGTCTTGGTGATGCCAGTTCTGGCCACCACTTCGTTGATGATGTCGAGCTTGATCACGAACGGCCCCCGGTTGCGGTCTAAGAGCGACCCTTCAAGTCATTGATGCTATGGGAGATAAGCGAGATTGTCAACGGGAGCATCTGTACCGTAAACTGACGAGACTCTAAAAACATTGAGTAATTGGGAAATTGAGTGATTGGGAAATTTCCGAACTCGGTGTTCGTAATGAGCTTGACGCCGAAGGTTTTCGATTTTCCAATTACTAAATTACTCAATTTCTTCCCAGGGAGCTTCATGCTGAAGAGTGACCGCTGGATTCGCAAGACGGCCCGCGAACATGACATGATCAACCCTTTTTCCGAGAAGCAGGTGCGCGAAGGGGTGATCTCTTACGGCCTTTCTTCTTACGGATACGACCTGCGCGTGGCCGACGAGTTCAAGATTTTTACCAACGTGAATAGCACGATTGTCGACCCGAAACATTTCGACGAGAAATCCTTTGTCACGGTGCGCACCGATATTTGCCTGGTGCCGCCCAACTCATTCGCGCTGGCTCGTTCGGTGGAGTATTTCAAAATTCCCCGCGACATCCTGACCATCTGCGTGGGCAAAAGCACCTACGCCCGCTGCGGCATCATCGTCAACGTGACCCCATTCGAGCCCGAGTGGGAAGGCTTTGTTACGCTCGAAATCTCGAACACAACGCCGCTTCCGGCGCGCATCTACGCCAACGAGGGCCTGTGCCAGATTCTGTTCTTTCAGTCGGACGAAGTCTGCGAAACCAGCTACGCCGATCGCAAAGGGAAATATCAATCGCAGCAGGGGATTGTGCTACCGAAGCTGTGAGTGGATCGGCGAGAGGCGGGGTCGTCTATCAATTTCGGAGTGGAGTGAGAATAGACGCGATTCGTCAGCGTGGCGACTACCGCTCGTTCTCATCTTCCTTGAACATGTATTTGATGGCGGGCTTGTAGATCATCAAGTTCGGTCCGCCATCCTCGCGGATGACTTTGATGCACGTCTTGTCGTACCACTCGATGATGCCGTGCACTTCTTCGCCGTCGCGCAGCACGATCACCATCGGCGTTCTCGACTGCATCTGCTTCTGGTAGTAAAAATTTTCCGCGTTGGTCTGCTCCGGAGGAGCCGTTTTTCGTCCGCCGCCGCCCCCCATGAAGCGTTCGCCACGGTCATATCCGCGGTCATGACTGCGATCCTGGCTGCGGTCTTGTCCGCGATCATGTCCACGATCATTTCCTCGATCGTTTCCTCGATCCTGGCCCCGTTCCGGGCGTTCGTGCCGGTCCCGGCGCTCCGGCATCTGGATGTGGCTGGAGTTGTGGTTGCCGTGATTATGATCGACGCGCGGCAATGCCGGACGGATCAGCTTGCGATTGGCAAAATTCTCTTCGTCGCCTGATGATTTCGCCGGAGTGGGATCCATCGTTTCTTTCATGGTGGCGATACTCCTGCACACGCACTCGTGCAAATTAATACGTCAAAGGCCCTTGAAAGTATTTTACGAAGGCGTGAAATTTAACCTACCGTACCACAGGCGTTCTGCCCTGACAATGCTACTGTCGTGCTAGTACCGCGCACTTCCGGTCGATATGCGGCTTCGCGCGTTGCACCCGGCGCTATTCGACATTGGATAGATCGGCGCCTCTGCGTTCGCGCCCGCTTGCGGTAACAAGCGTAACCAGCGTTGCCACGATTAGAACCGTCCAAGCCAAAACTGGCGCGAACATTCCGCCATAGCGCTGTTCGGCGATTCTCGCTTGTTTCACGCCATTCCATGACGAGAGAAAGTTTCCCAGTTGGTAGGCGAAGCCCGGGAATGTTCCCCTTACGGCGGGCGGAGAAAGTTCGTTCAAATGGGCTGGGATTACGCCCCACGCGCCCTGCACCATGAACTGCATCAGAAATCCGCCGAGCGCCAGCATGGGCACTGTGTGTGAGTATGCCCAGAGCGGAATGAGGGGAATCGATAACAGTGCCGCGATCACAATCGCGCGCCGCCGGCCGATTTTCTCCGACCAACTCCCGAAAGTCATTCCGCCCAGCAGCGCCCCCACGTTTGCGATGATGGCGATCAGTCCAACGGCTTGTGGAGCAAACCCGTGGTCTTTCTGAAGAAAGGTTGGATAGAGATCCTGGGTGCCGTGGCTGAACGAATTGAAACTGAACATCAATACGACGAGAAAAATAAACGTCCCTACATAAGTCAGAATGCCCTTGCCCAGATTTCTCTCCGCACTTTTCGATACCTGACCCTGCAACCACGCCGGGGATTCGTCCACTTTTGTGCGGATGTAAATCACGAGAAACGCGGGCAGCGCGCCGATCACGAACATTCCGCGCCAGCCCACAAAGTGAAAAACGGTTCCGTAAATCAGGGCCGCCATCAGGTAGCCCACGGCGTAGCCTTCCTGCAACAATCCGGAGAAAAATCCCCGATTTTCCGCCGGTAGGGTTTCGAACGCCAACGCCGCGCCCACGCCCCATTCGCCGCCCATGGCGATTCCGAACAACGCCCGCGTGATCAGAAATATTTTCAAAGAAGGAGCGAAGGCCGAGGCCAGTTCAAACACGGAGTAGGCGATGATATCCACCATCAGCGTGATGCGGCGTCCATAGCGGTCGGCCATCAGTCCGAAAAGAAGGGCGCCAACTGGACGAAAGGCTAGAGTTATGAAAATTGCTTCAGCCACCGACGAGATCTTGCTGTGGAACTGGGTCGCGATCGCGCTTACGCAGAAAGTCAGAATGAAAAAATCGAAGGCGTCGAGCGACCAGCCGAAAAAGCAGGCGGTGAACGTGTTTCGCTGCACAGGCGTTAGCCGGCGAAAGTGGCCGAGGAACTCCATCTAAATCTCCCAGGTTGATTGGTGCGCAACGAAAAGTCCTGCGAATGCTAGCATATGGGTTCAGCCCGGCAATCCGGAAATCGGCCATCAACCAATCCTCCATGCCCGAACTTGACTCTCCGCAACGCCAGGCCACCGATTCGCTGATGCTCACCGGTTTCTGGTATCGAGCATTGCCCGCCGATCGGGTTCATCGCAATCAACTTCACAAGGCCACGTTGCTTGAGATTCCGCTCGTCATCGGACGCGGTCGTGCCGGGCATCCCTTCGCATTGCGTGACGCCTGTCCTCATCGCGGTATGCCGCTGAACTGCGGTCACTTCGACGGACAAAATGTGGAATGCTCTTACCATGGCTGGAAATTCGATGCTCACAACGGGCAGTGCCAGCTTATTCCCTCGCTCACCGCCGAGCAGAATTTGAAAGTTGATCGCATCTATGCGGGCAGCTATGCCTGCGAAGAGCAGGATGGTTTTGTCTGGGTCTATGTGCCCGATCCCGGGCCGTCGGGTGCGGGATCCAGCAGACGAGACGAAGCTCCCGAGCCGGCGCCGCAGGTTGAAAAATTCGGTTTAGCTTTGCCAGGAAAATACAAGCGCGCCTATCTCACCGCCGACATGCCAGTGAGCATCGACCACGGCATTATTGGTCTGATGGATCCCGCGCACGGACCGTTCGTACATCAGGCATGGTGGTGGCGAAGCCGGCATAGCATCCACGAGAAGAAGAAAAACTTTGAGCCGATTCCCAATGGCTTCCGCATGAGCGCGCACGCGCCCAGCTCAAACTCCGCACCCTACAAGCTCTTGCGACTCTATGCCTCCGCGGATTCGATCACCACTACGATCGACTTCACTCTGCCCAACTTGCGCCGCGAAACCATCCGGGCAGGGAAGTACTGGTTTTCGTCGCTGACCACGGTCACGCCCATTACGCGAAATCAGTGCCGCATCGACGTGGTGGCGGCCTGGAATTTGTTTCGCTGGATTCCCTTCGGCGCCGGGCTGCTGAAATTTGTTTTCGCAAAATTTGTCGAGCAGGACCGCCGCACCATGGAATTGCAAGCGGAAGGCCTGAAGCACAATCCGCACCTCATGCTGATCGACGACGCCGACCGTCCGGCGAAGTGGTATTTCCAGT
>JBAUVJ010000394.1:0-6055 GCA_049583165.1 Candidatus Sulfotelmatobacter sp. | reverse complement strand
CGTGCACCGTATCTCCCGCCGCCTCGAACTGACCACAAACAATGACCCGCAGAAAATCGAGCAAGACCTGATGCGCATCATCCCGCGCGAGAAATGGATACTCTTCTCCCACCAAATCATCTGGCATGGACGCAAACTCTGCATCGCCCGCAAACCCAAATGCCTCGACTGCCCTCTGGAAAACATCTGTCACGCCGCCGACAAGACCTGGAGCACCGTGGAGATGCATAAGAACGCGAAAGCGTAGCTTCCGCAAACCTTGGCACTCTTCAAAAGCCCTGTCATCCTGAGCGCGCTTTTTTTGCGCGAAGGACCCATGCACTTTTTGTGCGCCACCACAGGTTTAGCCCCTCTGCTAGACTTTCTGTTCGCGCTTCACGATGAGGCTTTCCGTCTTCATGCGCACCCTCCTACTCTTTGCTATCCTCGTATTCATGACCTCAGTCGTCGCCGAAAACTTGGCCGCCCAGACTCTTCCCGCGCCTCAAGCCGTAACCGATCCCAAGCAGATCGCCTCCAGACCCAACGCGCAGGTCGAGCCCCGCACCCTGACCATCGAAAAGCTCTACATGACCCGCCAGGTCGGCCGCGCCACCTGGTCACCTGACGGCAAAAGCATTGCCTTCATCTCCAACATGAGCGGACGCAACAACCTCTGGCTGGTCCCCGCCGAAGGCGGTTGGCCGGTACAACTCACGGTCAGTGACCAGCGCGAGACTGCTCCTGCGTGGTCACCCGATGGCAAGTGGATCGCCTATCAATCCGATTACGACGGCGACGAACTCTGGGATGTTTTTCTGGTCTCGCCGAAAACCGGCAAGGTCGTCAACCTCACCAGCACCCGCGAGATCGCCGAGACCGATCCCACCTGGTCGCCCAACGGCCGCTATCTTGCCTATCTGGTCAAGCCGAAAACGTCCGCCGCCTATGAGATCGATATCTACGACACGCTCATGCGCGAAGTGAAGCACCTCACCACCAACACGCCGCAAGATAAGAGCAACTCGAATCCTATTTGGTCGAAAGATGGCAAGTACATCGTCTACACGCAAGAACAAGCCAAGGGCACGGATTCGAACATCTTCATTGCCGAGGTCGCCACGACAACGAGCACGCTGCTCACGCCGCATGAAGGCGAGCAGCGCTACTCAAATAACGACATCTCGCCCGACGGCAAGCGCGTCCTCTTCACCTCGAATGCCGCCAACGGATACGACAACATCGGTCAGCTCGACATCGCAACCAAAAAGATTTCGTGGCTCACCCAAGACAAATGGGAAATCCGCGGCGGCGAGTTCTCCCCCAACGGCAAGCACATCACCTTCAGCGCCAACGTCGATGGCAATGAAGATATCTACCTCCACGATCTCGCCACTAACAAATCGACAGCCCTGCCCATTCCAAAAGGCGTAAACGAGCCTGTGGGCGGCTATTACGCTTTTATCAAAGACGGCGCGCGTCTTCTCTACTATCACAACGGCCCCACCGCTCCCGGCGATCTCTGGGTCTATACCCTGGCGACCGGCAAGTCGCATCAAGTCACGCATTCGCTCGTCGCTGGAATTAATTCGGAAGATATGGTCGAGCCCTATCTCATTCACTATCCCAGCCGCGACGGCAAGTGGAACATCTCCGCGTTTCTCTACGTGCCTTTCAACATGGCGCGCAACGGGCAGAACGCCGCCATCGTTTACATTCACGGCGGTCCCTCGGCGCAGACCATGAATTCCTTCAACCGTTTCGTGCAGTACGCGGCCAATCAGGGATACATGGTCCTCGCCCCCAACTACCGCGGCTCAACCGGATACGGCAAGGAATTTCAGCAGGCAAATTTATTCGACATGGGCGGCGGCGATTTGCAGGATGTTCTCGCCGGCGTCGATTGGATCAAGCAAACCGGCCATCTCGATCCCAAAAAGATCGCCGTCATGGGCGGCAGCTACGGCGGCTACCTCAGCATGATGGCCGTCACCAAAGCGCCTGAAGTGTGGGCCGCAGGCGTCCCCATCGTGCCGTTCGTCAACTGGTTCACCGAAATCGAAAACGAAGATCCTGTGCTACAGCAATCTGACCTGGCAACCATGGGCGATGTAGTAAAAAACAAAAAGCTCTACGAAGACCGCTCGCCCATCAACTTCATCGATCAGATCAAAGCGCCACTGCTCCTTCTCGCTGGAGGCCACGATCCGCGCTGCCCCAAATCAGAAACGCAACAGGTAGTCGATGCCATCAAGAAGCGCGGCGGCACCGTCGACTACAAGATTTACGAAAACGAGGGCCACGGCTTCGCCCGCGTGGAAAATCAGATCGATGCCTACCAGCGCGTCGCCGATTTCCTCCTGGCCCACGTCGTCCCAGCGGATTGCAGTTGCTCGCTGACCGAATAAATCCATGGAATCAGGCTGGCAGCGCCTGATCGCCCAAAGGCTTAAGCTGTTCCACCCTGAGTTCGCGCATATAAAGAAACATCGGCAAGCCGAGCGAAACCCCAACCGTGAGTAAACCCAGCACCGGAAGCCAGCGCCACCGAATGCTGATGCGAGCACTCTCGACTCGCATGAACACAATTAGAACCACAGCGGATACGAGGACATCCATCCCAAAGAAAGCGCTGATACGGTTCACAAACAGTTCGCGAACGAAGAGCGGGAGATTCATCCCGTGTTGCATTACCCACGGAATGAATTGCCAATAAGGAAGGATCGCACCGATAAAACAGAGCGCGAGATAGATGGTCTTCGGTTTCATTCCGGCAATTTAGCAGATTATGCAGTTGGGCGTACAAATCAGACGCGTCAAAATCACACTCGCATAGGCAGGCTAGATGGGAATGCGATCGGCGATCGCATGCACGATGGCCGCGACCAGCCCCGGAATGGTGAATTCCTTAGCCGCGATATCCGCCCGCAGGCCCACTTCGCGCAAAGTTGAAGAAGTGACCGGGCCGATGGAAGCCATCAGAACTCCATTCAGCTTCGCAGACCGCCCTCCGCGCAATTGCAGCAAGTCCGCAAAGTTCCGCACCGTCGAAGAACTCGTGAACGTCACCACATGCGGCCTCCGCCGCGGACTCCCAAACACATCCCGTAGTCGTTTACGCGAAGCTTGCGGCACAACCGTCTCGTAACCCTCCACCACATCCACCTGCGCCCCGGCTCTGCGCAGTTCGCGAGGAATCACGTCACGCGCGACTTTGGCGCGTACCAGCAGCATCCGTTTCCCTTTCACCCGCCGCCGCAAACTGCGGACAACCGACTCCGCAACATATTCCTTAGGAACCACATCGACTTTCCCGCCGCGCTGCTCGATAGCCTTCCTCGTCGCCGGGCCAATCGCGACAACACGCAGGTGCTTGAGATTTTTTTTCGTCAGCCGCAACTTATCCAGCCGCTCCCACATGGCCTCAACCCCATTCACGCTAGTCAGGATGAGCCAGTCGTATCCCTCAAGATTTCGCAACGCCGAATCCAGCGGCTTAAAACTCCGTGGCCGCTGGATTTCAATAAATGGAATCTCCAACACCGTTGCGCCGAGCTTCCGCAGCTCCGTTGAAAGCGCACTAGCCTGATGCCGCGCCCGCCCTACGAGCACGCGCACGCCGCTGAGTGGAAGATGGGGGTGCGAACGTTTTGCGGGCTGCCGTCGACGGCTCTTGCGCTGCAATCAGACCCCCAGCCCTTGCTTCTCCATCAATGTAGCGATCCCGGCAACGCTCGTATCCGTGCTCCGCCCCAAAGAAACGATGATCGACGCCTGGTCCTTCTTGCTGCGATTTTGGCTGATCTTGAACTTGGCTTCGATCCGGCTGGCGACCATCTCAAAGCCCACAATATGTTTCAACATTCCATGGCGAAACTTGTCGCTAAGACCGCTCCACTGTGCGTAATATCCCGGATCGAATGCGTTGATGATTTCGCGTACCTCATCCAGCAGATGTTCCTCATCGGAGACCGCACGGGCACGTCCATACACGTGCACCGCAGCATAGTTCCACGTCGGAACGCTCTCGCGGCTCTCATACAAGTTGGGAGAAATATAGGCATGAGGACCGTGAAAAATAGCCAGCGACTCCTGGTCTTTTTCCAGAAGACCACAATGCGGATTCGCCTTGGCCATGTGCCCATGTAGAACTATCTGATCGCCCACTTCCCGCACAAGAATAGGAATATGCGTCGCGAACGGTCCTTCGTCCGAAGCCGAAACCAGAATCGCGAACGGATTCGCCCGCACGAAATCGATTGCTTCCGCGTGATCGCGAACCCGGTTAAATTCGGGGATGTACATGCTTTAGCTCTCCTGTGATCTGCCAGTAAATGCCCATCCTATACACCTTCACTTCTTCGAACGTGCAGAACTTTGTCCACTTCCGCGATCACCACTCCACACTCATCTTTCACTTGCACCGAAAACACTGGCTCGTATTTTGGCAGCGTCTTCAGTTTCTCTCGAATATCGTCAATCTGACTATCGGACAAACGAAATTCAGCCCGCACCGTTCCCCGCCCCGGCTTTCTGTATCGGATGCTCGCCGCTTTGTCCCACACCACATAATCGCTTCCAAGATGATGCATGAGCATCAGCATATAGAATGCGTCGGTCATGGCAAACAAGGATCCGCCGAAGTGCGTGCTCACGTAATTCGCATTCCACCAGCGCAACTTCATTTCGACGTCGATACTTTTCATATCTGGCGCGATGCGCAGCACGCGAATGCCCGCGCCCAGAAACGGCGGCCAAAGATTGATCCAGCGCCGTAGAGCATGGGAATTTTTTGTGCCGCCGAGAAGTTGCAGGAGAACGCTGCCGCTCTTCATATCGGATCACTATCGGATATCACGGCTGCGGCGGAACCGCCAGTCCGCGGCCATAAACGGCTTCCAGGATTTCGTCGCCACCTCGCCGCAGCAATATCTCGCCGACGGCATTGCCCAGTTCTTCAGGATGATTGCCGTCCCCGTCGTGCGATTCCCGCAGAACCTTCGACCCATCTGGATCGGCGACGATGGCCTCAAGATGCAGCCTTCCATTTTTCATTTCTGCAAACGCGCCAATCGGAACCTGGCACCCTCCGCCGAGGCGGTTAAGCAATGCACGCTCACAAGCAGTGGTCCCGCGGGCAGCATCATCGTTCAGAAATGACAACCGCTCTAGCGTCGCGGTATCCCCTTTGCGGATTTCGATTCCCAGCGCTCCCTGCCCTGCCGCCGGACACATGATTGCGGCAGGAATAATTTGCTTGATCAATTCCGTCTTGCCCAGGCGCTTCAGCCCAGCCGAAGCCAGAATGATCGCGTCGTACTGCCCCTGTTCAAGTTTCCGCAGCCGCGTATCAACATTACCGCGCAGCGGATGAATCTCAAGATCGGGACGGATGGCCTTCAGTTGCGCCTGCCGCCGCAAGCTCGAGGTTCCGACGCGCGCACCCTGCGGCAGATCCTCAATCTTCGAATAGAGGCGCGAGCAAAATGCATCGCGCGGATCTTCCCTTTCCGTGACCGCCGCAATCTCAAATCCCTGTGGAAGTTCGGTAGGCAGATCCTTCAATGAATGCACCGCCAGATCAACGCGGCCCGCGGCGAGCGTTTCTTCAATCTCTTTGGTGAAAATTCCTTTACCAAGTCCTCCCTTGGAGCCGACCATGGCGAGCGGGACATCGGTAATCTTGTCGCCAGTAGTGTGGATGATTTCAATCTCCACTTCATGTCCGCGCGCACGCAGCAGCGCAGAAATGTGATTGGCCTGCCACAGGGCAAGTTGCGAACCCCGGGAGCCAATGCGCAGTCGAGCCATCAGCGGCGCGTCCCCGCTTCTTTATCCTTATCAGCACCCGGCGTCTTCGATTCTTTATCTCTCTCCCGCAAATTGAACAACCTCCGCACCACGTCAATCACCGTAGTGGCTTCCGCCTCGCGCGCCGCAGTTTTCAGCGTGGTGATCGGGGTATGCATCACCTTGTTGATGATGCCACGCGTCAGCGCCTCAACCGCCATTTCCTGCTCCGGAGTCAGAGCGCCCATGCGGCTGCGCACGCGATCAATTTCCGCCTGCCGGATGG
>JBAUVJ010000393.1:0-2691 GCA_049583165.1 Candidatus Sulfotelmatobacter sp. | reverse complement strand
TAACGGTATCGAGCAGGCGGGACCGGGAGAGCTAACGTTTGTTTCGAATCCCAAGTACGCGTCGGCGGCACGCTCCACCAAGGCTTCCGCGGTCATTGTGGCGGAGGACTTCCCTTCCATTTCGACGGCCATGCTCCGTTCTAAAGACCCTTATCTAGCGTTCGGGCGGGCGCTCGAGCTTTTCCATCAGCCGCTGCGTTATGCGCCCGGGGTGCATCCGACCGCGGTGGTGCATACCTCGGCGAAGATTGGACGGGGTGCGCATCTCGGGCCTTTTGTGGTGATCGATGAGGATGTGGAGATTGGCGACCATGCGGTGCTGCTGGCACACACGGTGATTTATCGCGGCGTGAAGATTGGCCGTAATTTCTTCGCGCATGCGAATGTGGTGGTTCGCGAGAATTGCCGTATCGGTAATAATGTTCTGCTGCAGAATGGCGTTGTGATCGGGTCGGATGGCTTTGGCTTTGCCAAAACCGGCGACGCACGCTGGCACAAGATTCCACAGCCGGCTCCGGTAGTGATCGAAGACGATGTGGAGATTCAGGCGAACTCCTGCATCGATCGCGCGAGCGTGGGAGAAACTCGCGTTCGGCGCGGGGTCAAGATCGATAACCTGGTGCAGGTTGGCCATGGATCGCAGGTGGGTGAAGATGCGTTGCTCTGCTCTCAGGTAGGGCTTGCCGGTTCCACGGAGATTGGTAATCGCGTGATTCTGACGGGACAGGTGGGAGTGGTGGGACATTGCAAGGTTGGCGACGACGCGATCGTTACACCGCAGAGCGGCGTGGCTCATGACATTCCCGCAGGAGCGTTGGTGAGCGGCGCTCCGGCGGTGGATCACAAATTGTGGCTGAAGTATTCTGCGCTGCTTTCGAAGTTGCCGGAGATGGCGCGGGCGCTGCGGAGTAAAGCTCGGAAGGAATAGGCAAGCTTTATGGCGACGCGAGCTTCGCAGCCGATGCATCCTGCCGGCAGTCCTCAGGCAACCCGCTGTCTATTGCGGCCCGAACTTTCTCCATCAGGCATTCACGGCTGCCGAAATCCTGCGGCTCAATGGGTGGATGAAAATTCACTGTTACCACGCCCGGCTTAATGGCGAACCTTCCCTTTGGCATTACAGAATGCGTGCCTGTGATGGTTACGGGAACCACGGGCACGCCACATTCCATCGCGAGATAGAACGGCCCTTTTTTGAAGGGGAGCAGCTTGCCGTGGAAAGAGCGCTTCCCTTCCACATAGATGGTCATGTTGAGGCCTTGCTGCACAACTTGTTTGGCAACGCGCACGGACTCGATGCCGGCGTCGCGATTGCCGCGATCGACGGGCACCAGCGATCCCATTCGCATTGCCCGGCCCAGAATCGGGAAGCCGAACAATTCCTTTTTCACCATCACAGAAGTTCGCTTCGGAATCAGCGGGATTGTGATCGGCGGATCAAGATTGGAAACGTGATTCGACATGAAGATATAGGTGCGCGCCGGGTCCAGTTTGTCGAGCCCGATGGTTTTCACGCGGACTCCAGTGAGCCACACACCGTACCACGCGCCAATCATGAACATGCGATAGAGCAGGCGGATGTCGCCGGAGATGAACGTCCAGGGAAATCCGATCAGCGCAGCTACCGGTGCGGCGAGAACCCAGAAGACCAGCATCGCGATGGTGCGGATCATAACCCGTGAGCCTCGAGCGTATACGTGTAAACCGTGTTTAGTGCACGGATGTCGATTGCGGAGGCTGCGCTTCGCCCGCCAGCCATGCACTCCGGCGTGCGCGTTGGTCCGCGCCGATGTTATCCATGTCTTTGAGTTCGTAGGTGACTTCGTCGCGTGCGCCGACTTTCCATTTCAATTCACGCTCGCCGCCCCGGTGGCCGCGCACTTTGAGGGTGACGGTTTCGCCTACGGCGAGTGCGGCAATCTCCTCGGAGGATTCTTGTCCCACACTCCTGCCGTTGATTTCCAGGATTGTGTCGCCGGTTAGCAGGCCGGCTCGCTCCGCGTCACTCTTCGCGGTGACGGCTTCCACGATCATAGGGCCATCGAAATTTCGCGAAGCCGCGAAGCCTGCATCCGCTACCGTGTCCTTCCCTTCCACCAGATGCAAGCCCACGCTGCGGAAGAAATCATTCCACGGAATCTCTTCCGTGCCGGAGACGTATTTTGAAAAGAACGGGCTCAAGTCTGCATGGGCTACCGCTTGCGCAGCTTCGCGCACGCCTTCGGAGTCGGGGAAAAACCGACCCTTCTTCGCATAATGTTGATTCATCCATTGGAAGACTTCACGCAGCGATGCGTGTCCGTGGCTGTCTTCGCGCACTGCCAGATCCAGCATGATTCCGAGCAACTCGCCTTTGTTGTAATAGGAAATGCTGCGCTCCGGGCGGCGATAGTATGGGTTGCCTTCCAGCCACGCGTCGAGGCTGGATTCTTCCGCCGATTGGGTCAGGTGCGCCGGACGCCCCTCGAGTTCTGCGATGCCGGATGCAATCTCACGCTCGAACTGACGCTCATCAAGCAGGCCGCTGCGTAGCTGGATGATATCCGCGGCAGTGCTGGTGCAGCCTTCACTGAACCAGAGCGCGCGCGTGTAATTCTCTTTTGTGTAATCCACCGGTTCGAGTGGTTGAGGGCGAATGCGTTTTACATTCCACAGATGAAAAAATTCATGCGAGGTCACCGAGGCCAGGGC